>JADFAK010000168.1 GCA_015665315.1 Flavobacteriales bacterium | reverse complement strand
AGCTTACCTTGGTTGCCAATTTGGCGCACAGTATGGGGTGATCGATACCAGCCGCGATTGGCGATGGTAGCGGCGAGATTGGCCATTTGAAGAGGGGTGATTAGGAGCTCACCTTCACCAATGGCTATGGAATAGATCGTGCTAAAAGCCCAGCGGTATTCACCGTAAATATTATCGTAATATCCTTTTCCAGGAACCTGCCCCAACTTGGTCGCAGGAATATCGGTTCCCAAATTCGTACCAAAACCAAATGCACCAATTTTTTTCTTCCAATCGTCAAGGCCTACGGCAGCGTCTTTGAATCGGCTGGATTCGACATTCCGTTCTACCATGCGGTACATCACCTCTCGGAAATAGGGATTGCATGAATGGTGAATGGCACCAGATAGGTCGTCGTAGCTATGTGGCCCGTGGCACCCAATAATGGATCGGTTGCACGAAATCCTTGTAGATGGGACGATGATACCATCTTGCAGGGCAATAAGTGCTTGCACCATTTTCCAAATAGATCCTGGTCGGTACATTCCTTGAACTCCTCGATTGTACAAAGGCCTCAATGAATCTTGAAGGAGCGCGTTGTAATTCTCTCCCCTTTTTCGTCCTACCAGTAGGTTCGGGTCGTAATCCGGAGCTGAGACGAAGGCCAGAATTTCACCTGTTTTAGGCTCTATGGCAATTACGCAACCTGTTTTGTTTTTCATCAATTGCTCCCCGTAGGCCTGCAATTTTGAATCTATGGTACTGATAATATCCGATCCAGAAACCGCCGAACTATCTAGTCGTCCTTCTGCAACTTCTTTGAGCGTACCTCGATTGTCTCGGTAGAAATACCGAATTCCCTTTCGTCCGCGAAGCTGTTCTTCATACGATTTTTCAATACCCTCTAGCCCCACATAATCAAGCGGATCGTAATAGGAGTCATTGTCCAAGGCGCGTTGAGAAACTTTTCCCACCATTCCTGAAAGCAATGGAGCTATGCTGTTGGGATAAAGGCGCATGGTACTGGGCTGACCAAAGAAACCTTCAAATTCGTGGAGTTTTTCGGAAAGGCGGGCAAAGTCTTGGGGTTTGATTTGTCCCATAAATTCGCCAGGCTTGCGGTAACTTGCTTTTTTGATTAGCGCAATGCGTTGATTAAAGTCTTCCTTGGTAATTTCTAGCAGTCGGCACAAAGCAGCCGTGTCGAGATTTTTAATTTCATTCGGAATGACCATTAAATCGTAGACTGCCTGATTGGCAACCAATAATTCACCGTTCCGGTCGTAGATCAGTCCGCGAGGGGGCTTGAGCACAACAGCCTTCTCGGTAATACGAGTGGATCTAATCTTCCAACTATCATCCACGGCTTGCATATACAGCAAGCGCGCGGTGAAAATCACGAACACCGAGAAGACCATGAAAAGGATAACATATTTCCTGTTCTCAAAATTCATCAACCTTGTTTTTTAGGGTTGAAGATTAGATACTGACCAACGATCATAAGTATCAATGTTCCTAGGGCGCTAACAAGGGCAGTGAGTAGGGTCATGGCTAGGCCTTCGAATTTGAAATATTCGATATTGAAAAGGACAAGGTGATGGATCAATGTGAGCACGCTGGCAAACATAGCGTACCAGGTCAACCCTAAGCTTTGCACGGTTGGTTTATCGGTAAATTCATAACCTTCCCGTGGACTGAGGACACTTTGGACGTGTGGTTGTAGGAAACCCATAACCAGACAGGCGCTCGCATGCATGCCTGGCGTGCTAGTGAACATATCCATGGCCAGTCCGGTGGCGAATGCAATAATCAATACGAGCCAACGCGGGGTATGAAGCGGCAACATTAGAATGGCGAAAATATAGACGAAGGGCAGCATCAAGCCATCCAGAATATTGACGCGGTTAACTATCAGAGCTTGCACCAATAAAAGGAACACGAATCGAAGGATATTGTTTAGGATAACTCTAATCATTCGTCCTTTGGTACTAGATCTTCCAGGGCCTTACGCTCTTCGAGCATGAGATTCTGGACGACGTTTACATAATTTAGTCGATCAAATTGGGTACTCAGGTTGATTGTTACTTGAATAAAGTCGTCGCCTGGGTCATTGTTGATTTCAGATATGGTTCCGATAAGAATCCCCTCTGGGAAATAGGATGAATAACCGGTTGTTACAATTGAATCTCCTTTTTGAAGGACGGTATATTTTGCAAAGTCATGGACCTCACCCTCATCAGGGCGGTTTCCCGGCCAGTAGAAAACCCCTATTTCACCCGATTTTTTATGTTTAACACTGGGTTGGAATTTTGTGTTCACCAATGGAAGAACCACAGAGAAATGATCTGAAACATGACGTACTATCCCCACTGCTTTGTCGAGTGAGACCACGGCCATGCCTTCACTTACCCCATGTTTGGTTCCTTTATTCAGCGTGATGTAGTTGCTCTTCTTGTTGACCGAGTTATTGATCACTTTGGCGCTGGTATACAAATATTTACGACCGAGAATTGTATCGTCGATCATCACCAGATCATTCTGAAGTTTTACGAATGATCGCGGGTCACGATTTTTTAACTGCGCGTTCTCCCAAGCAAGCGTGTCATTGATTTCATCTAGGCGTAAGTAGTCGGCCAAATTATTTCTCTTGGCAAACAGTTCGCTCACGACCTTGTTGGACGAATTGATAAAAATGGTCTTGTGAAAATTATTCTGCTGAAAGAGCAAGTAGAAACAGAGCGCTTGAAGCACTAAAAAAAGTAGGCCTACATGAAACCGGTAAATGAATTGAAATAGGCTACGCATCTTTTATGTGCATGCTTCGGGTTTACTCACGCATTAAAAACTGGAACCGACCCACATTTTTAAGTGCGATGTTGGTGCCTCTGGCAACTGCACGCAGCGGATCCTCGGAAACGTGTACTGGCAATTGTGTTTTCATGCTAATTCTTTTGTCCAGACCACGCAGCAAAGCGCCGCCTCCAGCCAAATAGATTCCTGTCTTGTAAATATCGGCAGAAAGCTCAGGCGGAGTGTTCTCCAAACAAGTAAGAATAGCTTCTTCTATCTTCGAAATAGACTTGTCAAGCGCATGCGCTATTTCCGAATATGTAACGTGAATTTCTTTTGGAATACCTGTCATCAAATCACGTCCTCTTACTGCAAAATCGGCCGGTGGATCATCGAGTTCAGGCAGGGCAGCACCAACTTCAATCTTAATTTGCTCAGCAGTTCGCTCACCAATTAGAATGTTGTGCTGTCGGCGCATATACTCCTCAATGTCTTGGGTGAATTCATCTCCCGCAACACGAATGTTTTTATCGGTAACAATACCACCCAGGGCGATGACTGCAATTTCAGAAGTTCCTCCGCCGATATCAATAATCATGTTACCCATGGGTTCTTCGACGTCAATGCCAATACCAATCGCAGCTGCCATTGGCTCGTGGATGAGGTAGACCTCCTTGCCGCCCGCGTGTTCGGCAGAATCGCGAACTGCTCGTTTCTCTACTTCGGTAATTCCTGATGGAATACAAATAACCATCCTCAGTACAGGAGAAAACCAGCTTCGATTGCGGTTCATCATCTTGATCATTCCTTTGATCATCTCTTCGGCAGACTTAAAATCGGCGATTACGCCATCTTTAAGCGGACGAATAGTTTTGATGTTTTCGTGTGTTTTCCCGTGCATCTGTTGTGCCTGGCGACCAATGGCGACAACTTTAGATGTTGTTCGGTCGATAGCGACAATAGATGGTTCGTCTACCACAACTTTGTCGTTGTAGTAAATCAATGTGTTTGCCGTGCCCAAGTCTATTGCTAGCTCTTGAGAAAAAAAATCAAATAACCCCATGTGCGGTGATCCGTGGCTTCAAATGAATGTTGCAGTGTTCAATACTAATAGTGACTAAAGATATGAATATAATCCAGTGTCTATGAACGCAATTCTGCAGGTTTTCACAAGCGCAGTGTTGTTTACTCTATTAGTGTTTAAAATGCCGTTTTCCGCTGAAATACATCGATAATCCGTTTTCATCGCAATAGTCAATGCTCAATTGGTCTTTAATGGACCCACCGGGTTGTATGACAGATGTAATTCCTGCATTCTTGGCCAACTCGACGCAGTCAGGGAAAGGGAAGAAAGCATCACTTGCCATAACAGCCCCTTTCAGCGATAAATTGAACCTGTTTGCTTTGTCAATCGCTTGTCGGCACGCATCAACGCGGGATGTTTGTCCCGTTCCACTTGCACAAAGTTGTTTGTCTTTGGCAAATACGATCGTGTTCGACTTGGTGTGTTTGGCCAACTTATTGGCGAAAATCAAATCTTCCAATTCTTGAGCCGATGCCTTCGCTTTGGTTTTAACTTCCAAGTCTGAAATAACCTCCGTTTGTCGGTCGGCATCTTGCTCCAAGTATCCGTTCAATGCCGAACGCACTTGCTTCGTTGGCAAGTCGAACAATTTTTGACGAAGCAATACCCGATTCTTCTTTGATTGCAATATGGTTAGAGAGGTATCATCGAAATCTGGCGCAATTACAACTTCACAAAAAAGACTGTTTATCAATTCAGCGGTTGCAGTGTCAATCTTTCTATTGGCAATCAACACACCCCCAAAGGCAGATGTAGGATCTCCCGCTAAAGCAGCTTCATACGCCTCACTTAAACTTGATCTAGTGGCTAGTCCGCAAGCATTGTTATGCTTTAAAATGGCAAACGTTGGTTCATCATCTTTGAACTCATTCATGAGCTGGATGCCTGCATCGATGTCCAGCAGGTTGTTGTACGAAAGTGCTTTGCCGTGGAGTTGGTCAAACATTTTTTCGAGATCACCATGAAATGTCCCCGTTTGATGAGGGTTCTCTCCGTATCTCAGTGTTTGATTCTGAATCTCGCTTATTTTGAGCTGCTTGCCATCGTTGCCACTCATGTACTTGAAAATCTCAGTGTCATAATGCGACGAAATACCAAAGGCATCCCGAGCAAAAGCTTTACGCTGTTCAATATCAGTTGTGCCATTTTGGGCATCCAATATAGTTGCGAAACGCTCATAATGGCTCATGGATGGAACAATGAGTACATCTGAGAAATTCTTAGCCGCCGCTCGTATTAATGAAATTCCACCGATGTCTATTTTTTCAACAATATCGTCGTGAGGCGCACCAGAAGCAACTGTTTCTTCGAAGGGGTACAAATCGACAATAACAAGATCCAATGGCGGTATGTCGTACTCTACAAGCTGGGCCACATCTTCGTCTAAATTTCTTCGACTTAGGATTCCACCAAATACTTTTGGGTGCAATGTCTTCACTCGTCCTCCTAAAATGGATGGATAAGTTGTGAGTTCTTCAACAGGAATTACCTGCAGACCCAAATTCTCAATGAAGGATTGTGTGCCTCCGGTAGAATAGAGTATTACCCCCAAATCATCCAGTTTTCGTACCAATGGCTCTAGTCCGTCCTTATGGTACACTGAAATTAGCGCGCGTCTGATGGTTTTTTGTCCGTTCATATGCTTGATGTGCTGATTAAGCTGCAAAAGTATTCATTTGTTCTTGGTTAAGCGACCCCTGAAAGCTGTTTTGGTCTTTTGTTAATAATTATCATTTATTCGATCTCGATTCGTCAAGTTCTGTGGATTTTCGCGTCATTTGACTTACCAATGGGAAAGAGGATTATTCTATACACCGAGAGCTTTTTATCAGCGACGAAGTCACTGAAGTCAAATATTTTGCGAACGGTCCTTTCATTGCTAGGTGTTACCGTTGGTATTTTCTTAATTATTGCGGTGCTCAGCGCGGTGAGTAGCTTTGAAACGGGGATCAAAGCTAGCTTCGACATGATTGGTGACGACGTACTTTTTGTGCAAAAGTGGCCCATGGGCCCCGAGGATGGGGATGAGGAGTATGCGTGGTGGAAGTACATGAGTAGGCGTCAGCCACAAATAAAAGATGTATCCGATCTCAACCAAAGACTTACCAATGCGCAGGCCATAGGCTATCAAACACAATCTTCGAAAACTGCACAATTCTTGAATAATTTCATGGAGAATGTTGCGGTGATGGGTATCAATTATGCCTACAAAGATGTAATTGGAATCAAGCTCAGCTCAGGCCGTTATTTCACGGTCGATGAATGCGATGGTGGTCGGAATGTCGCGATCATCGGAGCTATTGTCAAACAGCAATTGTTTGGTGATGACGAAGCTGTAGGTAAAAAAATTAAAGTCGGCGGACTCAAAGTCGAGGTCATCGGAGTCTTTGAAAAAGAGGGAGCCTCACTTCTCCAAAATGGCTTCGATCAGGTGGTTTGTGTTCCAGTGAATTTCTCCGGCCGACTGTTCAACTCCAAGGAGGCTGAATGCTCAATTATCGTAAAAGCCAAAGAAGGAGTTGAGAATGAAGCTTTGAAAGATGAGGTTATCGCAACCATGCGCAGTATTCGAAGGCTCAAAACGAAGCAGGACAATGATTTCTCGGTTATCGAGGCTACTATGATTGGTGATTTCATCGATACTTTCTTCGATCTCATAACACAATTTGGGTTCTGGATAGGGTCTATGTCAATCTTTGTCGGTGCATTTGGCATCGTAAATATCATGTTTGTCTCTGTTAAAGAGCGCACAAGGCAAATAGGCATTCAGAAGGCTCTAGGAGCGAAAAGCAAGTTCATACTTCTTCAATTTCTTTTTGAGTCGATCGTTCTCTGCTTGATTGGGGGAGTCGTCGGATTGCTGCTGGTGTACTTACTTATGATAGGCATTTCTGCTGCGACCGATTTGGATTTCTTTTTGTCGTGGGACAATGCGACAATGGGGATAGTTATTTCCGTGGTTGTGGGGGTTGTTGCAGGAATAATTCCCGCTTGGAGAGCAAGTCAATTGGATCCTGTAGATGCCATGCGGGGCTAGTTTCACTTGTTGATCCAATTCGGACGCACTATTCCTAAAAATGCAAAGGGGCGCTCTCTCGAGACACCCCCTAACACACAGTTATATAGCTAAATTGTCTTAATTCTTGATGAATTTCTCTGTCTTGATGGGCATTCCTTCAGAGATAATTGTTAAGTGAAATGCACCTTGTGCCAAATTGCTTGTCGACAATTCTACAGCATTGTCTAGCTGATCATGTTTCTCTTCCAGCACGAGTTGACCTGCCGAGTTGTAAATCCTGAAAATCACTTCTTGCTTGAGGTGTGTGTCAGACTTGACAGTCAATGAAAGTGGCCCTTGTCTCACATCCACTTTGGAATCCCATTCAGCTAAGTCGATTCCAGCAACCTGATTGGTAAGTGAGTTTGAGTTGTTTTCAATTTCTTCTTCCTCTTCAGGAGTCAGGTCAAGTACGACAAAGCTCTGCGTTTTTGTGTCTGTACAACTCATGTTGTAAGCAGTAAGAGAGACATCATACACTCCTTCTTCGGTGAAAATATACTGACCGTCGATGTTGAGAGAGTCTAGTGCGCCGTCGCCAAAGTCCCATACAAAGTTTAAGGCGTTGGACGAACTGTTATACAGTGTGATAGCACCTCCTTCATACAGATTGATAGTGTCCGTGTCGCTTTCAAACCCTGCGACGACCGACTGTGGATGAACGAGATCCAAGTCATTTGCCGATAGGCTATTCCCACATGATGATATACCTATAACTTGATATATTCCGGGAGCTAGTGCTGTAAACGTTGTATCGCCTGCTTGATTGTCGATTGTACCCACCAGTGAGCCCTCATCATCCAAAAGGGTTAGGTTCCATGAATAGTCGGAATCCAACTGAATGTCAATAACTCCGTCGGTAGTTCCCAAGCACGACTGCTGATTCACAAGGGCTTCCATATGCTCTTCAAATGCTTCTCCGATTTCGACCACTTTTGTAGCGGTCTGGCATTGGGTAGATGTATTTTCAACGATCACCTCGTACATTCCTGGCGCCAAATTTTCCATGCTATCGGCTGTCGTCATATCGCTGTGTTCTTGAATGATATCACCTTCGCCATTCTTCCACGTGAAGTTCCAAGGGGCCTGTCCAAAACCTTGAACCGTAGCACTACCATCGTTCACATCGGGACAACTTTCAGGCGTGGCTTCACTGTGCAAAGGAGCGCTTACATGGAGGGCAAATCGCTCTTCCACCGACTCCTCTCCCATTACGAAGGGGTATACTTCACCTTGGTCAAAAGAAACAAAGGTTTCAAGCTCTTTATCTTCTAGCACAAGGCAAATGTTTTCGTCGTAGGTATCGACCATGACGTTGCTCAAAGTCATCTCGGTGTATTGTCCCTTTTTAACAATGAGGTCGATCATTACATTTTCTTCTGGAGCGGGAATCATGTTGATACCCATCTGATTGTCGGCATCTTCTGTCGCTTCAGCAACCGAGGCCAAATTCGGCAGATTGGCGTTTGGAGCGTAGAATTTATACGCGTCGTATTCAGGGTCAAATCCTGGTTGAGCCAGTGTATGGAATCCAATTACTGTTTCATCGGCTTTGTCTCCTCCTTCTAGCTTAATTCTGATAACCGTTTGCGTATTCATGTCTTCGGCTCGCATATGTACGCCGGATGTATTCACTTTCGAGCTCTCTTTCAAAGTCATGGAAGGATTGCCGCTTTCCGACTTCACCCAAAAGGCTTGCGTACTTGCAATGATTCCGTTTAGAGAACCTATAGATACTCCGTTGACATAGCTCGAATATTGTCCATCGATGGGATCGTAGGCATATACTGCTTCGTTCAAATCGGTCCTCGTCCATCCCGTGGCATCGTCCCAATCGATGGCCGATGGGTAGGGATTGGCCACTAGGTTCCAGCCATCGTTAAATGGATCTGAGTTGGATTCGGAAAAATCAAGGGTGTAATCCTGATCGTACTTGCGCCAGGTGCCTGTGACGTCAATTGTGGTCGGACTAGGAACAAAGTACACAAAGTAACCTCGAGAGTTTCCGATGGTGTCTGCAATACTGCTAACCGAATGAAATCCTGAGTCTAGGTAGGCCGCTTGACCTTCCGTAAGTGTCTCGTCGTAGTACCTAATATTACTCCACGGATTGCTCGCTGAGGGGTAAGTAGGGTAGTCGGCACCCGCGAATCCCGTCGTAGGTATGTCGTCATTCCACTGCTCGAAAGTAGCGTCAATAATTGGTGTCGACAGCATTCTCCAGCTTCCACTTGCTGCTGGAAAATAGCGGTGAATAGTAATTGTATCACCTATAATTTCAGCGTTGGATTTGATTTCACCTATACTTCCCGTGTTATCTGCGTCGGATACAAGGACCACATCGTGACCATTGAAATCAAAGGTTCCTTTTTGTGGTACCAATGGTCCTCGAAAATGAACATCCGTTAACAATCGAATTGAATCGGTCGTGTTCATTTTGAGCTGGTAGAAGATTGGAATGGAGCTACCTTTGATGTACTGAGTTTTATTACCAACGAGGATGATTTTACCTGCGTCGACATCAATTGTACCGTTGTTGACGATGTTTCCTTTTACTTTCAGTGTTCCCGAAGAATTGGCAAACTCGATAGACGATCCAGCGTCGATCAATAGGTTGTTAATTGTCTTCGTTGCGTCCAAAGACGGAGGATAAGTGATTTGTGAAATCTGAACGTTGTCGGTAGCCGATGGAACCGCGTTGTCTAACCAGTTTCCAGTATTTTCCCAATCGGAGTCAAACCCACCTTTCCACGTGAACATGTAATCGATGCATTCAACAGCTGAGTACGAAGATCCAAAGTCGGGTGTGTCATCAAACTGACCAAACACGTTTCCGTCGGAATCCTCAAACCAATACGTTCCATCCTCGTCGCAGTACCAGTATTCATCTCCTTCGAATCCGTCGGAATATGAATCCTCGAATTCGATCGTGTAGCAGTCGTCAACCAGACAGAAGTCCTCTCGAATGTCGACGAGAAATTCTGGAAATTCGTCTATATATGTGCCTGGATCGACGTGCTTAATTTCGTTTCCATTGCTGTCAGAGAGCGTCCAGCCAATTTCGGATCCCCAACAGTCGGGACTGATGACCAAAGTCACCCATGATCCACCGTCACCGGCTGCTACGACTACTTGACCGGTCGTCGTGGAACTTCCAGAGTTGTTGGTCGCAACGAGTTCGACGTTAAAGGTACCTCCACTCGGGAAAACTACGCTGGGATTGGTCGATGTGGCCGAGGCGGGGATTCCATTCTGGAAGGTCCATGCGTAGGTGGTACCGTTGGTCGATGTATTTGTAAAGTCAACCGTCGCGGAGCCGCATTCAGATGTACCAACGCTGGAAGTGAACCCGGCTACTGGCGGACTGAAAGCACAAGAGCCATCGTCGAAGTTGGCTGAGGAGCTGTAATTTGACGCCTCAGGATCGGTACAGCCCGGAGTAATGCAGAAATTGTGTACTTCTGAACTGCCAAAATCTGCATCGATCATTTCCGCTAGAACTCCACCTGATGTAGCGGTAAATGAGAAGGTTCCATCGACATTGCAGCTTCCGTAATCAGAACCGCTCATTCCATCTCCATACGAATCGTAAATGGTAAACGTATAACAGAGTCCGCCAGAAAGCGAATAGGTTTCCGTGAACGGTCCGGATCCATTGGCCCATTCACCAGAATAGGTGTTGGTTGGAGCCTCGTCAACTAGATTGCCGTTCGAATCGTACAGCGTCCATGATGTTTCATAACCCCAACAATCTGGAGAAATTGAAAAGTCGACTGAATAAGTTTGGCTATTCATTATCTGAAATGCGCCAAAGAAAATAATTGCGAGTAGAAGGAAAACTTTTCCTGGATCTACATAATTCATACCTGAGCCACTTGCGTACATTGCTATTGAGTTTACGTGGACGTAGGTAAATATTCTAAATAGTGAGTGCTTGGTAGCGGACCAAAACTACGAACGCATTTCGGTCTACAAAACGGTTTTGACCGTTTAGGCTAAGTCCTACAAGAAGCTAGGGAAATCACGTAACACAGAGGTAATAGAATCTTATAATCGGCTGCTAAAATTCGAAAGACATTCCGATGTGAAAGACTTGCATGGTGGTGCTTCCAGTGGCTGTTTCATAGTGCAATTCACCATTTGAAGAGATGTGAGTGGTGGTTGGATTTGTGAACGTGGCAAATTGACCATGTAGATACTGGTATTTCGTCTCAACCAGTACATATCGGTTCAATCGAAGCTTCAATCCAAAGCCATATCCAAAGGAAGGAGAGACGTTGCGTTCAAGTTTCTCTTTGGCAACAATTTCGGTATAGCCGGAGTTCGTGCGCTCTGTTACTGCAGTTGAGGTAAATCCCTGGGCACCTGCAAGAAAATCGGCGTAGGGTTGAACACGCCCATTGAATGGCTTGAATCGGCCCACCAGATAGCCCCTAAAATTATCATGGCTGAATTTTTTCGAGCCATTGCTATGGATGTTCTGACCGTCCACTTCTCCGACGACCAAGGCGATGTTTCGTTGCTGCGAACCTAAATAGGCCCAGGCGAATGATGTCCCAATTTCAAAAGGTGTTTGGCGAACATTGATCATTACTGCACCCTCCATTCCGATGTAGGCCGAACGATATGAGGCGCCTAAGTTTTCCATCGGGTCGGCCAATTGAAAGCCAAAGCTGATTGAAGGCCGCTTGTTTTTATCCTTCACTTGCTGTCGTTGATTGTGGCACTGCGCCGAAAGGGTCAGCGAAGCCGTGAAGATGATTCCAAGAACGAATATGAGCTTTTTCATAGCACGAATTTCATTTGCCTTGTGCAAGGCTCGTGCCAAAAAGGAGATTAGAGATGGAAGGTATATACTTTACCTCGTGCTTTGCTCATTTCGAAACGCACGGTGATTTCATGCGAGTTTCCCAACAAGGTGTAGTTTCTTCTGTTCATGACGTCAATCGAGTAGCCCACATAGAGCTTGGGAGAAATAACATATTGGGCGTAAATTCCATATTGGTTGGTGCCGAAATGTCCGCCGAGCCACATCTTACCCCCAAATAGGGCCGATGCATTTACGTCGAGAAGTAGTGGTGATTGCGCGTCCCAGCCACTGAAGAAAGCCAGTCGGTAGCGAAAAGAATTGCTAATAGTTTCGGCACACCCACCACTAAAATAGTACCACGGCGAGGTTCTAGAGCCCATGGCATCCGTTGTTTTTAGCATGCGTGGTGCAGACAAGCTTAGGTACCATTTGTCGTTGAAAAGGTAGGCGCCAAAACCTACGTTCGGCACAAATTTACCGGCCGTAGTCGATTCGAAAGTAGGGTCAGCTTCATTCAGGTCGAGGGATGAAAAATCCGATTTCAAAAAGGTTCCTGAAAGTTTAGACCCGAGGTGTAATTGCACATCTGTAAACCTTAATCGGTAGGCGATGTTGGCATCGATTCCAAAGGAAGTGTTTGGCTTCGAGAACACACTTCTAACTGAGCCTCCGACCGCCAAGGTCCGACTCAGAATAGGTTTGTGCGCCGATAGTATTTGGGCTCTTGGCGCTCCTTCGAACCCATTCCATTGGTTTCTGAATAGGGCCGCGGCCGATAAGTCGGTAGATTTTCCAGCTACTGCCGGATTGTATTCCATCAAACCGGTCATCCAATTAGAAAAGAATATTTCACTCTGCGCATGAAGATGCTGATGTCCTAAAAACAGTAGTATGATGATTATTCCATTCCGCATATTTACCTTTTAAGAATGATGAATCCCGTTTGTTTGATCGTATTTTGTTTGATCTCTAGGACGTAATAATATTTGCCTTCTGGCAGAGCATGACCCTTTAAAAGCCCCACATTTGAAGTTCCCTCCCAGTTGTTTTTATAGGCAGACGAGAAGAAAACGCGCACTCCTTGTTCGTTGAACACGTTGATCTGACTTCCAGGGAAATCATCCAGACCGTCGATAACAAATGAATCGTTGATCCCATCGTTGTTTGGCGAAAACCCTTCGGGAGCTTCTAGTAATTCAGGGCATAGCAGTTCAATTTTAATGTACGAGCTAGCCACCGCACCATGGACATCCCGAATGCTGTAGGGAATCGAATCTCCTACGCAGGTGGATTTGTCAGGGAAATAGGAAATCGTATTGTCGTATTCCAACCTCGCATTTTCGGGTAAGTCAATCGAATCTAAAAAGAAAGGGTCCCCATCGGCATCGTAGTCATTGGTCAAAGGATTGATTGAGAGATAATTGAGGTGTGTAGTCAAAATAATTGGAGATGCTACGGGAGGTGAGTTGACATAAATTTCAAATTCGCAGGTGCTAAAATTGGAAGAAGGGTCGGTAGCGATAAATTCCACCATGTTCGAGCCGCTGGCAAATGTTGTTCCTGATTCCAATCCACTGAGAAGTTCGACATCAACAATTCCGCAGTTGTCATTGCTAATTGGCATATTGTAAATGACCAAGGGGTCGCTTGAATTAATGTCCCATGAACACTGAATTTGTGGTGCTTCTTCGTCGACAACCTCGATTTCGAACGAACATTGGGTCTCGTTGCCGTAAGAGTCGATGGCCTGGTGGGTAATTTGATGCATGCCCACAGGGAAGTAGCTGCCACTTGAACTTCCTTCGATTTGTGTAAGAATGAAGTCGGCACAATTGTCAGAAGCGACTATGTCAAAAGATACGAATGCACCACATAACCCTTCAGAATTGGCTTGGATGATATTATCTGGACATATGATCACGGGGGGAGTAGTGTCAATGATATCCACGTCAAAGGAACATTCAGTTTCGTTTCCACTGCTGTCTATTGCCAAAAAAGTAACTGTGTAATTACCCGGGTTTACCCATGTTCCGGAGGCAGGTCCTGAGATTTGTGTGAGTGAATTGATAGCGCAATTATCACTGACAATTGGGGCCTCAAATTCAAGCCAAACCTCGCATTCACCAGAGCTTGTGCTAAGCGATATTGGCGCCGGACATGTGATAGATGGGTCTTCTATATCTTCGATTTCGATCAAGAAAGAGGCTTCTGAAGAATTGCCAAATTGATCGGTACTTACGAAAACTAATTGGGTAGTGCCCACCTCAAAAAAGGATCCTGACGGAGGTCCAGCGATTTGCTCGATCGTGGTATTGCCACAATTATCGGTTGACAAGGCGTTTTCAAAATTGACTATGGCACCACATTCACCAAGTGAGTTTGTTTGAATTAAATCTGGACTCAAGGAGATCGTGGGAGGGATAATATCTTCCAGGAAAATCGAAACGTCGCATGTGCCCTGGTTTCCCGAATCATCCGTAACCGTGAAAGTGATCGGAATGGCGTCTGGTGTGAGTGGGATTTCGGTCTGTGCAGACAAGCTTTGCTCAAAAGTGAGGGAGGAATTGCAGTTGTCGGATGCGCTTATTTCTACTGTCAGATCTGGGACAATCCAAATACAATTGTCATCCACCTCAAAGTGCAATGATTCAGGGCACTCAACCGTAGGTGCTGAATCATCGATATACTCGATTTGAATTACTGTACTTGCTTCATTGCCAGAATCATCCGTAGCCGTAATGGTGCAAGATATTCCTTGAGTAGCTTCGGCAAGCGCACCTGCCACGGGAAATTGAGTGAGCTCAAGATTTTGAGAGCAATTATCGAGTGCTTGAATTTGTGCAGTGAAATCTGGTATTGTGATCAGACAGTTATTATCCAAAGGCAAGAGGACTGGATCCATCAATGAGATTGTCGGAGCAATTGTATCGAAGGCGTGGACTTGGGTCGAACAAGTTTGTGAATTGCCAGCCATGTCATAGACAAGTATTTCAATGGCATCTGGTGGATTTTGAAAGAATTGTTCGCCAGCTTCGGGTGATTGACTCATAGACTGGATGGTCGAGCAGGCGTCTGCGGCTTCAGTCAGCATGACAACGTTGGGCATCAAATACATACAAGACGCATCGGCGTATACT
This sequence comes from Flavobacteriales bacterium, assembly GCA_015665315.1. Classification (GTDB taxonomy): domain Bacteria; phylum Bacteroidota; class Bacteroidia; order Flavobacteriales_D; family Sanyastnellaceae; genus JADFAK01. The sequence continues at coordinate 12,277 of JADFAK010000168.1, read as the reverse complement.
TCCACTGATTCGGGACAGGCAACTGTCGGACTAGTCGCATCGTGTAGAACAAGCTCCGTGCTAATTTCAGAGGTGTTGCCGCTAGAATCTGTGGCTACAAATGAAACCTGTATGGGGCTATCTTCAAAGTTGAATAATGTGTTGGCAGGCGGACTTTGTGTGAGTGATGTGTTTTCGCAAGCTTCTCCTATTTCGATGAGGCTTGAAAAGTCTTCGAGCAAATAGCTACAACTCCCGTCGATATTTCGATTGATAGTGGGGGCGATGCTCAATGTGGGTGAAATCGTGTCAATCGGATGCAATGTCGAAGAGCAGGAGGTTGAGTTTCCTGCTCCATCTTCTAGGGTAAAAGTGATCTGCACCTCATCCAAGGACGACATCGGCGAGCCAGCTGGTGGTACTTGCGTAAGCACGAGTGATGAAGGACAGTTGTCTTGGTAAGTGAGTGAAAGTGTTAGATCCGGAATGAGGTACTCACACGCGGCATCGACATAGAAATATGTGTCGTCTGTGCAATTCATGTCTGGAGGTGTGAGATCTGAAAGTTCGAGGTTAAACGAACAGGTCGCAGTCAGCCCAACCGCATCGGTCGCGGTCAATGTTATCTCATAGAAACCCGATTCGGAGATGGGTGTTCCCGGTGCAGGGAATTGACTGATCGAAGTTAATCCACAATTGTCGTCAACTTCAACGTTTGACATGAAATTTGGTATGATATATTCACAGGCGCTACCAATGTCGGCAGAAATATCTCCGAGACAAGTAATACTTGGAGCTTGATTATCAACTGGGACTATCGTCATGATCTTGGTAGCCATGTTGCCATATATGTCCGTGACTTCGAAGCTTACTTCAGTTTCGGAGGTGATAATTGTTCCGGGTGAGGGGGACTGACTTTGCGATTCGATTTCACAATTGTCGGAAATGCTGAAGACTTCTGAATAGTCGGGAAGGACGAAAGCGCAATCGGAATTATAACCTACCTCGAGTTGTACAGGTGTGTCGATCACGGGGGCAAGCGTATCTACGACGTGCATCACTCCTGAGCAACTCTCACTCCAACCGTGGACGTCGGTGGTTGTCATCGTAAAAGGATATTCACCAGAATCCAAAGGAGTCCCAGGAGCAATGGATTGGGTGACCTCTCCACCACTGCATGCGGTCCACCTCAGGTCAGGCATTAGGGCTTGACAGTTGGCGTCGAGGTACAACACGGTATCCGTAGGACATTGCAGCACCAAGTCTAAAACTCCCAGAGATCCTCCAATTCCTTCATTCCATTCAAATTCAACCAAAGAGTTGGCGTCCAGAAAACCGCTAAAGACGTTGTAATGTTGAAGATTGTAGCCATCATGGGCAAAGACTTGCTGCTGGTCGACGTAAAGTCTGACCTCGTTGTCATGATTGAGGATGTCAAGTTGGTAATTCCCGCAGGGAAAGCCAGTGCGGCGATAGACGACTGAATGTTGGTCGAGCGTGACGTTGCAACCGATGTAGTCGGGATGCCAAGAAGGGGAGACGCCGATGTCCCATAATTGCCAAGAACTTACGTCAAGGTTGGTCTCTTCATAGTATCCACGAAAGACTGCTTGATTTAGAATGATCTTACCGTTGTAGCAGTAAGCTATCCAAGAATTTTGTGGGATGGGTGGTGCTTCGGGTTCGAGCAAGGCCAAAAAAGAACAGTTCTCTTCGCTACTTCCGTTGCTCGCTGTGAGCGTTATATTCACTGTCCATTCTGCCATGGCAGAGAGCACGGTTCCAGCGGCTGGAGATTGAGAGAAGGTATAGCCGAGGGGAAGATTCGCATAACTACTAAAGTCGGGAATGCTCCCCTCGCACGACTCAATTTGAGTCTCGATGATGACTGTATCTGGACAGCTGGGAAAAATTTGAGCGATCCCCGCGAAATATGCTACTATGGAAAGAGCAAGGGTGATCGAACGTATAAAATATCGAAGTTGGTTGTTCAAAACTGCGTGGTTCTAGCTGTTTGAGCGCAAAAGAAGAAGCAGTCAATTCTTATATCGTAAGACGGGATGAGGAGTTTCAAAAAAGATGTAGGGAATGCGCTTATTCTGAGCGGGACGATTCTTACAATTGATCGGCATCACGTGCCAGACAACGTTTGCCAACTAGTTCGATGACGTCATGTATTTCGGATAACTTGAAGGGTTTTTGAATGAAATGATCCATGCCAGCTTCTTGGCACTGTGTTTCACTTTCATTGATGACGTTGGCGGTCAGGGCGACGATAAACGGTTCGCCACAGGTTTGATCTTTTCGAATAACACGTGTGGCTTGGAGTCCGTCCATTTCAGGCATGTGGATATCCATAAAGACGAGGTCAAATTTAGTCTTTTGGGCTTGTTCGACAGCTTCTAATCCGTTTTGAGCAAGAGCCACCTCGTAGCCCATGCGTTCGAAAAGTTGCTGTGCCAATTTCTGATTGATGAAATTATCCTCGGCGATCAAGATCGAAAGCGGGTAGCTATCGGCCAGTGTTGTATCGATGGTTGAGGTAGTTTCAATGTTCTTCTGTTCGTCTTCTTTGCCAGGAATTTCGATGCTCGTGAACTCGAAAAAGAAGGTCGACCCTTCTCCTGGAAGGCTTTGAACAGAGACATCACCGTTCATCAATTCCGCTAATCTTTTACAAATCGTCAATCCGAGTCCTGTTCCACCATACTGGCGAGATGTTGATGAGTCGGCCTGCGTGAATGGCGTAAATAGGTCTGCTTGTTTATCCAACGGAATTCCTATGCCGCTATCCTTGACGGCTATGCGAATCTTATATTCTCTGAAGTTCTCTGTGCGCTCGGCAGTGATCTTTACTTCAACGGTCCCTGATTTTGTGAATTTGATCGCATTGCTCAACAGGTTGTTCACGATTTGAGTGATCCGTCCATAGTCACCTAGAATGAATGTCGGCACGTCAGCATGGACGTCTGTTGTGATGGTGTTATTCCTTATTGAAGCGCGATGAGTAGTGAGGCTGAGGGCATTTTTGAGTAATTTTCGCAGACTCATTTTGGCATAGGACATCTCCATTTTTTGCGCTTCTATTTTCGAAAAATCGAGGATCTCGTTGATAATCGAAAGTAGATTTTCTCCGCTGTGCTGAATGGTATCAACATATTCGAATTGAGTTTCGTCCAATTCTGAGTTGGCCAATAAGGTTGCCATACCTAGGACACCGTTCATGGGTGTACGAATCTCGTGACTCATTGTGGCCAGAAATTCTGACTTTGCCCTTGTGGCTGCTTCAGCATCCTTTTTAGCTTGTATGAGCTCTGATTGATATTCTTTGATGTTGGTGTTGTCCTTCAAGTAGCAAACAGTGCGTGATCCAGGCAATCGTGTGAAGGTTATATCGGTTTGCAATCGGCCACCATCTTCCTTCAAGGAAAGTGCCTCGCCGCGCCAAACATGCTCAAGAGACAAAGCTGGTAATACTTCGTCCTGGAAAGTCGAAAACCAGGATTTGTCACAGAATCTTTTCCAGGGTTGTCCGACCACTAGCGCAGGATGTTTGTGACCGAGGATGGCACAAAATGACTTGTTGGCGTATTCCAGCACACCTGTTCGGTCCAGAATACACACACCATCGGCTGCGAGATCCATCGCGCTATTTAGCTCTCGAACTTTTTCAGAGGCTTTCTCGATATCGGTAATGTCCTCGCAGTAAAGATTGACATAGGAGCGATTTTTACCTGGTATGAGACTTATTTTCAATCGGCGTTCCTTTATCGATGTGTTTAGTTCTTGGGGCTCTCCGGTGCTAAACCCAGCCATGATAGTTTGACTCAACCCAGGAGGGTAGATCAGTCGATTGTCTGAATTCGTCAGTAGATTTCTCGCTGATCCGTTCATTAAGAGCACCTCTCCTGCCGCGTCAATTCGCATGAGAGGAAGCGGTGATTCGTTGACGAATTTCACGAATGAGTTGAGCTTGTCGTATTTTATTTTCATCCGATCGCGCTCTACACTCCATTTTCGGGCGTACAAAAACAGCTGGAGCGAAATGGTGCCCAGACAAATTGACGTTGTGAAGAATTGAAGTGCGTTGTTCGGTTCATTCGCTGTTACGATCGTGTTTTCGATGGAAATCAACATGTAACAAACGAATGATGCAAATCCTACAATCGACAAGACTATGAGTTCGGATCGTTTGTTCTGCGTGAGGATGAATGTGCAAAGAAGTAATGGATAAATAAAGACTAATCCATTCTCAAATGGAAGTAAGGAGCCCACATAATTGGCCATTCCCATTGACATACCGAAGGCCACCAGTTTTGCGGGGAAATATTCGGTATTCAGGAGGAAAAAGGCTCCAGTGCATGCTGCAACTGAAACTCCTGCAATGATCCAAGTCAGACTTTCTGAATGATCGAAAAAATTGAGGATTATAGCAAGTAAAGTGCATAGCACGGCTACCAGTGCAATACGCTGCACCGCCAGTGATAACCACTTTTCGCGGTTAAATGAAATGATATAGTTCTTTTTCATACGCTTCCTTCGTGTGTATTTATCACGTCGGTAGTCGTATTTTGGGTTGGTTTAGAGAAGAGCAGTTATTTCCTCTCGTACTCGGGCGAGCTTAGGCTCAATATTGGACAAGATTTCAGGGATTTTATCCAACTCTTCATCCATCGCAGCTAGATCTTCAATTTTTCGTATTTCCTCAGAAACTGAATCAATACAATACAAATCAATGCTGGATTTCATTTTATGGGCGACTCTATTCACCTCGGCATAATCTTTCTTCTCCACGCTTTTTTTCAACGTATTCAAGTCCAAACTCAAGGTCTCTTCAATGAAAACTTGGTTGAAATGACGCATCGCATCCTGATCACCACAGGTGATAGAATTTAGCTTTGCAAAGCTAAATAGAGATTCATTTGGTTCGTTGACTTCAAGGTTCATGTGCGACGAGCAAGTTAATCAATTAGAGTGATAACCATTTTGTAGTCGTCAATCATTTGATTTTTAACTTGTCTCAAATGCTTCTTGATATTTTTGATGAGCGGACCAATTTGTTCGAAATTTTCGGATGAGGCGCAAAGTGTCTCAATCTTATCCAGGTCACGTTGAATTGAATGAACGCCGTACATGTAAAGCGAAAATTTTAGCTTGTGAGCCATCTGATGTGTTTGGTACTTCTTATTCTGGATAAATGAACGGTGTAACTCCGTCAAATCCTTGCCCAAGGTGTTGGAAATAAAATCTTGAATGAATACCGGAATATCGGCGTCGTTTTCGACCGAGTTCTTCAAGTTTTCTAAGTCATAAAGTTTTGAATTCATGTCTTTGCGCTTTGTGATAAGAAAGGGGACGGCCTCCCGCCCCCTTCTTGCCTAACTTAAATATTCAACCTCTACGTATGAATATCATGTTCAGAATTTGTTGTTAATAGGCGAATTTACGAGGGCAATGTCCCGAGCACTATCGGTGAGTAAACGATTCAATTGTAGGACAATTCCTGATCTTGGATGATCGGACTGTTCGCATCATCCGTACAAACATTTGCCGAAGGCTAAATCCAACTTTCAATTAAAAACCATCACAGTAAAAACGTAGTGGAAAGTGCTTAGAATGTAAGAAAAGGACGACAGGGAGCCTTGCCAAATTCTTACATGAATTCGAATTATTTCAGCTAAATTAGCCTCGTTAATCTAGGAAAATTGAGTGTTTGGCTAATCGTGTGAAAGTTATCGTCGTCGGAAGTGCCGGTCAGCTTGGAAGAAAAACCATGGCCTATTTTAAAACGGATGATTCTTTTGAATGTTTGGGATTTTCTCACGCCGATCTTGATATCTGCAACGAACTGGAGGTTGACTCTCTTCTTGGACTTCATTCACCCGACATATTCATTAATTGTGCGGCCTATACTGCCGTCGATGCAGCCGAAGAGAACCGGGAAATGGCCTTCAATGTCAACACAAAGGCCGCACGTATCTTAGCGAAATTGGCTTTCAAGCATGGGGCCTGGTTTCTGCATTATTCCACCGACTATGTTTTCAATGGGCAGTCTGAAAAGCCGTACAAAGAATCAGATCTCACCGATCCACTTTGTGTTTACGGATTGTCGAAGCGAGATGGCGAACAGGCAATTTTGGAAGAAAATGAAAGGGCGTGTATCATTCGCACTTCGTGGTTGTATGCGGAGGAGGGCAATAATTTTGTGAGTACGATGATCAGACTGGGACAATCGAAAAAGCGCATTCAGGTTGTGGACGATCAGGTGTCGACTCCCACTTTTGTTGGCGACTTGGTAGATTGTTCTGCTAGGTTGATTATGCGCGGATTGGCCGATAAGAAGATGCCCTCTGGAATAGTGCATTTTTCGAATGCGGGAGAAGCCTCTTGGTTTGAATTTGCACGGACAATAATGGAGAAAATGAACTTGGATTGCGAGGTGGAACGAATATCGACCAAAGAATTTGGAGCCGCCGCAGCCCGACCAAGTTACTCGAAACTAGATTGCACATTGATAGAAAATAAATATGGGATAGTCGCCCGCTCTTGGCAAGAGGGATTGGATGATTGTCTGAGTAAGCGAAAATAGCAATGGAAAAATTGATGCTGGATGATCAAGTAATTTTAACTCGAGCCGAAAGTTGGCTTTCAGAGCGCTTTGACAAAGAGACGCGCGAAGAAGTTCAACGACTCATTGATCACGATCGAGACGAACTTACCGAGTCGTTTTATACCGATTTGGAATTTGGAACAGGAGGACTCCGTGGAATAATGGGCGTGGGGACCAATAGGGTGAATGTGTACACAATCGGACTGGCAAGTTTGGGATTGGCGCGTTACGTTCGCTCAAGCTTTGGGGCCGGTACAATAAAAATGGCGGTCGCGTATGACTGTAGAAATAACAGCGATTTATTTGCCCGCCGAACGGCCGAGGTATTTGCATCGCAAGGATTCGAAGTATACCTTTTCAAAGCACTCAGGCCGACTCCTGAATTGTCTTTTGCCATTCGTCATTTGGGTTGCCAGGGAGGTGTTGTTGTGACAGCCTCGCACAATCCAAAGGAGTACAATGGTTACAAAGTGTACTGGAACGATGGTGCACAAATTATTGCCCCTCATGACACAGGCATAATCGACTTGGTGAGGAAGGCTTCTATTGAGGATCTTTCGTTTGAACACGCCGATGGCCTTATCCACATGATCGATGAATTGGTCGATAAACCATACTTGGAAGCTGTCTTGAACCAGGCACTCGACAAGAAGGCAATCAAGAATTGTCATGATGTAAAAATTGTTTTTACAGCGCTGCATGGAACGGGAATAACCTTGATTCCAAGAGCGCTAGAACAGTTGGGTTTCACGAATGTACATTGTGTGCCCGAACAAGATATTCCCGATGGTAATTTCCCAACGGTTGATTCGCCTAATCCCGAGGAACGAGCGGCGCTCGCGCGCGGACTCAAATTGTGTGAGGAGCTGGATGCCGATATTCTTCTGGGAACAGATCCAGATGCAGACCGTGTGGGTATCGCCATCAAAGACGATACAGGGAAGTTCATGATCTTGAATGGCAATCAAGCGGGAAGTTTATTGGTCTATTATCATCTATTGAAGTGGCAAGAACAGGGCCGCTTGACCGGAAAGCAATTTATCGCTAAGACCATTGTGACGACTGAGTTGATTCGCAGAATATCCGGAGGTTTTAATGTGCCAACTTATGATACACTCACAGGCTTTAAATATATCGCTGGCCTGATTCGTGACCTCGAGGGAAAGGAGGAGTTTATTACAGGAGGAGAAGAGAGTTACGGATACCTAATCGGCGATTTTGTGCGCGATAAAGATGCTATTTGTTCGGCAGCACTATTTTGCGAAATGGCGGCTTGGGCCAAGCAAGGCGGTCAGAGTTTATACGCTGTGCTTATGCATGTTTATCAGCATTTTGGACATTTTCAGGAAGACTTGGTCTCGATCACGAAGAAAGGAATTTCAGGTAAAGATGAAATCGCCAAAATGATGCGTGATTTACGTCAAAAGGCTCCAACACATTTGGCTGGAAGCCCAGTAATTATCGCTCGAGATTTTCAGGAAAGCGTTGAAAGAATTATCGCTTCTGGAGATGTTCATCCGATTGATCTTCCAAAATCCAATGTCCTTCAATTCGAGACGGCCGATGGATCGGTTGTCACGGCTAGGCCATCCGGCACAGAACCCAAAATAAAATTTTATTTTAGTGTTAGACAGCCAATAAGTGAGAATTTCAATTTTACCGAAAGCTCGCGCATATTGAACGAAAGGATTGTAGCACTCAAAGAACAATGGTCGGCCTAGATGTCTGATTTCGGACCATATAAAGTTTGGCTAGACGCGACGGGAGTTACCGTTCCACAAGTGATCGTCAATGAGAAAAAGAAGGTCGTATTGGCCTCCAAGAGATTCTCCGAAATCTCGGGTTATTCGCTTGAGGACCTCCAAAAGGCACAGCTTGACACCATTCTCGAGCATGAGAATTTGACATGGGAAGAAATGGTCAATCGTTGTCAAATTGTAGGACAAAGAACAACTTTACCCGTTTCACTTAGACCAAAAATTGATGGACCGAAATTGTGGTTGAAAATGTCGGTTATTCCGGTCGAAGTAGCACCCTCTCAATACTGCGTTCTCACCTTCGAAATAGAACACGATTCACAGTCTTTTGACACGTATGAGTCGGAGTTGTTAAAGGCCATCAACAGGAATTTGAAGGAAGGATTATACCGTACCCAGAAATCAGGCAAAATGGTCTATGCCAATGAAGCATTCGTGAAAATGTTTGGGTATGAAACGGTCGCCGAAATGATGGAGGTCAACTCCAGCGATCTGTACGTTGAGCCTGAAAAACGGGGAGAGCTCCAAGCAAAAATGGAGTTTGAGGGATTTGTCACCAATCTGGAGGTATTGCTAAAACGCAAGAATGGCAGCATTTTCTGGGGACTATTGAGCACCTCGAAAACGATAGACGACCAAGGAGTTATTCACTACGATGGCGCACTCCGTGACATCTCTTCTTTGAAGGAAATCGAACAGCAGCTGAAAATCGAAAAGCAAAAAGCCGAACAAGCATCGACGGCCAAAGAGCTCTTTTTGTCGACTATGAGTCATGAACTTCGCACCCCGATGAACGCGGTAATCGGTATGACGCACCTACTCCTTGCCGAAGATCCGAAAGTAGAACAGGTGGACAATTTGAAGACCCTTCAATTTAGCGCCGAGAACCTCCTGCACATCATCAACGACATCCTGGATTTCTCGAAAATCGAGGCGGGAAAAATCGAGTTGGAAAACGAAAATTTTGCGATTCAGAACTTGGTTAGCAATACTGTTGAAGCGTTCAAATTAAAAGCGAAGGGGAAGAATATTTCTTTGATCCTCGATATTGATGAAAATTGCCCCGAAAATGTGCTAGGTGATTCTACGCGACTAGCGCAAATCTTGAACAACCTTATTAGTAACGCTCTCAAGTTCACATACCATGGTACCGTGACCGTAAGTGTCAAGGTTCTCGAAAAAGGAGAAGATTCATGCCGTGTAAAGTTCAGCGTGAAGGATACAGGAATAGGAATTCCACAAAATAAATTGGCCGCAATATTCAGTCTGTTCACACAAGCAAGTTCAAGCACAACGCGGAAATTTGGAGGTACAGGTTTGGGACTTACAATCACCAAACGACTATTGGAATTGTACGGTTCATCGCTTGAAGTAGAGAGTCAGCCCGGTTTCGGATCGGATTTTAATTTTGAATTGAATATGGGCATGGTCAATCGGATCGAAAAAGGCAGTCCGCATTTTGACATACTGGACGCCAAGCTTAGTGGTAAGCGCATATTGATTTCTGAGGACAACGAGGTCAACCAACTCCTAGTTCAAAAATTTCTCACGATGTGGGGTGCCGAATCGACGACCGTTTCGAATGGCGCCGAAGCCGTTGAGATGGTCAAAAGTCACACATTTGACCTTGTTCTAATGGATCTTCAAATGCCGGTTATGGATGGGTATATGGCTTCATCTTTGATTCGTGAATTGCCCGGTTGCTCGAAAGAAGAGTTGCCTATCATTGCTGTAACGGCATCAGCACTTTTAGAGGTTAGACGCAGGGTGCTGGAAGCTGGCATGAATGACTATGTGAGTAAACCCTTTTCTCCCGAACAATTATTCGATCGTATCAGCCTCTTCTTGCTCGACGTGAAAGAGTAGTCTTATCGGATATCCAATTGCTCATTTTTCCACACCGTGAACTGCTCGTACCAAGAGCTATCCTTAATGGCCGGAAGTACTATCAAAGGTAGGTTGGATAGCGGTTCAAAAAGCAATGACTCCTCCATGGTGTTTTCTGGAATAAGTTTGAATTTACCGTTCAATCCTTTAAGGCACATCAAGCAGATACTTAAGATCAGTACAGCTTTGAGCGATGAAAACAAGGCACCGAAAAGTTTGTTTACAAGCTCCAATGACGCCATTTTTACCATAGAGCTGACCATCTTTCCGAGGTAGTAAACAGAAATAAGAACCGCGATAAATGTGACCAAAAAAGCGCCTATTCCGATGTATTCAGAATGTAGCTTTACATCCTCCCGAAGGAAATCGGCCGCGAAAGAAGAAAAATAAACCCCTGCATAAATTCCCGCGAAGAGGGCCAACAAAGAGAAAACTTCGATGATCAATCCTTTCCGAAAACCCTTCCATGCTCCCAAAGCAATGGGTATTATCAATATGACATCGATATAGTTCACACCACAAATTTAAGCTTCACTCGCGAATAGTCTATTGTTCATAACGAATAGTGCCGACATACTTTTTCACAAGAACGAGGTTTTATACTTGCATAGTCATGGAATCTCGTAAAAAATGTGTGGTACGGCGGGCTGTAAAAGAAGATATGATCGCAGTCATGAGCTTGATTCAAGAGCTCGCTGATTATGAAAAAGCCCCAGCCGAAGTAGAAATTACAGCCGATGATTTAGTCGAGCACGGCTTCGGTTCCAATCCCCGATTTATCGCTTGGGTAGCCGAAAGTGAATCAGAAGTAGTAGGAGTAGCCTTGTGCTATTGGAAGTACAGCACGTGGAAAGGACCGTGCTTCTATTTGGAGGATCTGGTGGTTCGAGAATCACACCGACGAGGTGGCATAGGTGATTCGCTGTTCGATGCGGTTTGTGCATTTGCTCATGAAAACAAGGTTAAACGGCTTGAATGGCAAGTTTTGGATTGGAACACTCCAGCTATTGAATTCTACAAGAAAAAGAAAGCATTACTCGATGGTGAGTGGTTGAATTGCCGACTCACTGGCGATCAATTGGATCAGAAATAATTTTACAATATGCGCGTATTTAAGTTTGGCGGGGCATCGGTAAAAAGTGCCGAAGCGGTTAGAAATTTAGAGGGCATTCTATCCCAGTATGCCGGAGAAAAATTGGTTGTTGTCGTCAGCGCAATGGGCAAGATGACCAATAAGCTCGAACAAATAGTCGAATGCTATAAGAACCAAGAAGATTGGAATGTCCATTTTGATGAATTTGAGCGCTTTCATACCGAAATAGTTGAAGAATTGGGAGGCTTGAATTTGGGCGCACAAGCGCAAATGGTCCAATTCCTGGGAGAACTTCGCTCCCTGTTGAAAGAGGAGCCTTCACAGAATCCAAAATTGGATTACGATCGCATTGTAAGTTTCGGAGAGCTGCTATCAACAACCATTGTACACGGATATTTGGAAAAGAGCAATGATAGAGTTGAATGGTTGGACGTGCGAAATGTTATAATTACCGATAGGGATCATGGTAGAGCAGACGTGGATTGGGATAGGTCGATGAGAGGTGCTGGACTTTTGGATCATCATCTCAATGAAGGTGAAACAGATATTCTCGTAACGCAAGGTTTTATTGGTTCAAGTACTCTTGGGAATACAACCACCCTTGGTCGTGAAGGCTCAGATTTTTCTGCCGCTATTCTAGGCTACCTATGCGATGCTCAGGACGTGACTATCTGGAAAGATGTAGCGGGAATGCTCAATGCCGATCCCAAATGGTTCAATAATACCGTTGTGCTCGAAGAAGTCTCTTATCGCGAAGCATTGGAGCTGAGCTACTACGGAGCGTCAGTAATTCATCCGAAGACGATCAAGCCTTTGCAGAATAAGGAGATACCGCTCTATGTAAAGTCCTTTCTTGATCCAAGCGCACCGGGAACTACTATACATTCGAAGGTTGCCGATGCGAAACCTGTCCCTTCGTACATCTTCAAGCCTGATCAAGTGTTGATTTCG
>JADFAK010000043.1 GCA_015665315.1 Flavobacteriales bacterium | reverse complement strand
GGGAGGATAGTGGGCGAACCGTTCTTGCTGAGGAAGGTATTGACTCCAATGATTGGAAATTCTCCCGTGTGCTTCAAGGTTTCGTAATAAAGCGACTCATCTTGGATCTTTCCACGCTGGTACATAGTTTCCATGGCTCCTAAAACTCCGCCGCGCTCGGTGATGCGGTCGAACTCCAGGAGAACGGCTTCCTCTACCAGTTCGGTGAGCTCTTCGGTGATGAATGATCCTTGGATCGGGTTTTCGTTCTTCGCTAGACCCAACTCTTTGTTGATGATCAGCTGGATAGCCATTGCTCGGCGCACACTTTCCTCGGTAGGGGTGGTGATGGCTTCGTCGTAGGCGTTGGTGTGCAGACTGTTACAGTTGTCGTAAATAGCGTACAAGGCCTGAAGCGTCGTACGAATGTCGTTAAAATCGATTTCTTGTGCGTGGAGCGATCGGCCGGAAGTCTGGATATGGTATTTGAGTTTCTGGCTACGTTCGTTGGCTCCGTATTTGTCGCGCATCGCTTTTGCCCAGATCTTTCTAGCAACTCGTCCGATCACGGCGTACTCAGGGTCGATACCGTTGCTGAAGAAGAAGCTTAAGTTAGGAGCGAAGTCGTCGATGTTCATTCCTCGACTCAAGTAGTACTCCACATAGGTAAACCCATTGGCAAGCGTGAAGGCCAATTGCGAAATTGGATTGGCTCCAGCCTCTGCAATGTGGTATCCCGAAATACTTACCGAGTAGAAATTGCGGACGGCGTGGTCAATAAAATAAGACTGCACGTCACCCATCAATCGAAGGGCAAACTCTGTACTAAAGATACACGTATTCTGCGCCTGATCTTCCTTGAGGATATCGGCTTGGACTGTTCCACGAACGGAGCTCAATGCTTTGGCTTTGAGTGGCTCGTATACCTCTGATGGCAACACTTGATCTCCCGTAACGCCCAAAAGCATCAATCCGAGTCCGTCGTTTCCTTCCGGTAAATCTCCGTTGTACTTGGGTCGGGTCGCATTCTTTGCAGCATAGATGGCATCAATCTTTTTATCGATCTCCTTCTCCAATCCATTTTCCACGATATATTTCTCACATTGCTGATCAATCGCAGCATTCATGAAGAATCCCAAAAGCATAGGAGCAGGGCCGTTGATCGTCATCGAAACTGATGTTCGCGGATCGCACAAGTCGAATCCACTGTACAGTTTCTTGGCGTCGTCCAGACAGCAAATGCTCACTCCAGCATTGCCGATTTTTCCATAAATATCAGGTCGCTCACCGGGATCACGTCCGTAAAGTGTCACACTGTCAAAAGCCGTGCTCAAGCGCTTGGCTGGCAATCCCAAACTCACGTAGTGAAAACGTTTGTTCGTTCGCTCTGGTCCGCCTTCTCCGGCAAACATACGCGTAGGGTCTTCTCCCTCACGTTTAAAAGGGAATACGCCTCCGGCAAATGGAAATTCACCGGGAACATTTTCTTGCAGTTGCCATTTCAACACATCTCCCCATGCTTCAAATTTTGGAAGCGACACTTTGGCCAGTTGGGTATGGCTGAGTGATTCGGTGTGCGTGGCAATCTTAATTTCTTTGTCACGTACCTTGAAGGTGTAAAATTCACCTTGGTACATGGCTTTTTTGGCTTCCCAGCCTTCAACAGCATCCCAATTTCGGGCATCGAGGTCCTTCTTTTTGTCGCTAAAGACCGACCCGATGCTTTCCACAACTGCTTTGTCGCCTTTGTCTTCCAGAATGGACATCGACAAATTCAAGGCGTACAACTCCTGAGCTATTTGCGCTTGTCGCTGAGACCACTTATTGTAATCACGGATGGTATCGGAAATCTCCGACAGGTATCTCACGCGGCGTGGGGGAATGACGAAAATTTTCTCGCCCATTTCATCGGATACATCGAGCGTACTTTTGAAATCAGAGCCGGTCCTGTCGTTGATGGTTTGAATGAGTGCCTTGTACAAGCAATTGGTGCCGTGGTCGTTGAACTGACTGGCGATGGTGCCATAAACAGGTGTATCCTCGTCGGACAATTCGAAAAGCTGACGGTTGCGGCGGTATTGTTTCTTGACGTCACGCAAGGCATCGAGGGCACCGCGTTTGTCGAATTTATTCAAGGCAATGATATCGGCGAAGTCCAGCATGTCGATTTTCTCGAGCTGACTGGCAGCACCGTATTCAGGCGTCATGACGTACATGCTCACATCGCTGTGTTCTACGATTTCGGTGTCGCTTTGGCCAATTCCCGAGGTTTCGAGGATGACCAAGTCATATTTTGCGGCTTTTAATACGTCGACCGCTTCTTGCACGTGTTTTGATACGGCTAGGTTGCTCTGACGAGTTGCCAATGAGCGCATGTAGCACCTTTGGTTGAAGATGCTGTTCATGCGAATGCGGTCTCCCAGCAAAGCACCACCAGTCTTACGTTTGGTAGGGTCTACCGAGATAATTCCGATATGCTTTTCAGGGAAGTCGATGAGAAATCGGCGAACTAACTCGTCTACTAGAGAGCTTTTTCCAGCACCACCAGTTCCCGTAATTCCAAGAACGGGTACATTGGATTTGGCTGCGGCTTCCTTGATTGCTTTTAAAGTATCTGCATTCTCGTCGTGGAAATTCTCGGCTGCAGAAATGATTCGTCCTAGGGCGTAGGGATTCTTGCTTGCCAATTGCTTTGGTTCATCCTTGAGATTGGCGCCAGTAGGGTAGTCGCTTCGCTCCATGAGGTCGTTGATCATCCCCTGCAATCCCATTGACCGTCCGTCATCGGGATGGTAAATACGCGTGATGCCGTAAGACTCCAGTTCCTCAATTTCCGAAGGTAGAATGGTACCACCGCCGCCACCAAAAATCTTGATGTGGCCTGCTCCTTTTTCCTTCAAGAGGTCGTGCATGTACTTGAAATACTCGGTATGACCGCCTTGGTAGCTAGTGATAGCAATGGCATTGGCATCCTCTTGGATAGCGCAATCGACGACTTCTTGAACACTTCTATCGTGACCTAGATGGATAACTTCGGCACCAGTCGATTGAATAATTCGCCGCATGATGTTAATGGCTGCATCGTGCCCATCAAAGAGGGAGGCAGCAGTAACAATTCGGACCTTGTTGACGGGTACGTAGGGAGCAACTTTTTGCATGGACAGACCAACATTTGTTTGTCCGCGAAGTTAGCCATTTTATCTTCTTTGAACAGCTAAACTCCAATCATTTGCGCGCATGCGCCCTCCAAATAAGCTAGGTCCTTGGACGTCAATTCTTACAGATACTCGTTGGCCAAATTTGCCAACTCGCTGCGTTCACCTTTTTCCAATGTAATGTGGCAGTACGGTTTATGGCCTTTGAGTCGGTCAATGACGTAGGAGAGTCCGTTCGATTGCTCGTCCAAGTAAGGCGTATCGATTTGGCGCACGTCTCCGGTAAGGATAATTTTGCAATTCTCTCCAGCCCGTGTAATGATGGTTTTGACCTCGTGCGGGGTGAGGTTTTGGGCCTCGTCGACGATGAAAATGACGTTGGAAAGTGAGCGACCTCGGATGTAGGCGAGCGGACAAATCGTAATTCGACCTTCGGCGAGCATTTCTTCGATGGCGCGGCGTTTTTTCTCGTTCTCCCCGAATTGTTTCTTGATGAAATTGAGGTTATCCCAGAGCGGCTGCATGTAGGGACCGATCTTGTCTTCGGCATCACCTGGTAGAAAACCTATATCTCGATTGCTAAGCGGAACAATGGGGCGCGCGAGGATAATTTGGTCAAATCTATTTTTCTGTTCCAGTGAGCCGGCAAGGGCCAGGAGCGTTTTTCCTGTTCCCGCAACTCCGGAAATAGTCACTAGATTGATTTCTGGATTTTGAATAGCGTGCAACGCAAATGCTTGTTCGGCGTTCTTCGGCTTGATTCCGTAGGCGTAGTCTTTGTCGACCCGTTCGATCACATTTTTAACTGGGTCGTAAAACCCGAGGGCAGAGGACGTACAGTTTTTAAGGATGTAGAAATGGTTGTTTTGCTTGGCATCTCCGAGAATACTGGTTTTGCGGGTATGTCCTGACTGGTAGATCTTTCGAATGACCTCGGCGTCGACATCGTCTATATAAGTCTTGCCGACAAACTCCATGCGCTGTTCGTTTACACGTCCGGTTTTGTAGTCTTCGGCAGGTAAATTGAGCGCTTTGGCTTTGAGTCGGAGGTTGATGTCTTTGGTGACGAGGATGACTTCGGCTTTGGGTTCGTTGTGCATGAGTCGAATCGCCGAGTCGAGAATTTTATGGTCGTTTTTAATTTCAACGAAGATGCCTTTGGTGGGGCTGTCTTCGGCTTCGTCGAGGATTATTTTTATTTTGCCCTTGTGGCCATTGTTCAATTCCACCCAATCTTGGAGGGTATGATCTTTAGATAAGTTATCGATGATGCGGATACATTCTCGCGCCTCGTAATTTTTGGTTTCGTTGCCTACCTTGAAATTATCCAGTTCCTCGAGAACTGTAATAGGAATGGCAATGTGATTGTCTTCAAAGCTCTTGATCGAATTGTGGTCATGCAACAATACAGAGGTATCAATCACAAAAATCTTCTTTGTTTTTCCTTTGCTCATCTTCAGCCAAAATTTGTTTTTTGGAAAGAGCGCCCATGATTGGTCGATTTCACATCTTGATTCCGTTGAACCAAGCGTTTACAAGCTAAGAAATGATCAAAGTGCGTCGAAAGGAGGATTGATAGAGTTGTTAACCATCTTGGTGGTGAAAACAAGTGGGTTGATCGAATACCAAAGTAGGGGAGGGTCTGGGTGGGGCGATTGATATTAGTGAATTGTATGGAATGCGGATGCCAGAATGTAAGACTAAATCGAACTAGCTGGCGTTGAATACGCCTTAATTAAGAACCTATGCTAATTAAGAAAATGGCGAAAAACTTAAATAAGGGTATTTGCTATTTAAGAAATGGCGATAAAACTTTAATAAGAGTTGGCGCGAGTAAAGAATTGATCAATTTTCTCAGCCATAAAGGCAAATGCAGAGCTGTCGTACTTGGAATGGTCACAGCTTCAAATGCCAAGAAATTCTTAACCGATCCAAAGGGAATTTTGGCTGGGGAATTACGAAAAGTTGAGTAGTTCGAGGAAAAATTTCACGCCCTACATATTCAAGTCGAGGAGTCCGTCGGGACATTTTACGCGGACTTCCTTTTTCTCTTCGTTTACTTCAAAGACTACGTTTTCGTTATCGGGTATAAGGACCGATCTGGTATCGGAATCGACTTGGAGTAGGTTGTTGCCTTGAATGGTGATGAGATCGGTGACAATTCCGAGGACGCCGTGGACTTCGTCGATTACGGTACAGCCGAGAATAGGATCTTGTTCGGGTGTTGCTGCGTGTTTGTCGTGCACGGAGACCGTTCGGCGAACAAGTTTGAGTGCGGCAGCTTCATCGACAACTCCCAACAAGGTCACCTTGAACTGATTCTTGCCTTTTGGGGCAATTTCTGTAATCTTGAACGGGATATCGGCTCCATCGTGATCGATGAACAGCAATTCGAGTGTTTCATAGTCGTCGATAATATCCTCATCGATATAGACTGTGAGATCTCCTTTGTAGCCGTGAGGCTTGAGTACTTTACCTACTGAATGTGCCATAATAAGTCAAAAAGAAAGGGGCACGAAGCCCCTTTACAAATTTATTCGCAGAAATAAATGTGTTACTCTGATTTTGCGTCAGCGTCTTTAGCTGGAGCTTCTTCTGCTGCAGGAGCTTCTTCTGCTGCTGGAGCTTCTTCTGCTGCAGGAGCTTCTTCTGCTGCTGGAGCCTCTTCTGCTGCTGGAGCTTCTTCTGCTGCTGGAGCTTCTTCTGCTGCTGGAGCTTCTTCCGCTGCTGGAGCTTCTTCTGCTGCTGGAGCTTCTTCCGCTGCTGGAGCTTCTGCTGCTGCTGGAGCTGCTTCTGCAACTGGAGCGTCTTCCGCTGCTACCGCTTCTTCTGCTGCCGGAGCCTCTTCTACAACCTCTTCCATTGGAGGAGCTGCAGCAAGAGCGATCTCTTTCGCACGAGTTTCATTTATTTCTTTCTCAGCTTTTAGTCGGGCCGACTTACTAGAGTCTGCCGACTTCACCAAAGATTCTTTCTTAGCGTTGATCTTACCTTCTTTCTCAGCCAACCACGCTTCGTAGCGATTTGTAGCTTCGTCTTCAGTAAGTGCACCTTTCTTCACGCCTTTTGCAAGGTGGTGACGGTAAAGTACCCCGCGGTATGACATGATAGCACGCATAGTGTCTGACATTTCAGCACCATTCTGCAACCAACGCAAAGCGCCGTCGCCATCAAGATCAATTGTTGCAGGATTTGTGTTTGGATTATAGCTACCAATTCTTTCGATGTATCGTCCGTCACGAGGAGCACGTGCATCTGCAGCAACTATGTAATAAAACGGCTTTCCTTTCTTACCGTGTCGTTGGAGTCGTATTCTAACTGCCATTATTAATTGTTTTAAAAGGGTCCTAAACCCGGTTAACTAATTTCTGCGTGAAATTTGAGGGCGCGAAGATAGGATTTATTTTGCTTGGGGCAAAATTATTGAGGGTAAGAGACAAGAGGAAGAGTCAAGTGGATATACTCGTTCGTGGATCTGCCTGTTATTCAGTCGGGGGTGCCTTAATTATCTCTTCGTCATTTCTCTTGTTCTTCCTGTGTTTAATTCAAGGAGAAGGAGGAAACGATGACTTTGGAATATGCGCTAGCCGCAAGTCTACTGAAATTGGCGGGACAATATATTCCAACTATAATTCCGTCGTTGCACAACCTTCCTTCAAATAGAGCTGCTTTCTCACAGTTGGAGTAAAAGAGATAAACAAATTGTATCCAAATCCAGCTATTCATTAGTTAAGATTGGATCTGACTTTCAAACTAGAAGCAGGGATGAAAATTCAGATTCACGACGAAATTGGTACATAAATCTATTTCAAGCTCCGGCGTTTCCAATTGTCTTGTTGAATTGAGTGGTATCGAATGTGGGAGTAATGTGGTTGCCTGCATTACAATATGCAATCACAGCGACAAGCGCAAATGCGAGGCAAAGAATGAAAATCTAACTTCACGACGAAATCGGTAAATTAGTGCAGGAAACAATTCCAAATTTCGGTATCTCCAATTGTTCTATACATTTGAAAGACATTGAACGTGGGAGCGATATGCTGAGCGTGTTCGATAATAATAGCGTGTTATGGTGCGAAGTATTTGTAAGACAATAATGGTTATGCTTGCTGCATATTGTGTCTTTGGCTTTCATCCGATGAGCGGACAAGAATGGCGAAATCTTGAGACATCACAAATTGTTGAAAATGCTCAAGTAATGAATTTGGTTGTTGTCGATGAAAAACTTCTAATCAATATAGCCTCCACTCAATTTGAAGATTTTGAGGATGACTATTTATTATACTGGGATAGTGTGCAATTTGAGCTTGGTCCAATTGGTTTTGGTCAATTGGATGAAGATCTAACAATTAATTGCAAACAGTTCATTAGATCTGGAGATTCCCTTTTTATCGCTGGTCATATGTCAAATTTAATATTCGAAGACGAACGCCTCATAGTCGGCTACGACCTCATCAACGAAGTCCCTTTCAACATGCACGCGGGCAATTCCAATAATTTGGACGATGCCGTTTTGTACCACGACACTTTGTTTGCCATGGGCTCATTTTGGGGCACACCCTCTGGAATTCAGGGAGAATATGAGTTGCCGCAGCTCGCCGCTTGGACCGATAATGAGTGGCATTTTGTGGGGGGGGTCTTGGCTGGTGGTGGCTATATTCAGGGCACCGTATACGACGACAAATTGGTTATTTCGGGATATATTAATGCAATCGTTCAAACTGACTGGAGTGCTCAAGCTTCTCCCAATGTAGTCTATTATCAAAATGGACTATGGTCGGCCTTTCCCGGGAATGTGCTTGGCGACTTGATTTATGTGGATGTCCATCCATTGACAGGAGACTTGTATATCGCGGGAGGCTATATCTCTATTGACGGAGAGCTTACAAGTGGAATGGTTTATTACGATGGTGACAATTGGAATAAACTATTCGACACAGATCCGTTAGTTCTCGGGGTGGCCGTTCATATCTTCCATTTTTACCGCGGCCAAATCTATGCTTTTGGATCATATTCTAACGGCACAGAAGGCGTGGAGGACTTTCGAATGATGCGCTACGATGGTTACAATTGGCATGATGGTGAAAATTTTGGTGAATCATGGTCTGCTATTAGAGACATGCATGTATACAAGGACGAATTGTACGTATGTGGTCTAAACATGGACACCCTCAACGGAGAACCCCTCTACCCAGAAAACATCGCTCGCTTTTACATCGCCCCAGAAGACGTGCAGTGGGGAATCCCAGAGGACACCCCAGAGATTGAAAATCCTGTTTCAGTCCTGGAGCTCTTTGAGTACGAAATGAAGCTGTTCCCCAACCCCGCAGAAACGGAAGTCCACCTCCAATTACAAGTGCCCTTCACCGGCGCCATCGTCGTCACCGATGCTCGTGGTTACCAAGTGAGCTACGAAGAGGTCACGTCTTGCGAGAGTTATACCATCTCGCGCGGTGGTTTGTCGGCTGGGCTGTATTACCTGAATCTCGTTAAGAGCGGCCAAATAGTAAGCAGTGAGCGTGTGGTTTTTGAGTAGTGAACTTGACCACGTGATTTTAGTTCTTTTCGGCCCTCTTGCGACTTGCTCTTCCTCTATTTCCACCCTTTGCGTTATATTTACGGCTATGGGAAATTTTATCGAGGTTTTCGATTCGATTACTCCCCTTCACAAACTGGTGTGGGTGCTTTTATGTCTTTCTGTGGCTTGGGGACTTGAGATAGGGATACCGCTAACACGTGCTCAATACAACAAGGCTAAGCATGCGGGATTCAATTTTGTCTTCTTTGCGTTTAGCATGGTGATCAATGTTGCGCTAGGGCTTGTAGCTGTGGCACTTTTTGAATGGTCGGCAGAGGTGCAGTTTGGATTATTGAACCTCGTTTCCCTTTCCATTTGGTGGGAGTTCGTCATTACTGTCCTATTTCTAGACCTCGCTGCTCAGTATACCGTTCACTATTTGTTGCATAAAGTCCGCTGGATGTGGCGACTACATGTTGTGCATCACAGCGATACCCACGTCGACGCAACTACGGGCGTGCGGCATCATCCGATTGACTTCTTCTTACGTGAATCATTTGCGCTTGTCGCTGTATTTATTTTAGGCGCTCCGATTGCTTTTTATGTTTTTTATCGCTTGGTGACCATCCTTTTTACTTTTTGGACGCATGCCAATATTAGGCTACCAAGCAAATTGGATTACATCCTGTCGTGGGTAATTGTGACGCCCAATATGCACAAGTTTCACCATCATCATGAGCTGCCATGGACCGATAGCAATTACGGAAATGTATTGTCGGTATGGGATCGAATGTTCGGAACCTTGGTATATGAGAATCCGGAGGATGTGGTATTTGGTCTTGATGTCGTGGATGAAACAAAAGATGGGGACCTTGGATATCAACTCACCGTTCCATTTAGCTCGGATCCATTGCGGAGTGAATAATGCCCTACGTTTCGACCAACCTACTTTTCTCTTACTCTTTTCACTTCCTCTTATCTCTGTATGAATGCCTAAGGCTTCAACTAGAAAAGACGCCTTTGTCGATGCGGAATTTCTGCAGCATCTCGGCATTTCCTTTGTTCACCATGAACCAGATATAGTGGAATACGACTAAGAAGCCTTCGGCATTGCGAATCTCCCACCAACCCTTGTCATAGAGTTGTCGGCGAAATTTAAAGAAGGGAATATCGATATTGATACCATTGTCTTCGGCATCTTCCCAGTCGATGATGACAAATTTATCGTCGTCGGTATGCACCGTATTGGTCGTCGAAAAATCGCTGTGCATTGTAGCAACCTGAAATCGAGTGCGCTTGTACTGATTAAACAACTTCGTGACCTCGTCGAGTAGCGTATCGCATTTTAGATCGACCAGCTTATGTTGAATAATGGGCAGTTTATTCAAAATGTAGGGGTGCTCATTCAGACAATGGATATCGGTGCTATTGAGTTTGTCGAAAAAACTGTACAGATTGCTCGTGAGATTCTCCACGTAATTTCCAAAATAGAAGTCTTGCATGAGGCACACATAATCATCGTTCTCGACAAAATTCTTGACCTCGGGGACCACGATTTTACTTTCCTGATCGCTTTTGAGGCGTGTGAGATAATTGCGTTCGTTGCACACCATTTCGCGGGTGGCCTCTGAAAAGGCGTATTTTTCCACTTCGACGTGGCGCAATTCGTTGTCGAACATAATGATGGTGATCTTGCTCGTAACGTCTTGGTTCCAGGGTAAAATCACCGCATTTCTATCGCCAGCTTGTGGGTTATCGATCTTTAAGGTGGGAAAAACCGACTTCAATACCCAAATAGGCAGGGCTTTGATCAAGCTTTTTTTCAATTCACCTTTTCGGGAAATGGGTTTGACCAAGTCGATGGCCTGCTTGAAAACTTTGCGCTTTTCAGTAGGAATGAGAAAGGCAGGTTTTGCCGCATTGGGCATTACCAAATACGTGCCCGATCTAACAGCTGTATGTCGCAATCGGCTTAAAAAGATTTCTCTTGATCCGTCTGATAATACCATATTTATATTTTTCGAAGTAATACTTCATGTGAATAAGCGTGTGGCGCGAAAGCACCAAGTTTTTTAAGAAATCGTTGTCTTCATCGGCATGCTTGAACCCTGCGCTCATGAATCCCTTCATTTTACGTCGGGCGACGATGGTGAAATTGCCCCAAATCAAGCGGTGCCACCCTTGAGCATATTGGCTCTCCATCATCTCCTTCCAATTGTTCTCGTAGAAATCTTTGAAGAGATGGTAGGAAGAAGAGTCACGCGGATTTTGCTTGTCTAAAAACAAGTGCAAGGCCCAAAAAGTGAACAAATGCTCATCTTTTACATCGGGAATAAGCACATGACCCATTATTTTTTTCACTCCAGCGTATGGAGGTGCTTCTTCAAATGCATAAAACTTGCTTGAGAAGAAACAGATTTTCGTTTTGACATCCAACAACATGTCGCCGATCATGATAGCAATGCTATTTTCCGCAATGGAGGTTGTATAAGTCGCCTGGATATTATTGGTTTTCAAATGAGCAATCAGCAAATTCACATCCTCCATAGGCATGACCACATCGATATCCTTGACTTCTTCATGCAGATCTATGGGGCGCAATAAGTAGTAATTGGCCTGGCATTGATCCATGAGGTCAAATACTCGGCGCACGCGCATTTCTTGACTCACTGTAGTAGGTGTGGGTAGGGGTGAACTCATATCTTCCTTGTTATTGATCATGTTGAAAATGAAGGGGTTGAGTTGATTCAACGGAATAAATGCTCCTAGGGTTTCTTTATCCTTCCAAGATATAGTCCAAGGCTATCTCGTTGGATTTCTCCAGTGTATTCTCGATCGTGTTGATTGTGCGGAATTTCACGCCATGTTTTTTCAGATAATCCTTGTAGTTGGCGATGTACTTATTGATCATGTCGGGCGTTAACTCCTTCTTTCTTTGCCAAATTTTTTCTCCGTCGCCATCAAGGAGAATAACCAAGTCGGGTTTTGGGAAAAACTTGAGAATGAAGGAATAATAGTACCTCATCTTCTTTTTATAGAGCCTCGTACCTATCAGAGCATCAATGATATACCTGTCGCTCACGCGCACACTTCCGCGCGAATTCATGTATTCAAACCAATCGTTGAATGTGATCAGAAAGCGACGAAAAGGCTTGATGTACCAGTTCATACTCCACGACGACTTGATAAACTTGTCTCCGATGGAATAGACTCGTTGTTCCAGATTGTGACCTAGATATACGTAGTCGATTTGATCGTTGTTTTCTGCCAGGCTCTTCGCCAGTGTTGTTTTACCTGAGCCATCAGGCCCTAGAACTGCTATCAGCATTTTTCATGTTTTTAATAATAACCATCTCTCCATATGCGGCATAACACACCAAAATTGTAAGATTGGCGGCTACCATGGCATAGGCCGCGCCTATAATACCGTGGGTTTGGGCAAATATCAGGGTGAGTGAAACACTCAGTATGATCGATAAAAAGGTGACGTAAACGCGGACTTTTTGACTGCCCGCAGATGTAATAAGTACGCCGTAGTTTGAGCTAAAAAACTTCAGCAAGAAGGTGAGCGTGAAGCAAATGATCAAAGTCGAAGAAACCGATGCGTCGAACGAATTGTTGTACATCCACGCAATCATCGGTTCGCCCAAAAAGGCATACAACACGTAAATGGCTGCTCCAATGGCAATTGTTCCGGTCATGAAGATTCTAAAACTTCGTAAGTACATTTTGGTGTCTCCCAGCTTCTGAGACAATTGGTTCAACTGTACCTGGCTGAAAATCGAGGGCAGGATAGACACGGGCACGATGAGTAACTGAATGCTTCGGAAGACTCCCAATTCGCTGTCGGTCACAAGGAATCCTAGCAGAATAATATTGATGTGGGTGTAGAGAGCTCCTTGCATTTCGTGCAATCCATAAGGCAGCTTCTCATGCCAGAATTCTCGGAGTCCGCCTTGAATGTCGGTTGTTTTCAAGCTGGCTCCATCTATTTTCATCTGCTTGCGCAAACGTATTACCCCGTATCCAAGCATGGCTAGGGTGCATGCGATCAACAGGGAGAAGTAGGTGCCTATGGCCCATACAGACTGGGTAATCCAAAAGCCTGCAATTACACCAATGGTAAGTATGAAGAACACGAAAAACCCTTTGGCCTCCTTGTCAAACTCGCCCATTCCTTTGAAAAACGAGAACAGCACGACACACAGAGCCATGGTGTATCCCAGTGCGATGGACCAGCCGAAGTATGCGACATGATGAATCTCGAAAGGCAGCAAGAGCAACCAAATGACGAGTGCACCGACGGTAATTACGGTTGAGATCCACCAAGTTTTGACCAGGAATTCGTATTTCTTTTCTTTTTCTCGGGAGACGCCATAGATGAGGTGCAAATTGGCACCAAAAGATATGAAGTTCATCAACACGTTGGCTACAGAGTAGACCAAAGAAAATGCACCAAACGCACCGGTAGTCAAGATCTTAGATAGGGCAAAATTGAAGAGCCACTTGGCCACAAAATTGAACCCAGTCGCCAAAGAGTTTGAAAACAACTTTTGGACGACCTGACCTTTGAGCCGCGTGAGCACAATGCCAAGGGCTTTACTGGACGATATGGAGGCTTTGATTCCCACGTTTACTTGATGAGCATTACTTCAACGCGACGATTCCGCGCCATTCCATCGATGGTAGTGTTCGGAGTGATGGGCTGCTGTTCACCATAACTGATGGCGATAACACGACTTTCGTCAATACCGAACTGGCGGAGGTAGGTTCGTACTTCCTCTGCACGCCGTCGGCCCAAATCGACGTTGTAGTCCAGACTACCGTCGGCATCCGTATGCCCTGAAATCAATAGTTTGTATTCGGCATTCAAACCGAGAGCAACTATATAATCCCTCAACTGCTTTTTCGCCTCATAGGTGAGATCATCGGAGTCCTTATCAAAGGTTACGAAGAAGTTGTCCAAGACAATGGCATTTGAATAATTCCCCTCGAAGTTATTTTGGGGATAACTGCGCATATATCCGTTTCCTTGATCCGAATTGGGATACATCTGCTGTGGAGACATTTGTGGGTACATCGGCTGCTGCATGTAGGGATTCGGAATATTGGGCGGATAATACACCTGCATCGGTACGTTTAAATTTGGCGTCAGCGTACCGTTGTTATATTGGTACTGGTAGTAACCGTAATTTCCTGATGGGACCAAGGTGCGCGCATCCGGACAACCGTGGTTCTGGGCTAGGCCAAATAGCGTAGGGCAGTGGTCTTCCTTATCGGATACACCATCTCGGTCACTATCCGGACAGCCCATGAGGTTCATGGCTCCGTATACAGTCGGACAGTTATCATCAATGTCGGCAATTCCATCGCCGTCGGTGTCAGGACAACCGCTTTGGAGGGGGAGGCCGTACATAAACGGACACATGTCCACATCATCTGTCAAGCCATCGCCATCGGTGTCGATTTTACCTGGACAGCCGCGGTTTTTGGCGCTTCCTGCGGCGTGCGGACAATGATCCGATTCATCGGCCACACCATCTCCGTCTGAATCCACCATGCGCGGATTGACCGTGCGCTGACTGAAAAGGAGTGGGGCTTTGTTTCCATTGTTGTTTCGTTGTGGAGTTCTTGGCTTGCGATCGGCGTCGATGACAAAAGCGAGAGCCATTTCAAATGCGCCGTAGCCTCCTGTTCCTCGAGTCAAACTAGAACTATTGATATCGTAACTCAAGCCAACATTTACGGCGTTCAGACCGAATCCAATGTAGAAGATATACGCATCCTTGAGTCTGCTTCCCAGTCCGGCTTGAATGCTCTTTCCAGCAGCCATGTGCTTCGTAGCAATGATCGCCAAGCTGGTGGCCTGGGCATGTCCTTGTTTCTGAAAGAGAACAGATGGAGCAATTGATAAAGTGGAATCGAGATAAATCGTAGCCATTCCGGAAGCGGTGATCTTTCGCGGTAAAACCGAGTCGTCATTCTCTTGGAAGGTCTGCTTTCCTTGAAAAATATGACTCACAGCTGCGCCAATATTGATGTCCAGGTTGTTCATCTTTTGGGTGTACATCAGTCCGCCATTTAAGTCAAACTGGCTAACCTTCGCCGTAGCAATATTCTCACCGCTTTCAGTGGCGATTTGGTGGGATTCGAGGTTGTACTGACTTTCAAAAACGAGGTCGGTTGGGTTGAAGGATTTTTGGTACAATCCACCTTGAAATCCCAAAGAGAAGAAACCGCCCTCATTCAACGGAATATGGTTGGCTGCATTGAGCACCAGGTTGTTGGTCTGCAAGGAGTTCTTCCCAGCTCCATTCTTGGCCCACATAGCTCCCAATCCCCAGTTGCCTTGGCGCTTGTCCAAATAGATATCCATCGTGGAAATCGGTTGGACAGGATTCCATTGCGAGCGGTAATTGTTTCCAATGCGCATGTTGTTGTGTCCCAAACCAGCAGCTGCTGGATTGAAAAACATGGGCGCGTTGTAGAACTGAGTAAAATGACCGTCTTGCGTATGCGCAATTATGCACACGAGCAAGGCTACAATCAAACAATTTATCTTCTTCATAACTTATCGAATCAAGGCAACAACTCCTTTGTAAGAAAGCTGCAAACCATCTACCGTAGTGGCATCAATGATGTATGTGTAATTTCCTATTTCACCAACCGTTCCTTTGGTTGTGCCATCCCATCCCTGGGCAATATCTTTTCCTGCGAAAACCAGCTCTCCCCATTGGTTGAAAATGAGCATGTTCATGGACTCAAAGTCGTAGCCAACTAGCCTAAATAGGTCGTTCTTTCCATCTCCATTCGGACTAAAAGCGCTAGGAATAAATGTGTCGTCATCCACGTTGACCAGTGCTTTGAGGGCGTATACATTTTCACAGCCGCCGGCGCTAAATGCGGTCAGGGTGACGTCGTATTCTCCGTTCTCAACGTAAGAGTAAGTGGGGTTTTCTTCTGTCGAAGTGTCCAGACCCGTATTTGGGTCGCCAAAATTCCATAGATAGGAGGCGGCTTGGGCAGTCAAATTCGTAAACTCAAATGTGCGTGAATGCCCCACTTGTTCCATGATAAAATTCGTTGTGGGTGCTGGGTACAGACTCACCATGTGTGATACGGTGTCGGCACAGGACTGACTGGTCACAATAAGCGAAGCCTGATAGGTTCCATTGACCTCGTAGGTATGGGAAATTTCGGGCGATACGTAATCGGTAACCCCATCTGAGTCAATATCCCATTGTGTGGATATTATCGTCGTTCCATTGGAATTACTCAGGTTGCTAAAAGCGAGTTCTTCACCTGTGCAGCCTGTCGAAACTTCGAAATCAGCGGTCGGACCGTTCTCCACTTGAATCAAGTGAGAATTCTGACTTTCACAGCCGAATTCATCCGTGAGAGTGAGGGTAATTGGGAATTGGCCAGCTTCTGTGTATTCATGCGTAGGGTTTAGCTCAAAGCTTGTGCCTGAATCACCAAAATCCCAGCTCCAGTTACTGATGACGCTGTTGGATAAATCCGATGCCGAGCTGCAATTGGCGTCCAACATTTGAAGGTGTACGGATTCGTTCAGGCATACTTCAGTTGGCAAATTAAAATCGGGTAGGACTTCGTACTTAAAATCGCTGTAGTTCGTTCCTGCCTGCGAGAAATTGTAAAAGCCAAAACGTCCAGGCTCAAAGCAATCAAGTTTGTCCAAGATCACTTCATTATTCACCTTGAAGATCATACGCGTTGGCGTGAACAGAAATTCAATGTCATACTCTTGATCAACTTCCCACCCAGAACCTTCGTCGTAGTGCGTGTTCGTTATTTGGAATCCATTGATCGTATTGTGCGTCCAGAAAAAAGGCATGAATGAGTTCGGATTGTCAAAATCAAAGGTGTAGTTGATGTCAATCAGCGAGAAACCTTCGTCTGCAGAAGTTTGGACGTCGCTCTTCCAGTCAATCATCCAGCAATCAAAAGTGGTCAGATTGTTTCCATATGTCGTGGGAGATTGAACGCCAAAAACAAAGCCAATGTAGTCGTTGTCTTCTGCTAGGGAATCGACACGAAGTTTACCGGTCACGCGTACGTTCATCATGTCTTTCGGACTCACGAAGAAAGTTGGTAATCCGTTTACATCTTGCGATACAGCGGTTCCATCATCTGTCACAGTCCATTGACCATTTCCAAGCGGACCGGCAATTGTCCAGTCGTTGAGATCCATGTCGTGTGTACATTGCGCGCTGGCCATATTGAATATAGCTATAGTGCTCAGTAGGAGCGACAACTGCGCTAGGCGGTTGAGTTTGTAAGTCATGTAATTGTTTATTGTCTTCATGCTAATCCACCTGGGATTATCAATCCGCTAATTAAGTTCAAGAGTCTATTTTCCGCAGTGAGGGCTGGGATGATGGAGATGTAGGAAAGGGTGAATTTATGAGTCAGCCCCTACCACAAAAAGCCTAGCTGAAGATCACCAGTCTGGGTCAAAATCATTGGAATTAGGGATACCAAAAGTTGGAGCTCCTTGGTAATTTGCACATCGTAAAAACCGCACAACCTATTACCAATAAAGCATTCTCATGAAAAATCTATCCATCGGGCTCGCAGCCCTTGCTTGTTTACTTTCTATTTCTTTCTCAGGTCAAACCAATGAGACTCCAAATGAGTATTACGATTGGGGTAAAAAAGACACTACCCCGCAAAGTGGTTATATCGTTTTGAAGTCAGGCACCAAAATAGACGGAGATATTTCTCTTATTGGTTCTCCCGGGCATGTAGAGGAGGTTGAAATTTTGACGAAATCAGGCGATACGAAAAAGATTCCGGCCGGCAGTTTGGATAAGTACGGTCTTTATGTGGTTCGCGCTGTGTGCGACTCTCCAGAAGAGTTGTTCAAGTGGGGTATGGGCAATACATCGACCAATGCCAAAGGCGTTTCGACACATCGACGAAAAACCAAGTGGCAGCCAGGGTATCTTGTTCTAGGGGATGGTAGCCGACTTGAAGGAGAGATTCAATTGAAGGAAGAAAATGGAGGCATCAAATCGTTTCACGTCGATGTCGCAGGTGACAAAAAGGATTTTGCCAATGGCGAAATTGCCAATTATGGCTTGCTGTTAACCATGTCTGATATGGGGAAGAAAAATGGCAACGACTACAACGACCCAGGAAGAAATTTTAATCCTGGCTGGGTAGAGACAGTGAAAGGGGAGCGCTTTGAAGGATATGTAGCTTTCATAGGCATTTATGGACTGGAAGGAAACCAGTATTCGGGAGTGAATTTCGCGCGATCTGAATCGGCTTTGGTGCAGTATTTTGCGCCGACGGATATTAAAAATGCTGGTCAGACCGTCAACGGAAAGGAAACAGAATACCAAGAGTACAATGGAGGAATTATCTCAACTGAGCAGTTTCTCTCTGCCGGTGAAGGCGGAAATGACGAAACGAAAGCCTTTCAAACTGGAGTGATTCGTTTGCTCGACGGCAGTCAAAAGAAAGGTCAGGTCAAACAAAATAAACCTTCGTTGATGTGGTATGCAACGGATATAACCTTGGTAGATGCCTCAGATAATATTGAGAATTTCAACCCGTCGCAGGTTGATTATTTTGAGCAGACTTTTGGCGAAGAGACCCATCGCTATATCGTCGAACAAGGTGTTTTTGTTGAACTTATGCAGGAAGGTGAGAATTTTTGGCTGTATCGCAATCCCTTCCCCACATCGTCGTATAAATTTTTATCAGGAGTAGCTGCAGTAGCCACAGAGGCCTTGGTTGACACACTCACGAAGGCGGCGGCTCACAAGCAAGTAGAGCAAGCAATTGAAGGTAATAACGACAACCTTGGCGAAGATTTGGAGAGCCTGGCCGAAGCAAATGCTGCCGGACATGAAATCGCTGGAGCCATTGACTTCAAACGCAAGGAGTACGTTGTTTGGAACCTCAAGCGAGACGAAAAAACCATTTTTAACACCAAGAACTACGACGACAAAATCAAAGAATTGCTCATGGGCTGCGAAACATTTATCTTTATGGACAAGAACGACCAAAAGCCCTTTTACAATTTCGACAATGTAGTCAAGGCTTTTGAGCTCCTCAATCAGTGCTATTAGCGCTGGACGATTGATCAACGAAGCCCCTTTATGCTCTCCAAAGAACAACGCCATGGAATCGAAACAGCCATTCATACAATGATGGGTGAGCTCCGTGAAAAAATTATTGAATACAAAGAACTTACCAAGCCCATTCCACCGGAGAACGCTATTGGACGCGTTTCTAGGATGGACGCGATCAATAATAAAAGCGTCAACGAGGCAGCTCTGCGTCAATCGGAAGCGAAATTCCAAAGACTTGAATTAGCTTTGAAGAAAATTGACGAACCCTATTTTGGCATTTGCACGAAGTGCGGAAAACCAATACCCATCGGACGAGTCATGCTCATGCCCGGAGCCACCACTTGTGTGCCCTGCGCTAGTTGATGAATAATTATTATTAAAATACGCATATGGCTGGAAACAGTAAAGTCGCTATCTACGGCGCAATTGGTGCCAATTTGGCTATCTCTATTATGAAATTCGTGGCGAGCTTTTTCACCGGAAGTAGCGCCATGCTCTCCGAAGGAATTCACTCGATGATCGATACATGCAACGGCGTATTGCTGCTGTTCGGAATCAAACGCAGTCAGCGCGAACCAGACGATAAACACCCCTTTGGTTACGGCAAAGAAGTCTACTTCTGGAGCTTCGTCGTCGCCATCATGATCTTTGCACTAGGTGGTGGAATCGCCATTTACGAAGGAATTCAGCACCTCATGCATCCCGTCGAACACGGCGAGTCAAATGTCCTGTGGAACTACGGAGTGCTCATCGGAGCTATTTTTGCCGAAAGCATTAGCTTTTACTTGGCTTTTCGCGAGTTTAGGAAGGCCAATCCCAAAGGCTTTATATCCAGTATTCGTGCCAGTAAAGATGCAGCTACATTCGCCGTTATGATCGAAGATACCGCAGCTTTGATCGGCTTGGTCATAGCTCTTTTAGGGGTTATGCTAGCGCAAATGACGGGAGACGCTATGTGGGACGGACTCGCTTCGATTGCCATTGGGGTTCTGCTCGCTGGCGTGGCCGTTTTTCTGGCTATCGAGACGAAAGGACTGCTAGTGGGTGAGAGCGCAGTTCCCGAGGATTTGGCCGTCATTAGCGACATAGTTGATGACTACAAAGAAGTCAAGCACTTTGGAAATGTACGCAGCATGCACCTTGGCCCTGATGAGGTTTTACTTACCTTGGATGTGAATTTTTATGATGATACCTTGGCCGGACGAATTGAAGAAATCATCAATGAAATGAAAGACCGACTTAAAACGGCCAACCCTAGATTTACGAGAATCTATCTCGAAACAATTGATATCCAACCCGAAAAAGAAAACTAACATGAGGACCATTTCCAAAATACTGACAACAATGCTCGCCGTTTTGGTGGCCGACTACCTATTCGATGGAATCCATGTAGCCGATGATTTTTGGAACCTCGTGTGGGTGGCAGTCGTCTTGGCTGTGCTCAATGCGGTCGTGCGCCCAATCCTTATTATTTTAACGATTCCTATTACCATTTTCACCCTCGGACTCTTCTTGCTAGTCATCAACGCAGGGGTGATCTTATTGGCCGATTGGCTCTTAGATGGCTTCTTTGTTGACGGTTTCTGGTATGCCTTATTGCTTAGTTTTATACTCTCATTTGCGAATAGCATATTTGAAAAATTCGAAAAGAAAGAGGCAAGGAATTAGGCATATTTTTCTCAGCCATAAAGGCAAATGTGATTTTGTCGTCCAGAAGATGGTCAACTCGAACGTCAACGCATAATCCATTTATTTTTTAATCGCCCTGAACAATTCTGTGCGCCGACTTGTTCTGTTTAACGATTGTAATTAATTGTTAAACATTGAAGAAGAAGATAATCATTCTGGGCTCTGGGTTTTCCTCGCTTTCTGCCGCATGTTACCTGGCCAAGGCAGGTCATCAAGTCACTGTATTTGAGAAGAACAAGCAGGTGGGGGGAAGAGCGCGCCAGTTCAAAAAAGATGGCTTCGTCTTCGACATGGGCCCCACCTGGTATTGGATGCCCGATGTCTTCGAAAAGTTTTTTGCCGATTTCGATAGAAAACCATCCGATTTCTACCAATTGAACCGACTCGATCCAGCATACGAGGTCTATTTCGGCGAAAAAGACTCGGTCTCTATTTCTTCAGAACTGCACAAGATCTGTGAGTTGTTTGAACAAGAAGAACCTGGCAGTTCAAAGCACTTGATCAAGTTCCTCGAAATGGCAGAGAACAACTACAATGTGGCCGTCAAAGACTTGGTGTACCGACCAGGAGTCTCGCCCCTTGAGTTGATCACGGCCAAAACAATCACCAAACTCAACCAGCTCTTCTTCGATATTCGTCGGCAAATTGCAAACAGGTTCGACAACCCCCGTCTCATTAAAATCCTCGAATTCCCCGTCCTCTTCCTAGGCGCCAAACCTGGAAACACGCCTGCACTCTACAATTTCATGAACTGGGCCGATTTCGGACTGGGTACCTGGCATCCCAAAGGAGGAATGGTCGAGATTGTCAATGGCATGGTCACATTGGCCTACCAACTGGGAGTTAGCTTCGAAACAAATTCGGCTGTTGAAGAGATTGCTATTGATCACAATGGAGTCGCCCAAAGTGTATTGGTAAAAGGTACGCGACATACAGCCGATGTTATTCTCAGCGGGGCCGATTATCACCATACGGAGAAATTAATCCGAGAAAAATATCGACAGTATTCAGAAGCCTATTGGAATAAAAAGACTTTTGCCCCTTCGTCCTTGCTGTTTTATGTTGGCTTCGACAAAAAGCTGGACCATGTCTCACACCATACGCTCTTCTTCGATGCCGAATTTGACGAACATGCCGAGGCGATTTACGACAAACCGGCGTGGCCCAAAGATCCGCTGTTTTATGCTAGTTTCCCGAGCAAGACCGACGCTACTTTCGCTCCCGAAGGAAAAGAAGCCGCTACTTTTTTAATTCCTATTGCAGCGGGAATCGAAGACAATGAAGAGCATCGTAAGAAGTACTTTGAGTTGATTATTGGCCGACTAGAAAGACTTACAGGTCAAGAATTGCGTGAGCATGTTCTGTTTACCGAGTCCTATTGTGTCAATGATTTCGTTGATGACTACAATTCGTACAAAGGCAATGCTTACGGATTGGCCAATACACTCACCCAAACCGCTTTTATGCGTCCGCGTATCAAAAGCAAGAAAGTGAAAAACCTCTTTTTCACCGGACAATTGACTGTTCCCGGCCCGGGCGTTCCACCTGCTCTCATCTCGGGAAAAATTGCCGCCGAATCCATCCTCAAACACCTTGACTCATGAAAGAACTTTTCGACGCTGTAGCCAGACAAAGTGCCAAACTTGTGACGAGAAAGTATAGTACTTCATTTTCGCTTGCCGTGCGATTGCTTGCCCCTTCAATCCGACAGGCGATTTACAATATCTATGGATTTGTGCGCGTGGCCGATGAGATTGTGGACAGCTTCCAAGGCTTTCCCCAAGAAGACTTACTCGATCGCTTTGAAGAAGAGTATGAGTGCGCCTTAAAATTTGGTATCAGCACCAATCCTATCATTCACGCTTTTCAGCAAACGGTACGAGACTTTGATATCGACGAGGGACTAGTGCAGGCCTTCCTGAATAGCATGCGTGCCGATCTCACCAAACAAACCTACAACAGTCAGCAAGAAATGCAGGACTACATCTACGGGTCGGCAGATGTTGTGGGCCTCATGTGTCTAAAAGTCTTTGTGAAAGGCGACCAAGAAGCCTACGAACGATTGAAGCAACCCGCCATGAAGCTGGGAACGGCCTTTCAAAAGGTGAACTTTATCAGAGACCTCCAGCAGGATTACGACGAGTTGAATCGCTCTTACTTCCCACAGGTCGATCCATCAAATTTGAGCCAAGAAGGAAAAGATAGAATAGTGGAGGAAATTAGAGCCGATTTCAAAGAGGCTTTGCAAGGAATCAGGCAGCTGCCCAAAGAGGCGCGCTTTGGTGTGTATGTGGCTTATGTCTATTATGCGAAGGTTCTCAAAAAGGTTGATAGAATTTCGTCCAGCGAACTCAAAAACAGACGGGTAAGCGTTTCCAATGGGTACAAGACCGTGTTGCTCCTAAGGTCATACGCTTATTACCGACTAAATTTAATCTAGAAGTGATTGTCTGCCCACGAATCTTAAAAATACAATGACCATCTTTTTATACATACTCATCGTTATTCTTTCCTACGCTACAATGGAAGGTATTACATGGTGCACCCACAAGTATGTTATGCATGGTTTCTTGTGGAATTTGCACGCCGATCACCACCAGCCGAAATACCAGCATACTTTTGAAAGGAACGATGCTTTTTTTGTCATTGGCGCCATACCGAGTATCACCTTGTTCTACTTCGGCACGGTTCCTTTTCTCAATTACAAGTTTTTCATAGCCCTTGGCATCTTTTTGTACGGAATAACCTATTTCCTCGTCCATGATGTATTGATCCACCAACGGTTTCCGTGGTTCAAGAACACGAAGAACTCATACCTCATCGGTCTGCGAAAAGCCCACAAGATTCACCACAAACATCTCGGTAAAGAAGATGGGGAGTGCTTTGGCATGCTCAATGTACCAAAGAAATACTTCAAACGTCGGCCTGCAAAATGAAGAGCTACTATCTTATCATCCTCCTGCTATCCATAGCTTTTCCGCTCGGCTACACGATCTTTAAACGAGATCTAATCAAAGCGTGGAAGGCCCTGGCACTTTCTACCTCACTCGTGGCTCTTGCGTTTTTGGCCTGGGACTACAAATTCACGCATGATGGGGTGTGGGGTTTCAACGCCAATTATTGCCTAGGTCTCTATTTCGGAGAAATTCCGCTGGAAGAAATCCTATTTTTCCTCATCATCCCATTCTGTAGCCTCTTCATCCATTTCGCCCTTGTTCATCTGCGTCCCCACCTTACACTCGCACCCACAACGACCCGAGCAATCACACTGGCATTGCTCATTCTCGCAGTAACCTTGGCCATCACCAATTGGTCCAGGTCTTACACGGCAATAAATTTCTCTATCCTGACGGCTGTACTTATGTTCAGCATACTTTTTAAACGTTCAATGCTTAGTCGGTTCTACATCTCTTTCCTCTTCATATTAATTCCATTTTTACTAGTCAATGGCGCGCTTACCGGAGCCTTTTCCAATGAGCCAGTAGTTTGGTATGATAACCATGAAAATATGGGGGTCCGACTGATAACCATTCCCGTTGAGGATATAGGATATGCGTTCTCTATGCTCATGTCCAACTTGATCCTCTTTGATATTTTTCGCACGAAAACAACCCTTAAACCTATATAAATGTATCCCTACCACAACCGCATTCGGCAGCGCATCCAAAACGATGAATTCATCAAATACGAGTACGTCGATAAATACAAAAACATTGCTCCTTGTCTGCTCCTTCATTTCAGCACCGAGCCTAAAATTCGACCTGTTCGCAGCCATAGGTTCGAAGAGTACGAGAAATTATTCAAAGAAATGGCGGCTTCAAAAGGCAGCTAGTTCGAGAAAGGAATTACTCAGCCATAAAGGCAAATGATGAATCTTGTGCCGTCCAAGAAATCCCAATCGTGGCTCGGCACAGGATTCTCATTCTCTTGATTCTTTGTGAACATCTTTCCTTGCTCGATCGACTCTTTTCCCGATTGACGCACCTACTTTTGTCGCTCGAAAAAGAATCTTATGTTAAAAAGTTGGTTTACCTGCCGCATCAGCTATCGCAAGATGGATGAAACTGGCCACGAAGTGAAAGCAGTATCGTCATACCTAGTCGATGCTTATACCTATACAGAAGCGGAAGCACGCATCATTCATATCATGAACCAAGAGATCAATGGTACGTTTGAGGTCGTGAATATTACGAAAAACAATTTTGCCGAAGTGGTTGAGGCCGCCGACTGTGAGTTGTGGTTCAAAGTAAAGGTGTCGATGATTTCATTCGACGAGACTTCGGGCAAAGAGAAGACGTCCAACCAATACTTCCTCATGTGCGCCGATGACGTGCAGGATGCATACCTGAAGACACAGGAATACATGAAAGGCAGTGTAAGTGGATTCGTCATCCCAGCCGTCAACTACACCAAAATCGAAGAAGTTTTCCCTGATTCAGAAGGTGAACGACAAGAAATGGATCTACGTTCGAAAGGATTTGTTCCTATGAGTGAGTCCAACCTCAATGTCGACATGGAAACTGGAGAAGTTCAGGAAGACGAAGAGGAGAGCGAACAAGAAGTGGAAAGCACGATTACTGTTCAGGAGGATTAAGCCTTCGGCAAATGCTATTTTTTCGTAGAATCAACATGACTCAATTATACACACATGAAGTTTTTCATTGATACTGCCAACCTAGACCAAATTCGTGAAGCCCAAGATATGGGGATTTTGGACGGAGTGACAACCAATCCTTCGCTCATGGCCAAAGAGGGCATTACAGGTGAAGCCAATATTCGCAAGCACTACCTGGATATCTGCAAGATCGTAGATGGCGATGTAAGTGCCGAAGTGATTTCGACCGACTACGAAGGCATGGTACGTGAAGGAGATCTATTGGCCGATTTACATGAGAATATCGTCGTAAAGATTCCCATGACCAAAGACGGTGTAAAAGCCCTGAGGTATTTCTCAGACAAGGGCATAAAAACCAATTGTACTTTGATATTTTCTCCCGGACAGGCTCTTTTGGCAGCGAAGGCGGGGGCAACCTATATGTCACCCTTTGTAGGGCGCTTGGATGATATTTCCTCAGATGGAATTGAGTTGATCAACCAAATCCGACTTATTTATGACAACTACGGCTATCAAACCCAGATTCTAGCCGCATCCGTGCGTCATACCATGCACATCATTCAGTGCGCCGAAATCGGGGCCGATGTAATCACGGCACCTCTATCGGCCATCGCTGGATTGCTCAAACACCCATTAACCGATTCAGGTTTGGCCCAGTTCCTAGCCGATCACGCAAAATCTCAAGCTAAAGGATAACCAATGCTCATACGCATTTACGAAGAAAACCCTGACCCACGCCGCGTTGCTCAGGTAGTCGAATTCCTCAAAAATGGGGGAGTAGCCATCCTTCCTACCGATGGTGTATACACGTTTACATGTGATTTGGCCAACTATAGGGCCTTCGAGAAAATCTGTCAGCTCAAAGGAATCAAGCCCGAAAAGGCCGATTTTTCTGTGCTTTGCAGCGGGCTTAGTCACTTGTCCGACTTTTGTCAGCCTATTTCCACGTCGACGTTCAAAATGTTGAAGCGCGCCCTTCCTGGACCCTTCACTTTCATCCTGAATGCCAATAACAACGTCCCACGATTGTTCAAGTCGAAGAAGAAGACAATAGGTATTCGTGTTCCCGACAATGCCATCGTTCAGAGCATCATCGATCAACTCGGCGGACCGCTAATTGCGACTTCCGTGAAGCACGACGATGAAATCATCGAGCATAGCACCGACCCTGAATTGATCAGCGAAAAATACTCTGACCGCGTAGACGTGGTTGTCGATGGGGGAATTGGATCCTTGGATGCCACAACAGTCGTCGATTGCACCGGCGATGTGCCAGTTATCGTTCGAGAGGGTATTGGTGATATTTCCTTGATATAGAGGAAGAGGAAGTTTCAAGAGTAAGAGATAAGTAGGTTTAGTGCCCTTAATGAACGCTTTACTTTCGAAGAGCCTTCCACTAATTGCGCGCTTAGATCAAAAAAGAGCACGTGATGATAAACCAATCAGCGTCAATTGAATAGGAGCACAATTCCCCGCGGTGTACATTCACTTATCTCTTCCTCTTTTCTCTTGCTCTTGCTCTTGAATTAAATAGAGGAAGAGGAAGTTTCAAGAGTAAGAGATAAGTAGGTTTAGTGCCCTTAATGAACGCTTTACTTTCGAAGAGCCTTCCACTAATTGCGCGCTTAGATCAAAAAAGAGCACGTGATAAACCAATCAGCGTCAACTGAATAGGCGCACAATTCCCCGAGGTGTACATTCATTTATCTCTCCCTATTATCTCCTCCTATGGACGATAAGTGCCTTTTCTAAAATCTATTTCTAAATCCTATTTCTATTATCTTGCACTTATAAAAGGAGAAATAGATTTT
Source organism: Flavobacteriales bacterium (assembly GCA_015665315.1). Taxonomy (GTDB): domain Bacteria; phylum Bacteroidota; class Bacteroidia; order Flavobacteriales_D; family Sanyastnellaceae; genus JADFAK01. The sequence goes on along the minus strand of JADFAK010000043.1, from coordinate 268 downwards.
AGAAATACAGATTAGATAATAGTGGATCTCTCGAATACGAATGATAGTCCCATACAGAACGCTTTCCTTTCAAAGAGCCTTCCACCAATTGCGGGCTTAGATCAAAAAAGAGCACGTGATGACTGTAATACTCCCCGAAATTAAGACCATTTGCTAAGTTGAAAAAAAGCAAAGAAATTAGGGGTATGACAACACGTAGAACAAGGAGGAAATTCTCCTCACAATTTAAAACGAAAGTGGCTTTGGCAGCATTAAGAGAACAAGAAAC
>JADFAK010000091.1 GCA_015665315.1 Flavobacteriales bacterium | reverse complement strand
AGTCAGTCTCTTCGTATTGCCACAGTTTCTCTTTAAAAGTTTCAATTAGTTCGAGTTCCTTACTTTCATTGTCAAATCTGAATAGCTTGTTGTTTCCCATATTTGGGATGTAAACGAATTTTCCCTTTACAAACAGACTCTCAGGATAGCTTAAAGTGTCGTTCTTATCGTCCCAAGTATATTCTCCGATTTTATACGTCACTTTTCTGTCGGCTATTGAAACTTGAGTAACTGTCTGACCTGTAGGAAATGCAAGCCAAAGAAAATCTGGAAATTGATAGTCAATATCGTAAATAAGGTGTCCTTGTCCTATTTCATCAGCTCGCCAATCAAGTATTCTTTTACCGTTTTTGTCAAACCCGTGAATTATTCCTTCTTGGTAAAAACAGAAGTATTGATTTCCCTTTTCGTCTTTAGTCGATTGATAGCTTTCTATGCTTGATGGGAGTTGTTCTTCAATTAGTTTATAGTTTTCTCCAACTGTCTTTTTTGCAAAATATTCTTTGTCAACCTGTCGAAGTTCTCTTGATTCACCAAATACAAAAAAGTCGGGATTCGCTCCGTTATTCCAACTTACAGTCAAAATTTCGGATTTTCCCACATAGAAATTTCCTGTCTTTCCCTTTTCTGTGATTTTCTTTAATTGCATTTCGTTTTTCCGCTTGTCACGTAGAGTGGAGCCTGACACCCCACTCCTATTTCTCCACCCCGAAAGTAACAAATTAGTTATTGCCCCCTAGCCACCCTACATCAAACCGTGCTTGAGGCTTTCCCTCACACGGCTTACTGACAGACTTTTTCATTGAGCTTTCGCTAGGGTTTTCAAGCAGGCATATTTCTCTATGTCTAGCAAACCATAAAACTTCACTAGATTCTCATAGGGTCGCTGGCGTAGCTTCCGATGCGCTTTCCTGGATCAAGCCCCAAAGGAATCCTAGTAGTCGTCGACTCCATCCTACCCACTCGCGGGCCGCCCCTACTCAAACTCAAAGCCAACCTAAACTTTTTGCAAGAATGACTACTCGCTGCAACATTTCAATGATGCGGATGCGGGATGTCCATGCCTTCGCACGTAGTAAAACAGAAGGAAAACCCATTTTGAGGGACAAACCATTGGAAAGTATCAGGAAAACCAGACTAACATCGACTCAACGCTACCATTTTTCCGACCAGTTACCGGTCTCTGACCCTAGTAGCCAACACAAGAAATTTATTGAATCCCCATAGCGTCCGGGCTGGTCGCTACCACAGGAAGAGTACAACACTTGCTCTAATGAACCGCGGCCTTACCGCGCATCATTGGAGCCTAATTGTTATAGCTCGTTTTTAATTCGTGCTTTGTTGGCCTTCCTATCTGCTTTTACTGTTTTTTTGACTCTCCTTTTCTTTACCATATTATTCAGCAATGAATCAGGATCTTTTGACATTCCCTGTATTTCTATTTTGGTCTTGCCCTTAAGGTCGTTCCAAGTTGTATGATGGCTTTTAGACATTTCTATTTTTTATTTCTGCCAGAGTATTCTGTAAAAATTCGCTTTCCCAGAAAAGCAAGTCAGTTTTTAATTCTAGTTCCATTTCCGATTTAAGTTGAGCAAGAGATTTTTTTGATCTTTTCACCCAATCTGTAAATTCGTCGATTTCGACGTAGTCATACCAAACTGCAATAATTCCTGCAAATTTGATCGAATCAAAGCGATATTTATCACTTACTATTTCAACCGAATTATTATACCAGCAATAATTTGTTATCCGGCTAACTGTGTCACCAATGCTCAAATTGCCGCTTTTAAACTCTTGTACATAGTAATTGGCTAAAACAAAGGCCGCATCATTTCCCTCATATCGCTCAATATTTAATTCAGCTATAGCGCAGTCTAAGTATTCTTTGATTTCGAAAGAGTTGTCTTCATCACTCATCCCAGCAAGAATAATAAGAGACTCACTTTCAACACCATTTTCAAGTTGTTGCATTGCAATTTTTGGAAACTGAGACATGCTCAAATAGCCTAAATTGAATTTTGCCACAGATTCCTCTAATGTCATCTTTTAATGAGCTATAACGGTTTAGAGTAAAATGCTTTTTAATGCATTTTTACACAGTGTTGCACTCAACCTGCGGTAGCTAAAGAACCTCTTCGCCCTTGGTCGAGTATACGCTCATAAAACTATAAAATTATGAGTACGATTTTAAAAAAAGTATACGTGGGCGCAAATTAGGCTCCAATTCCCCCAAAACGCTTATTGCACGAGCCAAGCGCGAAGTGCCGGGGTTTACTGAGCAGTTTGCCAAGTTCGAGGAGCAAATAACCATTCTTTAGATTGAAGCGTTGTAAGCGACATCAACCTCTTGGAAAACCATCGCGCTGGAAAAGCTGAAAATCAACCCCGACGCCTGTCCAAAATGCCCCAAAGGAATCCTAGAAGTCGTCGACTCCATCCTACCCACTCGCGGGCCGCCCCTATTCAAGCTCAAAGCCAACCTAAACTTTTTGCAAGAATGACTACTCGCTGCAACATATCAATGATGCGGATGCGGGATGTCCATGCCTTCGCACGTAGTAAAACAGAAGGAAAACCCATTTTGATCGACAAACCATTAGAAAATATCAGGAAAACAATACTGCAATCGACTCAATACCACCTTCTTTCCGACCGGTTGAAGGCCTCTCACACAATCGCACAACACAAGAAATTTATTGAATCCCCATAGCGTCCGGGCAGGGCGCTACCTCAGGAAGAGTACAACACTCGCTCTAATGAACTGCGGCCTTACCGCACCTCATTGGAGCCTAATTGTTAGCTACTTTTTTTATTATTCCTTTTGCTTCCTCTTTAAATTTTTCAAAATCAGTTTCTAATTGAATACATTTTGCTTTTGCATCTTTATGGTTTTTTGAAAAACTCCTTTTTCCTTTTCCGAGTGGCAGAAACGAATCTTCTCCCCATTCCGTGTATGGTTTCCAAGGAATGCAATTGTCTCCAGCTCCACATTTTACATTTGGTAGAGCGACTTGAATAAAAGCATATTCTCTAACTTCAAGAGTTCCAAGACCAATCCTAATTCTTTTTAATCTTTTCAAATCAAGAATTGGTAGGAATGCTGGAAATTCCTTCTTTACACCTACAAACCTGAGTGCAAGAACCTCCAGGTCTGGAAGTCCTCTTAAGAATTCGAAATCTGCTATTGGTTGACTCCAATCCAATGTCCCGTCTAAATGTAAATATCGAAGAGATGATATTCCGCTAAGCCCTTCAAAATTTGCAACCCTTCGTAAATTCTCAAGATGTAAGGATTTTAATTTAGTCAGATTTCTAAGAGGAGAAAGGTCTGAAAATCCAGAAACATATTCGAATACAAGTTCTTCAATACTTGTAAGTTCGTTTATGAATTCAATATCCTTCGCTCTGAAATGGGATAGGCGAAACCGTTTAAGATTTTTAAGTTCTTTTATTGATTCTACTTGTACCTTACTTGGCTCGTGAAGAGTTAGTTCTTCCAGATTCGGTAAATCAAAGATTTGTTTCCAATTATTATCGTCTTTGTTTACGGTAACAACTCTAGCATTTTCCTTATCATCTATTAATTCATCTGCTGAATAAGAGTATCTATCTATGTTCGGAACAATTGTCCAATAGTCATCTTCTCTATCAAGCAAATCAGCAAAATGGTGTTTCATTGTATTTCTTAATTGTAGCTAACGTACCACCTGTATGAACCGTGACATGGCAGAGCAGATCTTTCCCTGACTGCTGTGTGTTGGCTTGGTGTGGTCATGGTTTATTACAGATTGTTATCTACCTATTTTTAATTCGTACGAATAGTGGCTTGAAGACTCCCATTTTCCTTGAATCATTTCTGGTGTTCCAATTTCTTCAATCTGTTGATTATTGTTGGATTTTAGCAAGGTCAATAATAATTCATCTTCGTTCAATTTCTTTTCAATTAACGGCAGTCTCTCTTCTACCTCCTTCTCACTAATCCCGCGATGAAGTAGTTCGGATCTTACTGACTCTTCATTAAATGGGAGAAATCCATCCATTGAGTCTATCATTGTTTTTAAAAATTCGGTAGTGTAAACGGAGATTTCAAAATCAACTGGCGTATTGTCGGGTGACAGATTTGCATCAAAGTAATGCTTTAGCTCAGTGTTGTTTAGAATATCAGCCCTACTAAATTTTGCTAATCCGTGCTCATCTGTTGGAATGAAATTGAAATTGTGATAACTCCCTTTGGTAATGAAAATTTTGAGGTGCATCAGAACCAAATCGACATTGAGTTTCGATCCATCCTGGTTAATAAGCTGAACGCATACAGATGATGGCAGAATGGAGTGCCTTTTAGTCTGGGCATCACTTAGATTCGACAAGAACTTTGAATATCCAGTGTTCATTTCTGCAATGGTTGATAACAACTCGATATAACACACCAGTGTTTCTTTACCTGCCAATAACGAACATATGTGTCATATCCCTTTTATGTCCCTAATCTAACTAATTCCTGCTCACCTCCCCACGTAAGTTGGAGTGTCGGTTATTGTTTTCAGGTATTTCGTTCCCTTCGATGCACTTACTCGCTTCTTTCCGCGATGACTGTGTTTTATTTGAAAACTGCTCAACATTTGCGCATGCTGAAGAATAAAAAACGACTTATCCATTCTTGTGAAGAAGCTCGCTCCTATCATGGTTTTAACAAAGCGACTTTAGTACAAGGCACATGGATAGTCGCACAATAAACTACCCACAAGATTCTAAAAGATTAGGTGAAATATAGCAACAATAGTGGGATTATTAATCCTACGGCGATCGATCCAACAACTAAGGCCGTCCCAATGACTAGGTATCGACGAATCCATGGTCTGACAAGTAAAACAACCGCAACCCCTAGAAAACACGCGATTAAAAGGAAAGATAAAATAGTTGTTTCGGGGGAGTTTTGAAATGGCATGTATTGCGTGGTCCCCATCGAATCATAAACCATATGAGCCACGTATAAAAACATAAATGACTCAACTAGGTTGATGACTACAAGCAGAAACCACCCTATCCTACTGCGCACTGATAAGAGATAAGCCCCTAACAAATTCAAAACAATAGGCGCAATTCGAATAAGGATCTTCAATGAAAACAGGCCAGAGAATTCGATTGAATTCCTAATTGATCGCCACTCGCTCAAGAATGCAAGTACTGAAATTGCCACGAAAAACCAGACGTAATAATTTAGTTTCCTTTGGGAAGACTTCCGTTCTTGCTCAGTTGCATCGATATCTAAAATCGAATTCAACGTTAGTTTTGAGTCGAAGTCAAGATCCCAATTGACCCAATTATAGTCGGAAAATCATTGTCCGCGATGTCGTCAAAATTCCTGTCCCGAGCCACTTTTTCTATACTCGGAACTTCTCTGTTTGTAATATCTTCTACATTCTTAATATCAAGCAGAGTTTCAGGATCCATCTGCCCGATTTTAGTTCCAATATTGTCTTGATCGAAGAAATTGAAAATTCGATTCCCCTCTACACCATCAAGGCTATTGTTTAAAGTGGTAAGTATATTTACCGTATCCCCACTCTCCTGAGAAACCACTACCAAATGGATGTAATATTCCAAATCTAGATTGTCGTCGGGCCCACGGCTCGAATAGATAAGTTCTACCTCCTCCTCATCATTCAACGCATGTCTGTCCATCTTGAATTTTGAGACATCCCAATATTCATATGTATTCTGACAGCCCGACAAACCCAAAAGAAGTAGGACCAACCCAAACAGGGGTTTCATTCTTCCAAACACCTCCACCTACTTAAATATCAAAGTCATATCCTCCGCCTTAACCATTTTGAGCATGAAGTCGCGGAATTCTGAATATTCAGACTGGCTGATGTTTCTTCTTTCGTTTTTGTATACACGGTGGACTTCTAGCTGATTGGGTTTCTTTGATTTGAAATGCAGTTGGTAGCTAAAACCTTCGCCGTATGAGATGTCCACGTTCTTTGGCGTTTCCAGAAGCGCTGATCCCGGAGGAAGTGAAATCGTCATGAACTCTTCATACTTTCCGTAAGACTCGTAATTCAAAAAGTCGAAATCGTTGACGCGCTCGGCATCCTGGAAAGGTCCTGAAGTGACTAACTTGCCGCTAAAAGGGATTTTGAGTGTCTTGAAATCTCCTGCGCGTGTGATGTCGTCTTCTACGCTGTAGCTGTATTTGTACACCAAGGTATCTTCTCTTGGGGCGTTGGAAACAAACTCCAAATCGTGCAACTTGACCAAGGATGAGTACTCCTCGGCAATACTGCTTTGAATGGTTTTCACTTGCGTTTCCTCATCCATGTTCGAATAGTAAGAGGAAATAGATGTCCCGTACGTTCCGTAACATTTCTTCACCCGCGATACTTCAAATGACATCGCTTGGTCGACAACCAAAGTCGATTCCACGACTGTTCCATTGACAAATCCAGGATTCGCCTTCATTGTTTGCAGCTCGGCCGGAACTTTTTCGTCATCGCCAAATGGTATTTTCAAGTAGCGCGCTCCTTCATGATGCGTATCCAAAAATCCGAATGGCAAAAGGTGATCGGTTAACTCCAAGATATACTCTTGTCCGTCCAACTGCGTCGCCACCATGCAGTGGTTGAAATTCAAACTAGGAAGTGGGTTGGCGTTTTGGCCAAAATCCGATGAGAGTACCAAAAGCAAGTTGGTAGACAAGCCCATTTCTCTACTTACAGCGGCAAACAGTGTAGATATATCCTTGCAGTCTCCGAGCTTCGTGTGGTATACATCGGCCGCTTTTTGAGGTACGTAGTTACTCTGACGGAAGTCGATGAAGCTGTACTTCACATTCTCTCCGATAAAGTCATAGATAGCTCGCGCTGTTTCTAGCTCGGTGGTTGGATTGTACTTCTCCTTGATTTCGGCGGCAATGTCTTTGACCGTTTTGTCTTGCTCCGCGCGAACGGAAGAAAGGTCTTGGTACCAATCTACGACATCGGTCCACTCGCTGTGGACGGCTACATGCAAGATCTGCGCCAGGTCGTTAAAGGCAATGGGATTGCTCTCGTCTGGCAGCGACTTCAAATTGGTAGTCTGCCACGTATGAAATACAAATCCATCTTTCTCTTCAATCGTAGGCTCTAAGTCCGAATGTTGAAAAACATAGTCGATATCCATGCCTTCCTCAGCTATCAATATGTACTCCTTGCTAAAAGTGGGTGTGTACGAATTGAAGGCCAAGCGATCATTCACGAAGAAGCTTGTCTTTCCTCCAGAACGCTGTTTACGATCGTAGGAAACATAGATATAATCTCCTACCTCGATATTGGCAAATACCACTTCACTTCCGTAGTGTCGCTCCCCCTCTACTTGTCCGCCACTCGGCTTAATAATGTAGGCTTCTCGCAAGTCGAAACTCATTGAACTTCGGTCGAAACTTATATTCTGCCAGTCGGCAATACCATCCTCATCCATGATCTTGATGATGTAATCGGTACGGTAAGCTACCGACGGACTGTTATAGGCAGCCATTACGTTACGCTCCATGACTACTTCGTAGGAGTTCTTTCGTTCCTTCTCGTATTCCTCTTCATATCTTTTGATGTAGTCTTCTGGTTCAATCTCTTCAACCATATCTAGCAACGGAGTTTCATCTTTCAACTCTCTCAACTTCTCGTGCGTAATGAAGGGAAAAGGGAAATAGCGGAGCGACTCGTTGTAATATTTAATCGCATTCTGCTTGTCGCCTTTAAAATTATAAACCGACGCCAAGTCTGACCATAGTCCGCTGTCAGTAGGCCTCAAATCCAACAATTCAAGCAGTAACTCCTCGGCACCACGGTAGTCCTTTTGCTTGACCATTTCATTGGCCAGGTCGATGACCGATTGCCGGTCGTAGTCGATGAATTCAATATTCTTCAGGAGCAGGGCCTTACCTTGCTTGTAGTCTCCTCGTTCAAATCGATCGGCAGCCAAGGTCGCAATCGCACCGTAGTCGTAGGTGTTTTCCAAATACCTTTCCAAGTACCCGTCAGTCTGCTTAGGAGACTCACTCATCGCCTTACCCACTTCGTACTTCAGTTTGAGTGCTTCAAAAGACTTCGGATAATCAGCGTAGAATTTATCTATCAGTCGCAAGCCCATTTCATAGTCTTCTTCAAGGAAAGCCAAGTTTATTTGGTATTGCATATTTTGGAAGTCGTCATCATAATTGTCCTTGTACAATTCCATTTTTTCTCTCACCAAAGGAATATCCTTATCATCTACAGCATCCGATATTTCATTTACAAGAATGTCGTGATCCAAGGGGAATCTTTTGCTGTAGTCATCGTAGAACAGACTTTGTTTCACGCTATTTCCTTGGTCGCTGTACAGCTTGATAAATGCACGCAGGACAGAATAGTTATCCGGCGCCAGTTTTTGAGCATCCAACAGACATTGCTCGGCCAAGTCGTACTGTGCCATGCGCTTATAGGCTTCAGACAAAAGCAGCATATTCACAAAATTCTCAGGCTCAGCTTCAACCTTTTTACTCAAGGCGTCAATGGCAAAATGTGGAATGGCTTTGACTTCACCAGTGCCTGGTGTGTAGGGGCTGTAAGACTGACTTTGCGTATACAACACGTCCTGTCCATTGGCATTGCTAAAGCGCACTATAAGAGAAGCGATACGCGTGTCGAAATCACCAAGTTGAACTAAAAGTCGATTTGCTCCGGCGTTGACGTGCACGGTGTATTTATAATCATCGAGTTCCGAAGTACGGTAGTTCGGGTCCATGTGCACCAACTGATCATTGAGCCACAGTTTTAATTCACCCGTATAACCCAAGTTTAACACAACATCCTGCGCCTCGGTGAAATTTACAAACGACTGGAGGTAAAATTGAGAACTACCTCCATTGAAAAATCGACTTGGAAAAAAGTAAGGGTCATAAGGGTGCTTCTTGGGAGAATACCACGAAATATCCGCTCCGTATTTGGAACTGTATTCGCCTTCCATTTTGGCGTCCGCAAGCACACCAAAGTCCTTGTCGTAAGAACAATTCATCGTGTTGTCGAAGGGCCCAAGCAGACTATACTCCAAGACCGAAGGAATTTTTTGAAAATACTCCATCGTTCGTTTCTTGTCAAAAGATGCTTGATAGCTCGCGCCAATGTTGTACAGCGCGCTTTTCTCCAAGTGATTTGGCGACAATTGAGTCAACTTTTTCAAGTTATTCAGCTGGGCCGCATTTTGTTGTCCGCTAGGCCCCGATACACCAGCCGTAAAAAACAAGGCATAAGCCAGGGGCTGAGGATCGGGCGAAAGGACCAAATATTCTTTGAAGTGTTCTTGTGCATCTTCGGTCATGCCCAAATCATGCTCCAGCATAATGAGCATCGTGAGAGCATCTAGTCGTTTCTCGCCGCTTTTCGAAGCTTCTTTAAAATGATCGATTGATTCTAGGAACTCGCTGGTAGACAGCTTTTCCATAGCTAGGTCGTAGGCATCTGTTTGTGCAAACAGACCGAATTGGCTGATCAGAATCAGCAGGGTTAAGGAAATTCTCAAAGCAACAAGGTTTAATGTTTCAAACAAATATGGGAAATATATAATAAGTTTAAACTGCAATTGGCACAAAAAAATTTCACCAACTAGTCCCTATCCATCGCACTCAGCGCCTTCGTTTACACCAAAATCCTTCAAATTGAAACTCCGAAATCATCGGTTTATCCAAGCATCGAAATCATTGGAAATACTAGCATTTGCGCATGCTAAATAAAAAACATGAAGACACTAACTCACCAAAATTTCGTACCTAAGATACTTGATAAGAATGGGCTTAATTTTTTTTAGCACAAGGCAAATGCCTCATCTCGTTCTAACAAAAATCATGTTTTACACGTCCCTATTCGATCACCAAATTGATAGTCGCTAGATTACCTGCTTGCAGAATACGGACCACATAGGCGCCACTTCCTAGATCTCCTTTTTCGATCTCTAGTCTTGAGTTTGTAATGTTATCCCACGTTCGCACAAGTTTTCCTTGAGCATTGATCAATTGCACCGACTTCAGGCTATTGTCGGCAAAGTCCAGCCAAGTTGAATGCCTCATTGGATTGGGATTGGCCGTGACTTTTTGACGTTGGAACTCTTCTACTCCGCTTATAACAATCGTTTCCGATTGCGCACTGCAGCCGAGCGGAGAAAATAGGATGACATAAATATTATCTCCGTTCACTAGTGCAAAGCTAGGATCAAAACTTTGGTTGATTTCCCCAGCAAGGGCCTCTCCATTTAAATACCATTGGTAAGCAGCGGCATCTGTAGCCGTGAAAAACTCACCAAAAAAATCAACATCAGCGATAGGGGGAGCTTCTACATAAATCGACAAGCTCGCCGAATCAGAGCAAAGCGGGTTAGTCGCCACTAAGTCAATGACATAATCTCCAGCTGTGTCAAAAAGATGCGTAAACGCTGCACCATCGGCAATTGCTTCGCCCTCAATTTCCCATGAATAGGATTCGATAGTGGGATAGGTGCTTGTAAAGTCCACTTCAGATCCTTCGCAAATCTCTTCAGAAGAAGCTTCAAAAACTGCTTCGTCTCCGCAAGCATGGATGGTCGTCCAAGTGGTATTTGTTATTACTGGCGGATTATTATCGAAGAAAATATATGCCGTCGCATTTAGCTCTTGACCTATTTCAATTCCCTCGATCATGTCAATCTTAAAACTCACCAAACCGTGACTCCCTGGTTCGTCTACCGTGCTATCGGGTAACATGATATTTTCAAAGAAGAATTCAACTCGTCCGCTTGGCTCAACAGTTGTCATGACGCTATGGCTATTGGCGACAAACTGGAAAGTACTGAAATCCATTCCTGGGTCGAGCGTATCTACTACAAGTACATTTGTAGCAGGGGCATTTCCTGTATTTTGAAAGCGGATAACGTATTCCAAGGTTGTTTCTGGAAGAACGAGGTGGTCATCGGTATAACCTTCGGGAATAACTGTTATGTCGTTTGGATCATAGGCGCATGTTACCATTTGTTCAATTGTCTCGGAGACAACCTCGATCAATTCTCCTTCGTGCCACACGTAAACTATGGCTGTCGTGAACATTATCTCTCCTATCGATTCTTCTGTTGGAGTCTGCACCAACAAATCATCCATATTCAAAACCCAAGATTGTTGATTCTGAAAAGACCAGAAAACGCTTTGCCCCACTATAGAATCGGCCGCAGGAACTGAGGAAGCGAATTGTAAAAGGTCATCGAGTTGAACTTCAATAACTCCACTCACCGCGTATGGGCTCATATTTCTGTAGCAGATATTGTAATTCAAGAAGTCGTTGCACGGGACACCCGCTCCCGTTTGATAAAAGTCTACACATTCAGTCGGGAGTGGAGCCGTATTATCAGTCACTCCAAAAAATACTGGATCATTTGATGATTGAGGTACTGAGATAATTTGGCTCAGTTCTGTAGTGTAACTCTCCCATTCTGCAGAATAATTGACTGTAATGGTATATGTTCCCTCTGGAAGAGGTGTGAAAGAAAATTCACCAACGTCGTTTGAAATAAGCTGGATATCCAACTCTTCAATCGTGATCGTTTGAAATGGAAGTCCTATTTCGAGCGCACCTGGCGAGCCATTAAAATCTTCATCGATAAAAACCTTGCCTTGAATTCCCAATTGGCAATCACAGAATTCATCATAGGTTCCATATTCACTCAATGTACACGTATCATACGGGTACTGACATGAACCATCGTCAAGTTCAGCCGTAGATTCATAATTGCATGCCAAAGAATCCGTACAACCGAGCAGACTCCCAACACAATTGCAATCGCCATCATATTGGTCATTCCCTGTATTTATATTTGAATCATTGCAAGGATCACTTGGATAAACACAGTCATCATTGGTCTCCGCATTTGAATTATAGTTGCAAGCCAAAGGATCATTGCAGTTGAAATCAAGACCTGTTATCATTTGAACACATACATTCTGATTACCACATTCATCAGTCGCGGTATAAGTCCGCTCGATAACAAAACCACAACCATTCTCGGAAAGATATTCTTCAAAGTAGACAACAGTTACATCGCTGCAGTTGTCAGATGCTTCCGCCAAAGCCGTAGGTAAATCGTCCATACATTCAATTTCTAGGGCTTGCGGACAAAACTCGAATTCCGGCGGAGTAGTGTCCACTATCGTTACAATTTGCTGGCAAGACACTTCATCAAGATTCGCGTCGGTGACGATCCAAGTATATGTGCGCGTAATCGTGCAATTATTATCTACATCCGACTCGGTCATTTGAACGTCGTACGGCTCCAAACCACCTGTGATATCTATGTCGCCAGGTAATATAACATCCGAACATTCTACTGTCACGTCGGTCGGACAAATAATTTCTAAATCTTGGGCTTGGGCACTAAGCGATACGCCTAGCAGGACAATCGTGCTTAGTAGAAACGACTTCATAGAGGTGTAGTTTTTGGTTGTGTGAGCAAATTACATTTTTTATTCTATATGCGGTTTGTCTTGCCGATCCTACCCCAAAGTCAATACGAAAACCAGTCGACCAAGTATCAATTGGAACAATCATGAGGCCTAGGCCAGGCGTTGAGGGTGCAGTGCGACAAGTTTTCGAAAGCCACCAACCTGCTCTCCTTGTACTTTCCCTATCTTGCTCATCCAAAACCAAAAAAATGAAGCCACTCTACTCACTGCTGTTGATTACCTTCTTGATACCAGCATTTGCGCATGCTCAAGAAGAAGAAAAATGGGATGTAAACGACCCTCAAGGCGACTGGGGATTTGAAGAACTTAAATTCACAACCGATGAAGGTACCTGGATGAACTTGGACGTGAGTCCCGATGGGAAAACGATTGTGTTTGACATGCTCGGAGACATCTATTCTATGCCCATTTCAGGCGGAAAGGCGAAAGCACTTCGAACAGGACTGGCCTATGAATTACAACCGCGCTTCAACGCGGCAGGAGATAAAATATGCTTCACAAGTGACGCCGGCGGAGGGGACAATATTTGGACCATGAATGTCGATGGAACAGAAGCCACACAAGTCACAAAAGAGTCTTTCCGACTGGTAAACAACGCTGTATGGTCGGCCAATGGGGATTACCTCGTTGCCAGAAAACACTTCACCTCAGGCCGATCACTAGGCGCTGGAGAAATGTGGATGTACCATATTACGGGAGGCAGCGGATCGCAACTCACCGAACGCAAAAACGATCAGCAGGACGTCAATGAGCCGTGTATATCCAAGGACGGGAAGTACCTTTATTTCAGCGAAGACATGTATCCGGGTGGGTATTTTCAGTACAACAAGGATCCCAATAAGCAGATTTATGTGATCAAGCGCTATGAATTTGCGACTGGTGAGACGACGACAATTACTGGCGGACCAGGTGGCGCTGCTCGTCCGCAAATATCGCCTGATGGGAAGACACTTGCTTTTGTGAAGCGCGTGCGGACGAAAACCGTCTTGTTCACGCACAACTTGGCCACAGGGGAAGAACGCCCAGTGTTTGACGGACTCAACAAAGATCAGCAAGAAGCTTGGGCCATTTTTGGGGTGTACACAAATTTCAACTGGCTGCCAGACAACCAACACATAATTATTTGGTCAGGGGGTAAAATCAACAAGGTGAACATGGCCACCTCTGAAGTCACCAATATTCCGTTTTCTGTTGATGTTGACATGAAAATTGCCAAAGCCTTGGAGTTTGAAAACGAGGTATCGCCCGATAAGTTTGATGTCAAAGTCATTCGCCACGCCGTGACCTCTCCCGACGAGAAAACGTTGGTATTTAGTGCGGTGGGATACTTGTGGAAGAAGTCTTTGCCGAATGGCAAGCCAACCAGACTGACAAAAGGGACCGATTTCGAATTCGAACCTGCATTCTCCCCGAACGGAAAGGAGATCGTATTTGTGACGTGGAACGACCAAAGCTTGGGAAGCATTTCGAAAATCCCAGCCAAAGGAGGCACGGCCATCAAGCTGTCTAAATCAAAAGGAATTTACCGCACCCCCTCCTATTCGGCCGATGGATCGAAAATCGTGTATCTGCGAGAGGATGGAAATGGTGACCAGGGATTTGCTTTTACGAAAGCTGCTGGAATCTATTACATGAAGGCCGATGGAACCGCTGCGACATTTGTGTGCGAACAAGGAGAATATCCAACCTTTAATACAAAGGGAGATCGCATCTATTTCCAGTCGGGTGGAACTTATTTTGGCAATTTGACCAAGTCGTTAAAAAGCGTAAATCTCGCTGGAGATGACGAGCGAACCTTGATCACATCGAAATACGCCAACCGCATTGTGCCTAGTCCGGATGATCAATGGGTGGCCTTTTCACTCCTTCACAAAGTATATCTAGCTCCCCTTCCCGCTACAGGGCAAACCGTCGATATTGACAACAATACGAGCGCCGTACCCGTGAGTCAGCTCTCACGAGATGCGGGAATCAATATGCACTGGTCGGCCGATAGCAAGAAGGTCTACTGGACCCTCGGCGAAGAGTATTTTACCAACGAGGTAGCCAATCGATTTACCTATTTACCCAATTCACCCGATAGCGTCGCTCCAATGGACAGCGTGGGGGTTCGCGTAGGCTTGCAATTGCCCACCGACCGACCAAAAGGACTCATCGCTTTCAAAGGCGCGCGTATCATTACGATGGACGGCGACAAAGTCATTGAGAACGGAACAATCGTAGTTGAAGACAATCGAATTATCGCCGTGGGAAATTCATCTGAGGTGAGCATTCCGACGGGAGCCAAGACTTATGATGTTCAGGGAAAAACCATTATGCCGGGACTCGTTGATGTACACGCCCATGTTGGCGCATTTAGAGCAGGCCTTTCTACCCAAAAACACTGGCAGTTTTACGCCAATCTCGCTTACGGAGTAACCACCTCACACGATCCTTCGGCACACACGGAAACGGTTTTTGCTCTTTCTGAATTAGTGAAATCAGGCGAAATTGTTGGTCCGCGAATGTTCTCGACAGGCTTTATTTTGTACGGTGCCGATGGTGACTTCAAAGCCACGATTAATTCTCTCGACGACGCGCGATCGGCTATCCGACGGACCAAGGCTTTTGGGGCGCTTTCGGTAAAAAGCTACAACCAACCTCGACGCGAACAACGACAGCAAGTCATTCAAGCGGCGCGCGAGGAAGGAATATTCGTTGTTCCTGAAGGTGGGTCGACTTTCTTTCACAATATGACGATGGTCGTGGACGGACATACCGGCGTGGAGCATAATATTCCTGTGGCGCCTGTCTACAAGGACATTCTCACGATGTGGAGCTCTTCAAATACGGGCTATACGCCTACGCTCATTGTGAATTACGGCGGCTTAAACGCCGAGTTCTACTGGTACCAAAACACGAAGGTTTGGGAAGACGAAAAATTGCTGAAGTACTATCCACGAAGCATTATCGACTCGCGCTCTCGTCACCGTATGATGATTCCACAAGAGGAGTACGACAACGGACATATCCTCGTTTCGCAATCGTGCAAAATGCTTTCGGATGCCGGCGTCAAGGTAAATCTTGGTGCTCACGGTCAGCTCCAAGGCTTGGGCGCTCATTGGGAATTATGGAGTCTGCAACAAGGCGGCATGACCAATATGGAAGCCCTACGAGCAGCGACCTTGAACGGTGCCGACTACATTGGTATGAGTAAGGACATTGGTTCGCTCGAAGTGGGAAAACTGGCCGACCTTATTGTCTTGGAAGGGAATCCGCTCGAGGACATTAGCAATACCAACACAGTCACTTACACGATGGTCAATGGCCGCTTGTACGACACGGCAACCATGAATGAAATTGGCAACGAGCCGAAGGAAAGGACGAATTTTTACTGGGAGAACAACAACTACAACCGTGCATTTCCATGGCATGAGAAGGCCAATGGATTTATGATTCAGGAATGTGGTTGTCATGTGGGAGGAGCGAATTAATTTTAAATTGAAAATGGAAAATTAAAAATGGAAAATGCGGAGTGGAGAATGATTCAGGATTCATGATCGGACTCAAATCTAGTGCCGTGCAAGTCTTGAGAAATACGGCATTCCACTTATCTCTTCCTCTTTTCACTTGCTCTTGCTCTTCTATTTTATGATTCAGGAATGTGGTTGTCATGTGGGAGGAGCGAATTAAATTCAAAATGGAAAATTCAAAATGCAAAATGCAAAATGCAAAATGCAGAGGGCAGAATGTTGATACTTCTCGATTAGTAAATAAGTGTTTGCTGTGAAAAATGAATGGAGAAAATCGGAGAAAGGGATTTATATTCCGAAGGCGAAGGCTGAGTTCATTGACCTTCCTGCGTTTAAATTCCTGACTATTGCCGGTGAAGGGAATCCGAATAGTGATGGTTTTGGGGACTATATCGGGGTTTTGTATGCGCTGTCGTATGCGATCAAGATGACTTTGAAAAAGCGCTCGGGGATTGACGCATATATGGACTATACGGTCTACCCGTTGGAGGGTGTTTGGGATATTCGTGAGGAGGCGCGGGCCGGATTTACGGGGGTGATTGACAAAGATGACCTGGTGTTTACCTTGATGATTCGTCAGCCCGATTTCGTTACTCCCGAGTTCGTCGAGGAGATGCGTGATTTCTGCCAAAAAAAGAACCCTAATCCACTGTTGAAGCAGGTGAATTTCGAGACGATCACCGAAGGGCCTTGTGTCCAAATGTTACATATAGGCAGTTACGACAATGAAGCTGCTACCTTTGCTATTATGGAGGATTATGCATGCGCAAATGGATTGACACGTGTGAGTAAGATTCATCGAGAAATTTATTTGTCGGACTTTAGGAAAGTGGCGGAGGAGAAGTTGAAGACGACTTTGAGGTTTAGAGTGAAATAGCCTGGAGAAGGAAACAGATAATAGACATAGATAATAGAAATAGATAATAGAAATAGACAATAAAAATTTTAAAGTAGATGAGTGGAAATTTGACGACTGTACAACTGGCGAAACATACGCGAGAAGTTTTTTTTGGAGGTAACTGGACTTTTGCCAATTTTCAGGATATGCTGTCTGATGTGACTTTGGACGAGGCCGTGACACAGGTGCATTCCTTCAATACGATCGCTACTTTGGTGCAGCACGTGACCTATTATATGTCCCCGATTATCGACGTACTAAATGGCGGGCCGCTTACCTCTAAAGATGAATTAAGTTTTGCCTATCCTGTTTTCGAAAATGAGGAGGCTTGGCGGGATTGGCTAGCGCAAATGTTTCAACAGGTAGAGGAACTGGCATTGCTCATTGAGCAAGTTCCGGACGACAAGTTGGCTTCTTCTTTTTCAGATGAAAAATATGGAAATCACTTCCGAAATCTGCTCGGTTTTGTCGAGCATGCACATTATCACCTTGGTCAGATAGCATTGATAAAGAAGCTTCTACGACTAGAAAAATAGCTCCTTTCTACTTCTTGAATCCATCGTAGAAAAATATTTTTTCGATATGTGTCCCCCTCTCGATAATCGGCATCGTCTTATTATCGAAAACAGTTCAAATTTAAAACACGTACAATGAAAAAGTATTTAGCAATCTACAACTCACCAGCCGAAGCGATGAAGAACATGGCCGCTGCGACTCCAGAACAAAAAGCAGAAGGGATGAAGCCTTGGATGGAATGGCAGGCACGCATTGGTGACCGACTTGTTGATATGGGAGCTCCCCTAACCCCGGGAAATCGAGCCAATCAAGGTGGCTGGTCGGAAAGCAAGACTGAAGTTTCAGGATATTCGATCGTAAGGGCCGAGAACTTAGAAGAAGCCAAAGCATTATTCGAAAACCACCCTCACACCTCATGGCATGCAGGATGTTCGATTGATGTGGCCGAGTGCGTAGAAATGTAATCCAACGCGCTTAACTACATTTGCTCGTATGAGCCATAAAACAATATAAAACCAACCTAGACCACATGATTCCAAATGTATTAGTACTCGCAGCGTGCGCGCTTATTCCTTTTCTTTTTGCTATGGTCTGGTTCCACAAGAGCCTTTTTGGTGGGACCAATTGGCACGACATAACCGAAATGCCCGATTCGAAAAAGACTCCCGTTAAGCCGATTAAACTGGTTTTGAGTCTGCTCCTAAACTTCATGCTTGCCTTCGGAGTTTACCTCCTTACCATTCATGAAAGCGGGATCTTCGGCATGCTCGAAGGCGACATCGACGCGATAAAAACTGGAACTGCAGCTGCCTTTCTGGCCGAACACGGTGGGCATTTTCATACGTGGACACATGGATTGACACACGGACTAGGCGCGACGCTTTTGTTTGCCTTCCCCATGATCGGTTATGTGACCATCTTCGAGAAGAAGTCGGCCAAGTACTTTTGGGTCTACATTGGATATTGGTATATCTGTCTGTCCCTCATGGCAATGGCTATCGCCACGTGGGGAGCCATGTCGGTATGATCCATACCATTAATTAATTCGTCGCATGGACATTCATCAGAAATAAAAGTCCTGTGATTTAACAATCAATAATACCTCGATTATGAAAGAATACATGCTAATTTTCCTTGGCGCCGATTACATTACCAAAGGACTTTCTCCAGAAGAAATGCAAGGTCGTATGGGCAAATGGTTTGCCTGGAACCAAAAGATGACCGAAGCTGGAATTCACCGTGGAGGACACGCTTTGCAATCGGAAGTGCGCCACGTGAGCGGACCAGACCGTACGGTGACAGATCGCGCTGGAAGTGAGATCAAGGAACTTGTTGGCGGTTACTATGTGATTGCTGCTGAGAACATGGACGCGGCGATGAAAGTTGCTGAAGACTATCCAGATTACGATTTGGGTGGCACTGTTGAGATCCGTGAAATCATGGTTTTCGAACAATAAAAGTTGAAGGATGGGTCACTTTGTGTATGCACGTGGATCCATCCTTTTTTATGCCCTTCTTGCATGAATTTCCATGGCAGATGAACAAAAGTTAATCGATCACCTGTTCCGTCATCAGCACGGACGAATGGTCTCTATTCTGACCCGAATATTTGGGCTTCAGCATTTAGAGATCATCGAGGATGCTGTGCAAGACACCTTCATCAAAGCCATTGCCGCTTGGCGCTCTGGTCCGCCCGAGAATCCGGAAGCATGGCTTACTTTGGCTGCGAAGAACAGGACGATCGACCTCTTTCGGAAGTTGAAGTCCGACAAAGAACGAAATGAGTTGTTTGAACGCGGAACAACTTCCTTGGCCTTGAACGAGATGTTCTTGGACCATGAAATTGCCGACAGTCAGCTGCGCATGATTTATACGGCATGCCACCCTCTGCTCGATCCGCGAGATCAAATTGCCTTCGCACTAAAAACCGTTGCTGGATTTTCGCAAAAGGAGATTGCCTCGGCGCTATTATTGAAAGACGAAACGATTAAGAAGCGGCTTACGCGAGCAAGATTGGCGATCAAGGAGAAGTCGATTTCCTTTGAAATTCCGCTTGGGGATCAACTGAAAGAGCGCACGAATCGCGTTTTGGAAGTCATCTACTTGCTTTTCAACGAAGGCTTTCACTCGGCTAAAAAAGACATGATTGTCCGAAAGGAATTGTGCGGTGAGGCCATGCGTTTGAGCAAGATGATGATCGACAATCCAATTACTTGCAACCCAGATGTTCAGGCTTTGTTTGCTTTGATGTGTTTCCATTCGGCCCGCTTGGACAGTAAGATCAACGATGCCAATGAGATTATCGATCTCCGGCTTCAAGATCGAAGTTTGTGGTATTTTCCGCTGATTGTGATGGGAAACGACATGATGTACAAGGCGGTTGAGAGCGAACAATTCTCGGCTTACCATTACGAAGCGGCCATAGCTTGCGAGCACTTGAAAGCCCGCACTTTCGACCAAACCGACTGGGGAAGTATCTTGGCCTGGTACGAACAATTGCAAATTATCGCCCCCTCGCCCTTTAACTTGCTCAACATGGCCGTTGTTGAATTGCAGCTGGGAGAATATGAAGCAGCAAAGCGCAGACTAGACACGATTGATATTGAAAGCTTAGGTCAGCGCGTTTACCTCTACCACGGCTGCGTTGCGCAATACCATCACAAGACTGGAGCTCGAGAAGCAGCGATTCGGGAGTATGACCAAGCGATCAAACTCGTGGTCAATGAATCGGAAGAACAATACCTGATTAAAAAGCGCAGTCAGGCCATGGAATCGCCCAACATGAATTAAATTGTACCCAAGAACTCAAAGCAATGCAGTATATCACACCAGACTTCCTCACCTTTTTCACCGAACTGGAAAAGAACAACAATACCGAATGGTTTCACGCCAATAAGAAACGTTACGAAAAGGACGTGAAGAAACCGTTTTATGCGATGCTTCAGGACTTGATTGGCGAGCTACGAGCATTGGACGACAGTTACCAGATCGAACCAAAGGACTGCGTGGGAAGAATCAACAGGGACATTCGTTTTTCGAAGGACAAAACGCCCTACAACACCCATTACACGGCTTTCCTATCGTCTGCTGGAAAGAAGGACAAGGGCATGCCTGGGATTTACATACGGGTGTCGCATGAGGCCATGTGGGTGATGACTGGGACTTACGGACTAGAAAAAGACCAACTTCAAAATTTACGAGAAGCTATTGCCGACGACCCAAAGAAATTCCGAAAGCTTATTGAGGATAAGGCATTCGCCAAAGTCTATGGTGAGGTTCAAGGTGAGGAGAATAAACGTCTGCCAAGCAAGGAATTGCAAGCAGCAGCCGAAAACGAACCATTGCTCTTAAAAAAGCAGTTCTACTTCGTCCACGAGCTTAAAGCAAAGGCGATAACCAGCGAAAATCTCATAGCTGAAATCGTAGATCTCTGGAAACTCGCCCGACCAGTAAATGACTTCTTAAAAAAGGCCTTACAAGGTTAAAATCCAACTAGCTCATGGCATACAGTGAATTTTTAGCAGACCGCGTGAGACAGCGCTTGTCCAAAGCCAATATCACCGACGAAAAGAAAATGATGGGCGGATTGATTTTCATGGTCAACGAAAAAATGTGCGTGGGCGTCGACATCGACAAAGCCACCAAAGAAGATCGCCTCATGGTGCGCGTGGGAAAAGCTTCTCACGACCAATTGATATTCAAGAACGGGAGTCGGCAAATGGACTTTACGGGAAAAGTAATGCGCGGCTTTCTATTCATTGGTCCCGAAGGAATTGATGCCGATGATGACTTGGACTTTTGGATTGAGAAGGCATTGGAGTTTAATTTGGGGATTTAGAATAACCCAAAGTTCAAATTATTGACCATTTGATCGAAGCCAGCGGGTATAACCTCCTTAGCAAATTCGCTTTTTCAGAATAGATCAAGCCCAATGGTCTTTAATCTTTTAGACCATATGATTTATATGCTAAAAAATCTATATTTACGGTAGTCCCATAACTAAATCGTACATCATGTCTAGAGAAGCAATAATCAATGCCGCTAACCAACCACCACAACCTGCAATTGAAAAGCACAATGCAGGATCCAATGGTTCGGATTATTGTTGCCATTCGGCTGCGATGCATTGGGGATTCATTTCATTAGGTGAATCAGGAAATTCGGCAAACAATATTATTAACCTTTTGAGCTCAGCAATTTGCCAAGCCTGTTCGTCCAAAACATATGAAGGAGAGACTGGCTTACATGGAACCATTTCCAATGAATGGTATGGCCATAATGTGTGCGAAAATGATGCTATACAAATAGGTTCACTTAGAGATTTTGAAAACGTCCGGCCTGGTGACGTTCTTATTTCAGGAAACGCTAGTGCTCCATCCCATAGCATGATTGTAGTTAATAAGTCCAACAATCAAATTAATATAAGAGGCTTCAATAATCAAGGAACTTTTCCGTTTGACGGAGCCCCACGAGCAGCGTACGATCCATATGACCGAGATGTGTCTTCTTCAAGCAATTGGACCGACGAAAATGGGTTTGGCCCTTATGGCGCAAACCTGTACTACATTCCTTACGAAAAGTTTGCGGCCAAGATTGCATTAATAAAAAGAAGGGCTGGTCTAATTGAACTAAAAAAATCTTATCCTGGAGTTAGGTGATTGCTAAAACAAAACTTGTAGCTAAGATTTTACAAACCTCACAACTTCCTTCGCATCTGGCGTCTCTATGCGTACATTGTAGATACCAGCGCGCAACGATGAGATGTCAATTTTGCTCCTATCTGTTCGAAGGTTTTCAATGGTGAGAACTGTTTCACCAGTCAAACTAATAATTTCAACACTGGCCTGACCCGTTACCCCTGAGATCAATATGAAATCATTTGATGGGTTAGGGAATAAGGAAATCTTGTTTTCTAGGTTACCTTCATCTTCGACACTAGCAAAAACATCCAAGGACTCTAAATCAAAACGCCACATGGTATTGTCCGACGAGTCGTCATCGTCCAAACCGCCGAAGAAATAGACATAACCGTCAAGGACAAATGAAGAGTTGGCCCATCGGCTGCCATTTGGTAGTGGCATGTGTGATTGCCATTCATCAGTCTGAGGATCATAGCTCATAAAGGACTCGACATCAGGCACGTGGTTATGCGTAAAATCATCACCTCCAAGCAGAAAGCCTCGTCCGCCAAAAGCAAACTGCGAACCAGCAACTCGACCTTCGGGTGTATCGTCAATCGGAGTCCACTGCTCTGTATCCAAATTCCATTCGAGCCAGTTGAATTGATGTCCACCGCCCACATACACTTTGTTGTCCACCGCGAAGAAAAACGGATGATGTCGGTCTCCTCCAGGGATATCTTCTTTCTGCGTCCAAACTTGGGTCGCAATATCATATTCCCACCAATCTTTCAGGTCACCATTGAACGTACTTCCTGATCCCATCATGATTTTTCCGTTGTGGGCGCTAAAAGCCGGATGTGATCGCCCTTCACACGGACATGAAGGTAATTGGGTATGTGTTTCTGTCGCAGGATCAAATTCCCACAAGTCGTTAAGGTAATCGGCAAAGGGCCCTTCGCTGTCATCTGGATCTCCTTTTCCAAATCCGTGGTAATACTTTCCATCCCAATCATCTCCGATAGAAATCGCTCGTCCCAATCCTGGGAATTCAGGAAGCTGTGTCCAAGAATCATCCTCGGGCGTATATTTCCACACCTCTTTCGAACTATCTTCAGTATAAGTTCCTTCAAAAACATAGGCTACTCCGTCGTATGTAAACCCATTGGAGTGGTGCTTGTAGAACGGCGGGTCATCCAATTGCTCCCAATTTTGAGCGTTCATATTTCCCATTAGGGCAAGCGTCAAGAATGTCACGACGCATTTGGCAGAAAGTATTTTCATAGGATTATTTTACTTTGGCGTGAAAGTAGACTTTTGGACCGACTAGTCCGCAGAAGTTTTAGGTCTTAAGTTGGACTCTAAAACCTATTTATTATTCCGATAATCCTAGGACTTAGGGCTCCACCAGATCCTCGATACCTATTCCTTGGCAGCATCCACATACACCTCATCCATCAAAGAGTTCCCCTTCAAATAAACAAAGTGATTCTGAAAATCGAGTATCGTATTGAAGCGTTTCAATAGCTCATTCCCCAGAATATGGGTTTCAAACCGAGCCGGATTAGGAGTCGAAAGTAGCTGAATAGGTACGTTTTCTGCACATAAGTCTGCGAAACACACCCTCTCAACACGCACCACCTTGTTAATGAACTCCTCTCCTGCCCCATTTCTCAGTTTACTCTCCTTGATGACAGGCAAGTCATCGGGAAAACCATTCTTGGCTCGGAGTTCCTTGTCCAGAATGATCGAGCGCTGGAAACCGGTATCGAATAAATAGCGGGCGGGGTAGGTTTCGTCGTTTATTTGCAGACTAGTCTGAATACAAAACAAGGTATGTGAATACTCTATTTCCAACTTCGCATAGTCATCAAGTTTGGCAGGAAGCGCTTGATGGATGATCATTTCACCACGATCGTAATCCAGCTCAACAATCTTGTTTTCAAATAAATCCCAACCAAAATGTCCGTCGGCCTCCAAGGGACCAACACCCACAGGATAAACAGTCAAACTATCCCAAACCAGTGATCCCAATTCAAGCGTATTCAATTCTTGAAGTGGTTCGTAATCCTCTTCTTGATAAGCTTCGTTTTTTCCTTCCAGCAGCGTCGTTCGCTCTTTGATCGCAGCATGTCGCAGAACCAAATCGGTCCCACCCGTGTCGAAGTACAGGTTCAAGCTATCGGTTCCATTCAAGACTACTCGGAAGATGATGTTGTTGGCTTCGCTGATGGTGAACGGGATGATAATATCCTGACCTCCTTCTTCCGCGCTTGTTCCTTGCCTTTGAGCATTGCAGTGGTTCATGACCAAAGTCGTCAAACAGAGTACTGTAAAATGACCAATCAATTTTTTCATACTTCAATTCTAAAATGGAAATATACTTTCCACTGGTTCATATCTGTTTACTATTCAACACCCCAATAATCTCCCTCAACTCCTCGTGATCCATTTTCGTCACGCAGTCGATGGATTGATCGCCGTTTTTGAGATGTAAGACTCCTTTTCCCTCATTTTCTTCGCCAATAACACCAATCGAAAAGTGCAGCCCCTTCCCCCTATCGATTTCAGTTTTACCATCCTTGAACCATCCGTAATTCGCTACATAGCAGACTTTGTCTTTTTTAAACAACAATTCTTCCGATCCATACGAATTCCACAAAGCCATTCGCAGTACATTGATGCCCACAAGCACCATCACCACTGCAATCATCAAGGGTATTATTTGTCCGTCAATTCCCTGCGTAAAAGCAATGACACCTCTACTCAACGAAAATACCAGACACGTAAATGCTAGTAAAAACAAGATGACCCGAAGCATGAGGTGGGCTTTCTTAACTTTTAAAATCAGTAGATTATCCTTGAATTGATGTTGGGTCATAATTTGAACGGCTTTAGTCCTCAATTTCAACGATCATATATACTGAGGCCGCGATATTATGCGGTACACTCACCCCTACCGCCGTGCGCGTGTGTCGTCCAAGCTCTCCAAACACCTCCACCACAAAGTCCGATGCCCCATTCATAGCATCGGCTTGTTCCATGTTATCCGAAGTTGAATTTACAAGTCCGTGCATCGCGACAATGCTCGTTACCTTATCTAGTGGAGCAATACTCTTAACCGCAGCCAAACAACCGATGGCACACAGCTTCGTTGCGTTTTTACTTTCTGATAAATCGATATCTCTTCCGAGTTTGCCCTTTTGAATCACCCCATTCTCCACAGGAATTTGTCCGGCAGTATAAATAAGATTCCCCGTGCGCTTGGCCGGCAAGTAATTTGCAACGGGCGTAGGCACTTCTGGAAGTTGAATTCCCATTTCCAATAATCTGGCTTCGATCTTGCTCATTGTGGAAAGATATTACAATCGACAGACAAGCACTAACTGCTCCTGAGAACCAAGAGAACTTTCGCCATTATTTATATAGCATATACATGCAAATAGCTGACAGTCTATTCCTTCCCCAGGTGTTTCTGATAGAACTTCCATGCTTCCCTGGCCACATTTCTTCCGAGCTCCAAACCCGCTACATTGTCGGCCTGAATATGATACCCTCCCAACACACGTGAAATCCCAGCCATCTCAGCCGTTTCCGTAAAAGTTGGAAAAACCAAGGTGATGGTATCCCCCAAGTTATCCGGTTCGGTAAGTGCGCCGGCGACCATGACAGCCTCAGAGCCAAATTCATCGCTGCCAGTCCACAATTTCAAGGCTTCTGCACATCCACCGCTTATGGTGCTGTGGCCGGAGGTGTAGCTAGGGAATGGCGGACATAAAAAAGTCTCGGGTGAATAGGGTCTCCATTGCGAACCATCCATCTCCATCATGCCCTTTCCTTCTCCTCCCCAAGCTTTGATTTTTTGCTGGTCGTAGTACTCGTGCACCAAGGCGTACGGTCGCGCATAATCATAGAACATTTTCGAATCCCAGGAAGCAATAAAGGCATCCATGGCCACCACTTGGTTGTAGAAATACATTTTCACGTCCTGATCGAGCGTATGCTTGTCACGACGAGATACATCTTGAGCAAATTTCAACCAGTGTCCCGCTTGCTGCACCGATTGCGGACCGTCACGCATGAATTCCACCAATGCTTTTTGGTAGTCGGTCAAGTTGTATTGCATGTCGATGACTTCCGCCACTTCCCTTTCAAGCTGCTCGGAGCCTATCATTGGGGGCGGACCAGGACGAAACTGATCTCCTGAGGTCAAAGCCACAGGTTTTACTTTATCCCAAAAAGGAGTCAAACATCCAGGTGCAAAAGTCCCTCCCATTCCATCAGAAAAGTACTTTGGCTGCCAGCGATTTGGATCGACATTCTCATCGGCCGAGTTCACGGGTTCGTAGCCCACATAATTGAAATAAGCCTCACCATTCGAGCCCTCTTCCTCGCCATACTGATTGGCACCGTCTCCTTTGCGCGCTTCGATCACAGCTTTGGCCGCCAGGTTGCCAATGCCTTCCGGTGTCGTCGGATCCATGGATGTATTCATAGGATCCAATCCCAACTCCTTCATGAAACTGGCAAACAACTCCTTGTCTGAATAATAATACTCGTTCATGGCCCCAAAAGCTGCGTAACTAATGGCAATCTCCTTGTTGCTCAGCGTATGTTCCTCGACCGGTCGGCGCTCTACTCCTTCCAAGTACACCGGAATAGCTTTCTCATCGTAGTGCGACCACGCGTCAAAAATCGAAACGAAGATCAATCCGAGGTACCTCGAAGTAACAGTGGGACGAGGCTTAAATTTTTCGGTATCATTGGCCTGAGCGGTAAGTGCCATATACCCCCATTTGTAGGCTATATTGTCCACACCCATTGGTTCAACAACGGTCACTTCGGTTGTTTTATCTACTTGTTTCGGGCTTTCATTACAGCCCAATAAAACCACCGCGCTCAGTGCGATTAGAAGAGTCTTTTTCATTGTTAGTTGTTTTGCATTTCCATTGAAATTCATCGTCTTATTTCTTCGCCATTCGGCAAATGCCAAGCAGTATTAGGATTGCCAACCTCCATAATTGTGCACAATAAAACAGGTCTAAAACTAAGTTTAAAATTTTAAACGGCAAGGATGTCGTTTCTTGAGAATCATCAAGTAAAGAACACCCTGTCAAACATTTGCCGAATGGCAGAAAAACCTACATCGAAACCGACAAGTATTTCACGACCAATCAAACATTTGCCGAATGGCGGAAAAACCTAAACAAAAACTAAAAGTAATGTATACCCAGCTAGACATTTGCCGAATGGCACTTAAAAAAAGTCCTCAAAACAAGAGTTCCTTATCAACTTGGGATAGCTGGCAATCGCATATGTAGTATATCTTCAGGAATAATTTTCGGCAAAACGCGCGGGCCATTTTCCACAACACCGGCGTACCTATGTTTCCGAAAGGCACACCCCGCCTTGATTTAGAGTAAGCAATAGATCAGGGCCGAAAACTCGGAGATCTTCTGCTTGTTTTGAAGTTTGCGCGCTGATTCCAACCCCTTCATAAACCAAGCTAAACTTTCATTCAAATCTCCTTCCTTGCTGGCTTCATGCCCCAATTCCATGCAATGATCAAGTTCATTTTCCGAAAGAAAATCAGAACCAGTGTGGGTGACAGGAATTTGTGCTTGCATAAGGGTAACGTATTTATACCACAAAAGTACCCGTAAGCTCGCATGGCGGTGTTAAGCCAGTGCTATGACTGGATTAATTTCTTGGGCGGGAGGTGGTTTTTATTGGGGTAGTTTACAGATAGACTTGAATCTATTTGACCCATGCGGTTTATTACGCTTTGATCATAGGCTTGCTGGCCTCGGGTAGGATGGCTTTGCGGCCCAGGAGGAGGGTGTTTTTTATGATGTGTTGATCAGTTATTGAAGCACTATCATTTTAGATTGAAGGAAGGAATTATTTGACAAAGTAAGCAGATAGGCGCCGCTAGTGATATTGGACATGCTCAAGCTAAATTTCGTATCCCAAAGGTACTTTTGCAGCACTTCTTGTCCCTGCAAGTTGTAGA
>JADFAK010000174.1 GCA_015665315.1 Flavobacteriales bacterium | reverse complement strand
TTGGGGTGGACCGCTATCGTGATATCCAATAATTCGTAGGCCCGGGGCAACATTTCTGCACTGAAGTCGGTCACCGAAAAGAAGCGTAGGAGGACACCAATTTTCTGATCGATATGCACTTCATCGCTCTTGAAAGCTAGGAGCATTTCGTCATAAGACTCTTGATCTCGTCCTTTTGAGGCGTAGTATTCCGACAACAACATGTGGTAGAATCCACTGTTCGGGTCGATTTTCTTCATGCGCTCGAATGTGGCTAGCGCTTTTTCGTCTTCCCCATTTTCGGCATAGAACTGGGCGAGCATGCCGTGGTATTCGATTTGATCGGGGTATTGATCAACTAACTTTTGCAATTCGGCAAGGGCCTTTTCGGGCTTGCCCATCTGCATATACAGCTGTTGTTTCTGAAAACTCAATTCTTCGGAAACGCCTGTTCGTTTTTCGAGTTGGTCATAAACCGAAATAGCCTGATCAAATTTCTGTTGGTACAAGTAAACGCTTGCCAACTCGAAGAAGGTCTGCATATCATCCGGGTTCAACTCGGTCGTTTTCTTAAAAGCTTTGGCCGCTGCATCTAGGTCTCCGGCTTCTACTTCAACATTGGCCAATAACAAATAGTACCAATGGTTCTTCTTGTCGATGGCAATGGCTTTTTCAATGTTGACTTTTGAGGCAGCCGTATTCTTGGTCTCAAATTCATACAAGGCCAGCTCGTAGTACACCGCGTCGTTCTTCGGATCGATTTGGGCTGCTTCTTGGAAAAAGGCGTATGCTTTCTCCGAATTTCCAATGGCCTTGTGTTTTTGGGCTTCGAAAAAAGTTCGCTGGAAAAGTTCGGCACTCGGCTGCTTATCTGCCGAAACTTCATTGCCTATTCTCTTGCTCCCGCTGCATGCAACGAGAAATATGGAAAGGACAAGTATGAGAATTTTATTAGCCATGAGACGAGTAGTCACCGAGGCTTACATCCTGCGCCTTCGCGGTATACGATACGAAGTTACCTACCATTGAATTGGTAAAGTTGGCGTTGTGCACCACGGCGTTTTGTTGAATAATTGAGTTTGAAATAACACTATTCTCAATAACCGATCCGTTTCCTATGGATACATGCGGACCGATCACTGAGTTCTTAATAACGCAATTCTTACCTATATAGCATGGCGGAATGACGATGGTATTCTCCTGTTTAACAGATTTTGACACCCAGTCTTTGTCGCGGTTGTATTCCAGAATTCGCTTGTTGGTCTCAACCGTGGCATTTTTATTTCCGCAATCCATCCAGTCCAACACCGCACCGGGCGAAAACTTGAGCCCTTTCTCGGTCATGTTCCGAAGAGCATCGGGCAGCTGGTACTCGCCATCTTTGATGATTTCGTTGTCAATCAAATACTGCAGCTCCTTTTTCAAGTTGGCTCCATCGCGGAAGTAATAGATTCCAATCATGGCGAGATCTGAAACGAAGGTCGTGGGCTTCTCGACGAAATCGGTAATCACAAATTTCTCGTCAACGACCACTACACCAAACTGCTCTGGATTCTGTATCCGTTGCACCCACAAAATACCGTCCTTGGTATCGTCCAATTTGAAATCGGCGCGAAACAGGGTGTCAGCAAAAGCCACAATGACTTGTCCGTCCAATGAATCCCCGGCACATAAAATCGCGTGGGCTGTTCCCAAAGCTTCTTTTTGGTGGTAGATGGTTCCTTTTGCTCCAAGCGACTCGGCAATATCGATGAGGTCGCGCTCGATGTCGGCCCCGAAATCACCAATGATAAAGGCTACTTCTTCAACGGGCTCTCCGCTTATTTGGGCGATGTCTTCAACCAAGCGCTGAACGATAGGTTTTCCGGCAATCGGAAGAAGGGGTTTTGGAGTTGTAAGCGTGTGAGGTCGCATACGCTTGCCCATACCTGCCATTGGAACTATGATCCGCATATTTGTGGTATTAATTCTATTCTTGTTTATCCAACTCCGGTACTTCCGAAGCCACCAGCACCGCGTGCCGTGTCACTCAATTCTTTCACTTCAACCCAGTCAGGTTGTTCGTGCTTGGCAATAATCATTTGCGCAACGCGCTCACCATCCTTAATCTCAAATGCTTCCGAACTCAAGTTCACAAGAAGGACTTTCAATTCCCCACGGTAATCGGCGTCGATGGTTCCAGGCGAATTGAGCACCGTAATGCCATGTTTGTACGCCAGTCCGCTTCGAGGGCGAATTTGGGCTTCACTTCCTGGTTCGAGTGCAATAAATAGCCCTGTTGGGACTAAGATACGCTCCAGAGGTTTAAGCACGATGGGCTCTTCGATAAAAGCGCGCAAGTCCATGCCGGCCGACAAAACAGTCTCGTAAGCTGGAAGCGCGTGGTGTGATGTATTTATTACTTCTAATTTCATAGCTATAATCAAGGCAAATTAGTGGAATCCTCGCTGCAAATCAATCGAGCGGCGTGGGAGTGCTAACGGTAATTTGTTAACAGATGGGAATCTAGGAAACAGTGAAATTACTTCCCCGGAAAATCGGCTTTTCTTCGCTCGATAAATGCCGTTGTTCCTTCTTTGAAATCATCTGTACCAAAGCATTTTCCAAACTCGGCAATTTCGGTTTCGTAGCCATTTACTCCGTCGGTATATCCCGCGAGGATGCTTTTCATGGCGCCAACTACGGCCATGGGTGAATTGGCACACATAGCGCTAGCCATAGTCTTGGCTTCGTTCATGAGTTCTTCAGGAGCGACCACTTTGTTCACGAGACCCCATTGGTATGCGTCGGCTGCTTTGACCATGCCGGCTGTAGTGATCATTTCCATCGCCTTTCCTTTGCCTACCAGGTGGGCCAAGCGCTGGGTACCTCCGTATCCTGGAATTACGCCGAGGGATACTTCGGGCAGACCAAGCCTTGCGTTGTCGGAAGCGATGCGCACGTGGCAGGACATAGCCAGTTCCAATCCACCACCCAGGGCAAATCCGTTGACCGCAGCAATGACGGGCTTGTTCATTTGCTCAACACGATCGAAGAGTAATTTCTGACCATCGGCGCTCAAAGCTTTTCCTTCGGCTACGGTAAATTCGGCAAACTCCTTGATGTCGGCACCGGCAACAAATGCTTTTTCACCACTTCCCGTCACAATTACCGCGCGGATTCCCGAGTTTTCATCGGCTGCGTTCAAGGCTGTATTGAGTTCTTTGATTGTCGCACGATTCAAGGCATTTAACTGCTTTGGTCGGTTGATCGTAATCGTGTGAATTGCTCCTTCGGTGGAGACTTCTATGTTTTCAAAATCCATGGGTTCACGTGTTAGAGGCGGCAAATTTACTGCAAAAAAAAGAGGTAGCCGATTGCTCAACTACCTCTTTGGGAATTTCATTTTCTATTCTAGCGAGCAAAGCGGAATGAATGCGCCACCTGTCCGTTAGAAACAATGCGCAATGTATAGCTTCCAGTTGCCCAGCCCATCGTCGAAACGCGCTGTACAGTACCAGTTAATTGCTCATCCACAACTAGTTGTCCTAGGCCGTTGTACACTTCGATTTGGGCCTTCGAGAAGGTCGCTTCCAAAGCTGTAATTTGTACATCGTCACCCATCATTTGAACGGCAAATGCGTCTTGTTGAAGATCATCGATGCCAACCGAAGAATCTGTCGCCGTAATTTCAATGATTTCACTGTCTGAACACCACTCGTTGCTAGCATAAAGCTCCACTGTATAAGTGCCCACTTCCGTGATTTCAGCATTGAGGATATCGGTCGAAGAAACAAGCTCTCCATCAATAAACCACTGCACCTCATCAGCGTTAATTAGCTCAGCCATAAAGGCAAATGTGGCTACTCCATCAATCAACTCAAGTGTAAGAGAAGAAGCATAAATATTGGCCTCTACCGCATTGTCATCTTGTAGGTCGGCGACAAGCGCAAATGTTGAGCAGGTCGTAGTGATTTCTACCGTGTACAACTGACCATCCATGGCTTCGATTTCCGAAGATCCCCATACGTCGGTCTCTCCAAGAACGGGCTCGTTGTTTTCGTCGAATACCATGTAGTTGTAGCTATCGGCATCAACACCTATAACGATTGATCCTGTTCCATCTAGGTTGCACGTTGCTGCAGCATAATCAAGCGTTGCTGTTTCTTGTGCAGGCTGGTCCACATAAACAACTTGTGTTGTAGATGAACAAAGCATGTTCTCACCTTCAACTGTTACGGCATAGTTTCCGAAGTAGAGTCCGTCAATAGTCGAACTTCCCATAACATCATCGTACTGAGCGACAACATTGTCCATCTCGTCGTACCAAGTATACGTGAATGGGCCTTCTCCTTGAGCAGTTGCGGTTACACTTCCGTTGGAAGAACCGTAGCAGGCAACATCGATTATATCCATTTGGGCTTGTCCCTGATAATGGAGCATAAAACGAATGTCGTTGCTTATTTCAGTCTCAAATTCAAATGAAGTTCCTTGCTCCAATGGAGTCATTGTTCCCGTAATCAAATCTTCGATCACCAAGCAAGAGCCTTCAGGAATCTCGTCCCATTGAACAATCTCGAAAAGCATTGTTTGCGCCGAGTGCGAAATTACTTTGATAGGCATTCCGTCCAGGTCTTCGAAAGCAGCTACGTTGTTCACCGAAAGGGCAAATTCATCGCTAGCTACAGTAGCAAGTCCAACCGCATCTTGCATCGACATACCACCAATGTGCAAAGCATCACGGCTACTGTCGTAACTCGTTGACATACTCTCGTCAAAGGCGATATACGCATGGTCAGTCGATTGCTCGGTGAACAACCTCATGCCGATAGCAGGCAATGATAAAAGCTGACGTTCAAAAGCAGAAGCCGCTTGTGTCTTGACATCTTCCGTATATTCAAGTGATCCACCAGAAGCATCTACTTTTACCCAGAATGCTTGACCAGAAGCAATAACCTCTGAAGCCGTTCCCAAACCAGAAACCGCGTCGTAGAAAATATAGTTTCTCGTTCCAGAGAATCCATCTCCATCGTGCACGTAGTACGACGATCCGATGCCCGTTGAAGCGGCATATAGATCGGTCCAGCTAATGGCACTTGGGTATACATTCGACACCAAGTTCCATCCGTCACCCAACAATCCGTTGTCGGCAGTGAAGCTCATCGCATGCGAGATTGCTCCTTTTTGGAAACCACCTGTTGCATCGATCAATTGTGCGGCCGACTCCAAATAAACCATATATCCTTGTTGCGATAAAAGGACGTCGGTTACATTGGTAGGAGCTGTAAAGCCCTGATCCAAATCACCAGTAGTTGTTTCATCATACGAGTACACGTTGATGAATGGGTAATCGACATACTCATAATCGGCACCTGTAAATCCAGTTGTCGTCATTTCATTGTCCCAATCGGCAAGTGTTGTGCCTGTGAGAGGGTTACCCAAGGTCATCCATGTTTGCTGTGTGCTTGCTGGAATATAACGTTGTAATGTAATCGTTCCACCAAATACATCGGCTCCTGCCATGATCTCGGCAATGGCTCCTGTTCCTGTTGCATCGGAGGTCAAAGTGATTGATTGAGCGTTGATGTCAAAATCTCCCAACATAGGATAAATCGATCCGTGAACCGAGATAGTACCGTTGAGTTGAACACCATTTGCTTCTTTGTTCACTTCGATGTCGTTGAATACTGTCGCTCCAGAACCACTAATCGATTGAGCCGCTGTTCCCTTGAACAAAACAGTTCCTGTATTGGCCGAGAATGTAGCGTCATTGGTCCAGTTACCTGTCAGCGTAATACGCTCGCTAGCAGCCGTATTCAATGTTCCAGTTCCGTAAGTACCATCTCCAATGTTGAGGTTGTTGAGAACCACGTCATCGTCGAGGGCAACGGTCTGTGAATTGGTTACGATCGCCGACTTGAACTGGTTGAAGAAAACAGTTTCTCCGTTACCAACTCCAGCTGAAGGGTCTAGGCTCCAGATAGCAGCACTTGCGTTACCCGAATCAACTGAGTAGTACGTTTCATTCGTACCACATTGCGTCACTGAGAAATCGTCGATCGATAAATCGGCACCACCTGTTGCATCGTACTGGAAGTAGACTCCTGTGTACTTTCCTTCTAGGTATGTCTGATCAGTAGACTTAGGCGTAAAAGCCAAAGGCTGGTCAAATCCACCATCGTGATCGATTTTTACGTACCATGTATTTGATTCGGTGTGGATGACTTCCAATCCTACGCTGTTTCCAGCAGTCCATGTATAAGTCGTTGTAATCAACGAGGCTCCAATAGCGCCGTTGTCGATTCTACAAAGCGACATCTCACCACCTGCCGAAGCGTTGGTGTCAAATGTCAAGGCATATCCACTAGCCGAAGCGCCATCTAGAACAGCGTCGTCTGACATAAGCCAGATCCATAATCTGTTGTTGGCATCGGCAACCCATGTCGAATTCGACATTTGCAACCTCCAAGTTGTACATAGCTCATCAAGTAGGAAGCATCCCAGGTCTTGAGCGATATAGTCTGAAGAAGTTACTCCGGCGTTGTCGTGTGCAAGTGAATACGTTCCAGCGATTGGAGAAACATTATCAGCTATCCAATTACCAGAAGTACTTTGTGTCCAATCGGTGATATCACCGTCTTCAAAATCATCTGAAATAAGCGTGTTGGTAGTTGAACCTACACCACAATCGGTACACGCATAGAAATCGGCAACTGAATTCGGTGCTCCAGGCGTACCGTTGTCTACCAAACTTTCTTGCCAGTTGGCCGAGTCACCGTTATCGGTGTTCGGATTGATCAACTCTAAGGAAGTACATGTGCCATTCGGACCAGTAGGCCAAGGGGCCGAACTGCTATAGGAAACACCGTCAATTACATTCGAAAGGTCATCCAAAAGCGTTACAAGTTCGCCTGAATTGTTTAATCCTGCAGTAGGAACGGCCGTTTCAAAAACTTGGTAGCCATTTCCAGTGTATGAAGCAGCATTTGCCGTCATAATAATGTACTCACAAGGAGCAATAGATGACGATGCTGGGAAGGTGTACTCAAATCCGGTAAGCTGCCAACCGCTGATGTCAACAGTCGTCGTTCCTTGATTGAAAAGCTCGATAAATTCGAAATCGGCATCCGTTCCTTGTGCTGCACATGGATTGTAGTGAAGCTCGTTGATCACGATGTCGTTGATCGCAACAACACAAGAAGCGTCGTCGATGAATGCACATTCTTCGTAGTTGGCCGCCGAAGGATCGGTACAGCCGTAAAGCGGACCAGGATTCGCGACTCCTGGGGAACCGTTGATGTAGTTGACACAATCACTCCAGTGCCAGTTGGCCGCTAGGCTGTTGTCATCAGAAGTATTGTTCAATGCAAGCGAAGGAAGATGTCCGTCGGCCAACAAAGGCCAAGGAATAGCATCGTCATAATCGACCGAGTCTACCACATTTGAGAACGGATCGACAATTTCAATAAGCTCTCCTGAGTTCACAAGAGCACCACTGTAGTCGAATACTTGGTAGCCATTTCCAGAATAAGTCGCGCTATTGATGGCGATCACGATGTACTCGCCGGCTGCAATGGATGCACCTACTGGGAAAGTAAAACCAACGGCTGCAATTGTATAACCTTCGAGATCCCAGGCTTGGGCATCGGCGTTGTAAATTTCTAAGTACTCGTAATCGGCATCTACGTATCCAGCAGGATCGCTAGGATTGTAGTGGATTTCGTTGATTACAAGGTTTGGGAGTGTATAGTAACACGATCCATCGGTACAACCAGCAGCAGAATCGTAGTTGATAGCAGTGCTGTCGTTGCATCCAGGATAGGTACAAGAAGCGTCATCGACAGTTGCTGTCGAGTCATAGTTACATGCGGTGGTATCTGTACATCCAGGTGTGCCACTGCTCAAATCAAATACTCTTAAGTTATCAAAGGCAAACTCCTCACTTGCTGAATTAGCACGACATGTGATGCGGATATCCATGGAAGAACCAGAAACAGTTAGCGTTGTCGAGTACTCTGTGAGAGTAGTATTCAAAGGAAAAGCCACCTCACCAAGTCCGTCTAAGTCTGAATCGTGGTACAATCCAATATTACTGCCTGTCGAAGCCGTTGCAGCAAATTCCATGAAGATGGCATAACCACCACCATCGACTTGGTATTCCAAGTAGAACTCATCGGCAGCGTCCCAGCCATCGGCAGCGTTTCCGGTGGCAAACAGACCGCGAATTTCAATATTCGTCATCGATGTAATCGAAATTCCCGTGAAAGTCATGGTTTTCAATGCAGATCCATCACCAGTGGTAGCGATGTCATCTAAATCCTCTCCTGCCCAATAGTAGCTTCCATCAGCTCCAGAGTAGGCGCCATCAACATTGCTAATGTTGTTTGGGGATACGTTGTCGGTTCGTTGAAAATGGTCGGAGGGAGTAGAATAGAACGAATTAGACGTCGTATACCTCGTTCCTTCACCGTCGGTTTCGAAGCTTTCGCTCCAGAATTGAGCATTTGCCGAATGGCTAATCAAAGCAATCAAGGCAATACTCAGGATAGTTCGTATCCAGCTCATTTTGGTAATTTGTTAAGTTGTAATTGAATTTGGGGCTACAAAAGTACGCAATCCTTTCCGTATCAGTGTATTAATAATGTTAAGAATACTTGTATTCCCTAGTGACCTGGAATAGAATTGATAAGCTTCTTGGTATAGGCCGATTGCGGAGTCGTGCATAGTTTGTCGGCCTCACCAAATTCTTCCACAAGGCCCTGATTCATCACTAAAATGCGATCGCTCATATATCTAACCACAGACAAATCGTGCGAAATAAATATATAGGTAAGCCCATATTTCTCCTTCAAATCATTGAGCAAGTTGAGCACTTGAGCTTGTACCGACACATCCAAAGCACTCACGGATTCATCGCAAATAATAAATTTCGGTCTCAAAGCCAGGGCGCGGGCAATAACAATACGTTGCCGCTGTCCACCACTGAATTCGTGCGGATAACGCTGCAGGGAATCGGCCGGTAACCCCACTTCATCCATAAGTTCAAGTGCACGTTTTTTCGGTTGGTCGATCCCATGAACGCGCATGACCTCCATCAAGGCATTTTCAATTGTCATTCTTGGATTCAGCGATGCAAAGGGATCTTGGAAAATAAGTTGGGCCGATTTGCGAAAGGATCGAAGTTTGGCCGAATCCATATTGGCAATAGATTCCCCGTCGAAATGTGCACTTCCCTGCGTGGGTTCAATCAATCGGAGCAGACAACGGCTCAAGGTAGTTTTACCACAACCGCTTTCACCCACCAAGCCCAATGTTTCGCCTGGAAAAACGTTGAATGTGACGTCTTTGATAGCATGGACCACATGTTTACCCTTGCCTTTCCCAGAAATGTATGTCTTGGTAAGTCCGTCAACCTCAAGCAAGGGTGTCTTTTGTTGCATACTATTTAGCATACGCAAACGATCATGTGCACTGGTTAGCGTGGCATCTACTGGTGGCACCTCACCAAGAAATTGTTGCACTGTCGGCAGCCGATGTGGTCTGGAATCCCAGGGCGGTCGGCAAGCGATAAGTCCTCTGGTATACGGGTGCGTGGGATTGGAAAGAATGGTCTGCACATCCCCCTGTTCCACAACTTGTCCCTTTCGCATAACCACTACCTGATCGGCGATTTCGGCTACGACTCCTAAATCGTGTGTAATAAATAGGAGGGCCATGTTGTGATGCTGTTGCAGATCTTTGAGCAGGAGAATAATTTCTTTCTGGACGGTTACATCCAAGGCCGTCGTTGGCTCATCGGCAATCAGCAAAGCGGGCTTGCAAGCGATCGCCATAGCAATCATCACCCGCTGTTTTTGTCCGCCCGACAATTCATGTGGATAGCTGTCAAAAGCTCTTTTTGGATCGGGAAGTTTGACCTGGGCAAAGAGTTTGAGTACTTTTTCTTGGGCCTCCTTTTTGGAGATCTCTTCGTGCTCGGAGAGCATTTCCTCTACCTGAAAACCACATTTCAGCACCGGGTTGAGGCTGCTCATGGGTTCCTGGAAAACCATGGCCATGGACTTGCCTCGCAGTTTGCGCCGTTCTTCTAAATCCAAATCGAGTACCGACTGACCGTCAAACTGAATTTTACCTTCTCGAATAAATGCCGGTGGCATAGGAAGCAATCCCATAGCATGCAGGGAAGTGACCGACTTACCCGAACCAGACTCTCCAACGACTGCTAGACATTGTCCGTGGTCGACTTGGAATGAGATGTCCTGAATGGCAAGCTGGTCGTTTTCGCCAAAACCGGCGGATAGATGTTCGATGTTTAGGGCGACCTTATTCATTAGGGAGCGATTCCATCTTTTTCAAAGAAGGTTATATTAAGGTATGGCTTTCCCTTTTCCTCACTTTCATCGGTCATTGAAATCTCCAAATCTTGACCTCTTGAAGATCGCGTGTACCAAGCCGTGAAGTATTTGTCTTCGGAACTCTTCCCGTACTTGAGGTCGTAATAGGCTTTGAATTTTTTGTAGAGCTGACGTGTTTGCTTTTTATCACGTGGAAAGAAGCTGAGATCTATGATGTACAGTCCGTCCTCACCAAAATTGTAGGAGATCTCGTAAAAAGTGGAGTCCTTCATATTCAAAGGAACTCGACAAATAAGTTCGTCGGGCATTGAATAAACGACATTTTGTTGCTCTCTCGATTTTACGACGGTCCAATCGTCTCCAATCTGAGTACCACGCACATCACCTCCTTTGTCGCTTTGAATCAAATGGTCGACTCCATCGTTCTCTGGAGAGGGACTATTGCAAGCGAATAAGAAAATCAGGCCAAATAGGAGAATGTATCTAGGGGCATTCACAGTGCCTAAAAATAGTCAAATTGTGCCGTCGTATGCCAAAACAGAAATTTCTTTTAGAATTACTTTAGTCGACCAGTGCTCTAGGGTTGTAGCCACAATGAACACAAGGGTCTCGATCCTTTTAACAAATTGAATGCTCAAAAAACCCCGTTTAACAAGCTAAAAATATCGATGAATTGGAAAAATCCGTATCTTTGCCCTTCCCACATACTTAACGAATAGTGGGTATTAGGCAATACTTAGACTGTCTTAACCAACTGAAAAACAATGTCACTACTATCACTTATCCGCAAATCTGCTTGGATTGGGGTCGCTTTACTGGCTTCATTATCCTCAATGGGACAGGAGCAAACATGGACTCCTGCTGACAAAGCCGCTGGCTTAATCCCTCAACCTGAAATCGTACCTTACTACGGAGAGTATCCCAATGTCTCTCATTCTTTCGTAAGTGGAGAAGAACGATTTACTGATGGATGTTATATTCCACATGATCCAAATACGTGGATTCAACCGACTTTTGTAAACAATGGTTCTGGTGGTGACAATCAAGACGATGGCTCCAACGGTCCTATAGCTCTTCCTTTTACATTCGATTTTTTCGGAACGAGTTATAGTCAGTTTTGGTTGAATATCAATGGAAATATATCTTTTGACGGACCATATTGGCAGTTCTCGCCAACAGGATTTCCTAGTTCGGACTATGTTATGCTCGCTCCATTTTGGGGAGATGTTGATTTAGGGGGAACAGGTGAAATATGGTACAATATTACACCCGACGCGGTTTACATTAACTGGGTAGGAGTGGGATATTACAACTCGCATACCGACCTTGTGAATACCTTTCAATTGATCATAACGGATGGAACGAATCCCTTGATCGGCTTGGGCAACAACGTGGCTTTTTACTACGATGACATGCAGTGGACCACTGGAGACGCTTCAAATGGTTCAGGCGGCTACGGCGGATTTCCAGCTACGGTTGGTGCCAACGTCGGAAACGGAGTTGACTTCTTCCAGATTGGTCGATTCGATCACCCAGGTGTTGATTATGACGGACCAAATGGAAACAATGACGGCGTTGATTATCTCGATGATCAGTGTACCGAATTCAATGTAAGCGACGACGAGAATTTCCCGCCTGTTGCTCAAAATTTCCCGGCCAACAATACGATTACGATGTGTTCAGGTGATGACCTCACCTTTACAGTGAACTTCACCGGACCAGAAGGGGATCAAGATGTTGCCGTTGCGGTAGACGCCAATGGATTTGGCGGATTGGTCGTGAATTCAAATACACCTGGTAACCCATCAGCAACGAACGTGACGATCACCGCTGGAGCCGTTGGAAATTACTCTATCCTATTTACTGGAACAGATAATTTTGTCAATCCAGCTTCGACAGTAGTTGAATTGAATATTATTGTTGAGCAGTGCTGTGTACCGAATCCAACTGTTCAGTGTTTGCCAAACGTAGAAGTTGAGTGCAACACACCTTATGGACCAGACGTAACTGGAACACCTGCAATTCTTGGTTCTACTTGCGGTGAAGACTTCACTCTTGATTATGTAGACGAATTACTGGTTGAAGATGATTGCAACACGTATTACGAAAGAACATGGACACTCTACGATGCCTCAGGAAATTTTGTAGATGATTGTCCGCATATCATTCACATTCTAGATACTGAAGTTCCTACTTTGATTTATCCGGACAACCTATACTATACATTTGAATGGGGAATTCTAGGATCTAATCTAGTAGACGATTTTCTTGCCGGAGACATTACGGAAGGCGAATTGGCAGCTCTAGCTCCAGCGCTTTTCCCAGCCTTGGTGGCCCAAGGATTTTTCTTCCCAACAGGAATAGACAACTGCGCAGAAGTAGATATCAATATGTCACAAACTTTCATCGGAAGTAGTGAATTTGATTGTCCGCAAGTAGCTCGTATTGTTTGGACTTTTAATGCTGAAGATGATTGTGAAAACCAAAGTCCGGCGATAGACGTCATTTGCGATTTCTTCGATACGACTCCTCCAGTTATCACAACTGTCCTAGAGGATATCGAGGTGGACTGCAACGATGGTCAGATTGACTTCGATGTTGATATTGAGGCCTATGATACATGTTCGGACAATGTTACTGTTACAGAAAAGCAGTTTGTTCTTGCCAACGATTTTGATGATTGCACAGGCTTCCGTTCTCAGACACCAGGTGGTTGGGGAGCGCCAGCAAATGGCGACAATCCTGGGGTGTACCGAGATGCAAATTTCGCTAGTGCATTTCCTCTTGGTCTGACCGTCGGTTGTGACCTTGAATTGTCATTGTCAACGGCTGCTGATGTAGAGGCTTTCCTTCCTGCAGGCGGGATGCCAAGTGCGCTGACAGAAAACTTATTGAACCCTACATCTTATGGCAACTCCTTGGCCAGTCACGTTGTGGCGGCCACGCTTTCGTTGACATTTGATGCCTACGATCCAAACTTTAGTGAGAACGACGCGCCTATTAGTGAGTTGGTTTACAATAACGGACCCTTCATCGGATGGACAGTTGCTGAAGTTTTGGCCGAAGCCAACAAAGTACTCGGTGGATGTGACTCAGATTATTCAGCAAGCTTTATGACCGAGGCTGTGGCCATGTTCAACGAAAACTATGTTGATGGAACAACTGATAATGGAAATTTCTCATGTGAAGGAGATGAAATTGAGTGCAACGTCGACTATTTCCAATGTTGGATCGTTACGGATGATTGTGGAAATTCTAGCACTATCAGCAGAACGGTTACAATCACAGATTCAACTCCTCCAGTATTAGTAGGAGTTCCTGATGATATTTCGATTGAATGCGGACAAGTGCCTGACGCACCTGTAGTTACAGCTACTGACAACTGTTCGGATGTAATCACAGTTACTTTGGTGGAAGATATGATCCTACAAGAATG
Organism: Flavobacteriales bacterium; assembly: GCA_015665315.1. GTDB lineage: Bacteria > Bacteroidota > Bacteroidia > Flavobacteriales_D > Sanyastnellaceae > JADFAK01. Next base: position 14,302 of record JADFAK010000174.1, on the reverse strand, counting down.
TGGTTATCTACTGATCCGCACGTGGGTAGCACACGATGCATGTGACAATACAGCTTCGGATTCACAAGTAATCACCGTGGCCGATACGACTCCACCTGTGATTTCTGGTGTTCCTGATGACTTGGTTGTTAACTGTGAGCTTGAAGAGATTGTATACGACGTAACTGCACTTGATAATTGTGATGGCGAACTAGAAGTTAGTTTCTCGGAGTCAATTACAGATGGTTGCCCATACACTATTACGCGTACATGGACCGCCACTGATGCATGTGGAAATACAGCTTCTGATTCGCAGGTAATCACGGTTGGTGACGATGTTGCTCCAGAGATTAGTGTGGATGAAACGTATATCTCAGTTGAATGCGATGAACTTGACAATATTGAAGAGCCAAGTGTTTCTGATGACTGCACGACAGTTGAAGTGACATTTGAAGATGTGCTTATGTCTGGCGGTTGCTACGGCACTATTTATAGAACATGGACGGCTACAGATTTCTGTGGAAACACGGCAACTGCAGTTCAATACATTACTGTTACAGATTTTACACCTCCTACAATTTATGGAGTAGGTGAGAACATGACGGTTGAGTGTGACGCCGTTGATGGTCCGCCAGCAGTATGGTCGGAAGACAACTGCGGTGGAGATGTTCAATTGACTTTCAACGAAGAAATCATTCCTGGTGACTGTCCGAATGAGTGGACTATCGTATGGACGTGGACAGCGACTGATTACTGCGACAATGTTGCAACTGCTCAAAAAGTAGTTGAGGTAGTCGACACTACAAATCCAGAATTTGTAGCTCTTCCACAAGACTTGGAGGTTTCATGCGACCAACCGCTGCCTGCTATTGCCAATGTAGAGGCCACAGACAATTGTGGTTCGGCTTCTGTTGTGTTCAACGAAACTGTTTTTGACGGTCCGTGTGCGCAAACCTACTCTATCGAGCGATCGTGGACAGCTACAGATGCATGTGGCAACGTAAGTGTTCACACGCAGTTTATCTATGTGTATGACAACAGTGCACCGACTTTCACTTTTGTTCCTGCGGACGTAGCGATCGAGTGTGATGCGGCCTTGCCAACTGACGAAGCTACTGCTATTGACAACTGCGGTGCTGTTACTACATGGTACGAGGATGATATTGAAGAAAGCGAATGTGAAGAGGAGTACACCATTCTCAGAACATACTACGCAATAGATGAGTGCGGAAACCAAAATGCTGCATTCTCAACGATAACTGTGGAAGACACAACTGCTCCAGTTTTGAGCAGCATGCCTGGAGATATCGAGCTGGATTGTGAGGATGAAATTCCTACGCCTCCGAACGTATCGGCCACAGACAATTGTGACAACGACGTAGAGGTTGTTTTCAGCGAAGAGTTTTTTGGCGATTTCCCTGACCCAAATGCGGATGAGGATTGTCAACTTCTTCAGCCGGTTAGTCCGTTCTACAATCCAGACTGGGCATTGTGGTTACAATCTTTCCCTGGTGGAAATGATTACTACACTGTTGTTTCTGGTGAATGGCTAGCTTATCCCGATGGATCGGCACACATTATTGCTTCTGTAGTAAGTGTGAACAACCCGAATGGGGGATGGACTTTGGACATTCAGCTTGAAAATGGAATGGATTGGACTTCGTGGTCAAACCAAGAATGGCCAACTTCATACAAAGATGATTTTAACGTTGCCGAAGAGCATTACCAAGACTGGATGTACTACATCATCAACAGTGCTTCAAGCATGACAGGATGGGGAGACTTCGCCGGTTCTTACTTGGAAATCACCCATGCTCCTTCTAATTTGTACTACGGTTACCAAGTTGGTCAAGCGGCCAATAACGTAAACGAGGCGTACGGTAGCGGGGGCTGGTTCACCTACGACGGTATCTTTGTTGACAGCAGTCAGCAACTGGAAGTTGAAGCCGATGGAGCTGGAGACTTTGCTTTTGATCACGATTGCTGTCCGCAGTATGAAGTGGTTTGGACATGGACTGCAACAGATTGTGCAGGCAACTCAGTTTCGCATTCTTCGACCGTTTCATTCGGCGATGAGCAGCTGCCAGCTTTCCAAGAAAGCGCGTGTCCTGGCGACTTTAATGTTGATTATCACGTGAATACTATGGATTTGCTGATTATTTTAGCAGAATTCGGATGTGACCACAACAATTGTGGTTGTGATCTCACAGGCGATGAAAGAACCAATACGCCCGATCTCCTTGCTTTCTTATCCGCTTTTGGACAAGTCTGCGAGTAAATACCACTAGCTATAGGTTAATAATTGCAATAGAAAGGCCCCGATGTAAATCGAGGCCTTTCTTGCTTTGAATGCTATGTGAACGAAGTTCTAAAGTGTTCCTCGGTTCTCTTGCTCTCTTTCAATTGCTTCGAAAAGTGCTTTAAAATTTCCTTTACCAAAGGATTGTGCTCCCTTGCGCTGAATGATCTCGAAGAACATCGTTGGTCGGTCGACAACGGGCTTGGTAAACAGTTGAAGGAGATAACCCTCATCATCTCTATCGATGAGTATCTTGTGCTCTTTCAGCAGCTCCATATCCTCATCAATTTTGCCCACTCGCTCGTGTAGGTTTTCGTAATATGAGTCAGGAACATACAAAAACTCAACTCCTCGGTCACGCATGGCCGATACGGTGGCAACAATATCATTCGTTGCCACAGCGATGTGCTGAACACCTGCTCCTTTATAGAAATCGAGGTATTCTTCAATCTGAGACTTCTTGCGTCCTTCTGCCGGTTCGTTGATAGGGAATTTGATTCTTCCGTTGCCGTTCGACATTACCTTACTCATCAGAGCCGTGTATTCAGTCGAAATATCGTTGTCGTCGAAAGAAATGATTTGGGCAAAGCCCATCACTTTGGCATAAAACTCACACCAGGTGTTCATTTCGTCCCAACCTACATTGCCCACCATGTGATCGACAAATTTCAAACCAACTGGCTCCGGGTTGTAATGGCTTTCCCATTTTTTATAGCCTGGAAGAAACACCCCTTCGTAATTTGTTCGTTCCACGAAAATATGGACCGTCTCGCCATAAGTATGAATTCCTGAACGAACTACGTAGCCGTTCTCATCTTCCTCACGTGTAGGCTCCATGTACGACTTTGCACCACGGGCTGTTGTTTCTTGCCAAGCCTTGGTAGCATCTGGCACCCACAAAGCGACAACCTTTACTCCATCTCCATGCGCGTTGATGTGGTCGTTGATAACACCATTGGGCTCAAGAGGGGTAGTGAGAACCAATCGAATCTTATCCTGCTTGAGCACATAGGAAACACGATCGTGTACGCCGGTCTCTAGTCCAGCAAAAGCTTCCGATTGAAATCCAAAGGCAGTTTTATAGAAGTGCGCCGATTGCTTGGCGTTTCCTACATACAGCTCAATGTAATCCGTTCCCAATAGAGGAAGGAAATCTTCGGCCGCTTCAAATATTTTATCTAGTCCGTATTCGACGTCTTTTAGTCCTGATGACATAATTTCAATTTTTTAGTACTACAAATTAACACTTAAAGTTCATCGTGTAACCACGATTTCCAATAATCTCCCACCTCCAATGCAAGGCCTTGCTTGGTCAATTTTAGAGGTTTGAAGGTATCTACCATGACTGCGAGCTCCTGGGTATCCTTATGCCCTATGCTGCGCTCGTATGCGCCCGGGTGCGGACCGTGAGGAATGCCAGCAGGGTGTAAAGTTATCTGGCCCTTGCCAATGTTGTTTCGGCTCATAAAATCACCATCTACGTAGTACAATACTTCATCGCTATCAATATTGCTGTGATTGTAAGGTGCAGGAATTGATTCTGGGTGATAATCGTAGAGTCGAGGAACAAATGAGCATATCACAAACGCATCGGTTTCAAATGTTTGATGCACCGGTGGTGGTTGATGAACTCGTCCCGTAATTGGTTCAAAGTCTTTGATGTTGAACGCATATGGATAATTGTATCCGTCCCATCCAACGACGTCAAAAGGGTGTGAAGCGTACATGTACTGGTGCAACATGTCTTCTTTTTTCACTTTGACAAGGAATTCTCCTCGCTCGTCGTGTGTTTCAAGTTCATGGGGCGGACGAATATCTCGTTCGCAGAAAGGTGAATGTTCAAGAAGTTGTCCAAACCAATTTCTGTATCGTTTCGGAGTATAAATTGGGCGTCGAGACTCTACAATAAATAGTTTATTGTCTTCCGTGTCAAAGTCTATTTGATAGATGATGCCTCGTGGAATCAGCAGGTAGTCTCCGTAGCCGAAATCGATATTACCGACCAGGGTTCTGAGTTTACCCGTTCCTCGATGCACGAAGATCACCTCATCGCAATCGGCGTTTTTATAGAAATAGTCGCGCAATGACTTTTTTGGAGAAGAGAGGACGATCGTGCAATCACTGTTGGTGAGCACGGGAACCCGACTTTCAAGAAAATCGTCAACTGGCTTCACGGCAAATCCTTCCAGATTGCGTGCTTTCATGTTCTTGTCGACCGCAATTTCAGCAGTCATATCAATCGACTCTAGTACCTGAGAAACCATGGTTGGTCGATAGTGGTGGTAGAGGAGGGCCGACATGCCGTCGAAGCCTACAGTACCGAATAATTGCTCATGAAACAGCTTTCCATTCGGTTTTTTGAATTGCGTGTGCCGTTTATGAGGAATCTTGCCTAGCTTATGATAAAAGGGCATTTTTTTGAGGGTTTAGTGAATAATACTGATGCGCAGATGTGTGCAGCAGGTTCACTCGGGGTTGCGCTTGTGTACGCACTTCAGATCAACAAATCTCTTTCGAAGCATGTCACAAAGTTATGAAAGCGGCAGGCAGCAAAAAAATGAGCACGATCATCGAAACGACCGTGCTCACATTCACCTAAATTTTATTGTTTTCTAGCGCACGATCAACTTCTGCGTCAATTGCTCATTTGCGCTCGTCGCGATTATTGAATAATAGCCATTCGGCAAATGACTCAAGTCGATTTTCAACAATCCTTGCATGTTGAACTCTTGCGAAATCAATCGGCCTTGGGCGTCGATTAATTGAAGGCTCCACTGCGAATTTGCGTCTAGTGCGACCATGGTATAATCATTGGCTGGATTCGGATAAACTTCCATCGTCAACGCTTCGTTTTCTTCGACGTTTACAAAGTTTCCAAAGCGGGCAGTGAATTCTTGAAAGAACAGGTTGGCAACACGTGCATCGTGAACGAATACCGTATTCTCATCGTTGAAATTCTCGGCCGATGAAGACCAGTTGTGTGATCCAGTAATAACGGTAGGATCCGAATCGGCATTCTCAGGGTCAACGATGCCGTACTTGTGGTGAAGATCACCGCTAACACCTTGATGGCTTTGAACATCAACTCCATTGTCGAGCAATATTTCATACTCCGATCCTTGTGTGCTCACTTGCTCAATAATTCCACGCGCAAAACTGCTGAATCCTTCTTGGACAGTGATAACGGCCTCTGCTATATCGTCTCGCGTAAAGGCTAGTACACAAAAGTCCATTTCATACTGGGTTGTTCCGATGGCGTTGATAATGGCCGAAGTTGTATTGTCAGAAGGCGAAAAATAAACCTCTACTGGCGCATCGCCCGAAAAGTAATTTTTAGGCGTGTTATTTGTTTTCGCCGCGCCAAATTTCGCATTGTCCTCGTCAAACATGGCTCCTGTGCTACCCCACATTTCTTCAAATTCCATTTCGAATCCACGGGCGATAGACTGCTCTTGGAATGTGATGATGTTGTTGAAATCGGATGTTAGGTTGCCAGGTGTGAGGTTCGTACTTCCTGTAATCACCAAGGCATTGTCGGCATCATCAGCATCGATGATAATAAATTTATTGTGCATGCCGCTACCGAGGTCATCTTCACGATACAAAACAGGAATACCGCTGTTGAAGGCGTCCACTCCGAAATTGGCATTTGTACCTTGAGCAATATATCTGATCTGAACTCCATTGTCGTAAGCGGTATTGATCGCGTTCTCGATGGTTGGATCATCAATGTTGTAGATGGCCATGTCCAAGGTGTTTTCCGCTTGTAGGATCAACCCGGCCAATGTAGCATTTGTATTTGATCCCAAAGTAACCGCATCTTCGTCGGTGGCCACTGATGTGTCGACTGACCCCGTAAAATACACCTTCATTTCACCGGAAGAATTCGAACGAGTGATGAAAGGAATTACAGTAGAAAGCGCGGTGTTGTCTCCGTCAGTCGAAGAAACTTGACACCAATATACCGTCGCGGGCTCCAAATCGGTGAGCTCAATTGTATGCGATGTAACCGATCCCGCAACCTCTGCAGAATTGTCCAAGTTGTCGGCCGTCAATCCCCAGTTTACCATAGAGTTTCCGGGAGCATCAGTTGCCCATTCAAGGTCAAAAGATGTAGTGGTAACATTCACTTGATCTACTGGAGAAGATAGGTTAAGCGTTGAGGTTTGAAAGACATCAGAGGCGCCACGTGGCAAGAGTTGATAACCACCAGTTCCAGTGCTGCTGAACTGAGAAACCACGCCAGTGAGCGTAATATCACCAAAAGGAATGGTTGTTCCACCAAGGGGATTGCTACTTCGAATGTAGAGAATACCCGTAAGTCCGTTGGCAACAAATGAATGCGTACTGTTCGATCCAAAGTCAGATCCAGCTTCTGCGAAAAAGCAGTTTTCAATCGTTACGAGCTCGCCTTCGTCGCTTTCAGACATGGCATCGGCAGCGATGATCTGAGGTTCAGGGAGGTCGTTCATTGAACTTACAATGGTTACTTCTGAAAGGTCGGGACCTACTTCGAGCAGACCGCTAAATTCAGAAAGGATTCCAGTCACCACGATCTCGTCGCCAGGCATAGGCTCGTCGAATCCATCCCAATTGGTTCCTGGGTAGATGGCGATTCCCGCTGTAGCATCTTGTAGGTATCGAACGCTTCCGAATTCGTCTCCTGAAGTCACGATTCCCGTGACGGTAACCTCTTCATCGATGTCGTAGTTGGTACGCGCATCGAGTATGTCCATTTGCGCGCATGCGCCAAAACCAATGAACAGAGCGGCAAAAAGTAGAAAGTTTTTCATGTATGTAGTTTTCTAAAATGATACAGTGAGTGAGAGGTTTACCCTTCGTGGCGGACCAAAAAATACGGCTGCCGAGCGTGCGTCGAAATCGTTGATCTCTCCATCTCCCTGGAAAGATGCGTTGTTGTCGGCATCGCTAATATATACCTCATTAAGTAGGTTGAAAATCGAGGCTCGAATGTTCCAGTTGGTCTTTTCCGCTTTGACGGTGTACCCCAAGTTCATGTCGAGCAGGAAATAGTTAGGCACTCTCCAGCTTTCTCTACCTGCGTTAATTCCAGTAGTCGATTCGGGGCTGAATTGTGCGAAGTGTCGGCCAAAATAGGTCCCTCTAAGCTGCACATATCCATTCTTGAGCAATGTATACTGCACCGAAGCTCCGGTTTGAAATTGCGCTGCGTTTCCGACGTGCACTCCTCGTGGGTCGACTTCGATGGTGAGTGGTGATCCTGACAGACTGTCCAAGATAAGCTGACTGTCTTCGTCGAGGATATTGGCGGTTTCTTTGGATCTCCAAGTCCAGTCACCCCAGGAAACCAGACCTTCTAATTTCAACTTGCTCGTCACATTCCAAGCGGCATCCCATTCTACTCCGTAGTGAAGGGCGTCCATACTTTGAATAAGTGCTGTGAGTTGAGTTTCTGGGTCCCAATCGGCCGGAGGTTGTGGATGATCGACGCGGGTACGTTGGTTTACTGGACGATTGTTCCACTGTGTGTAATACCCGTTAATATTGGTTGTAATGCCTTTAGATTTCCAGGAAACGCCGAGCTCATACCCATTGATTATTTCGTTGTCGTAGTCGGTTGAAATATTGTTGCTCTGGTCAATCACGTTGTTGAAAACAGCAGCTTTTGTGAGGTAGCCCACATTGGCAAATACATTGAGGAACTCGTTCAAATTGAGATTGGCACCTCCTTTTAATGTAAATCCATTTTGCTTAATCCAGTCGGTTTCGTACGTCTTCAATCCGGCAGAATTCTCGTTGTACGTTTTCCCGTTCACTTCGATTTCTTCGCCGTAACCGATTTCGTATTGCTGTCCGTCGATATCAATCGTTTTTTTGCGGAAGTGGTCAATAGCTTTGTACCCAGATTGTGCCATCGAGAAGTTGACAAAAGTGGACCACACTTCGGTCTTGGCTTCTGCTTGAACAAAACCACCACCCCAAGCGACATGCCCTTCGTCCCAATAGCGGTATTTCTCGCCTTCATAGACTTTGGTGAAAGGAGATGCATTCATGTTACCATCGTCGACGATGTAGTCGCCTCCAATCAAGTCGTAGGGCGTTTGATAGTGTTCGCCTTTGTACTTCCTAAAATCGAGTCCGCCCGCCACAGTAATGATATCCGTAGCCTTCCAGGTGAGCGAACCCACGTATCCATACCAAAAGTGGTTGTTGATGGCCGAGCGGATCCATTTGTTGGACTCCACTTCTCCGTTTTCGTCTCTGTTCAGTTTGTTGTCAAACCCACGCACCATATTGTTGTCGTAGATCTCTTGGAAATCGATAATCCCGTTGTCGAGAAAGCCGATACCCGAACTAGTATTCAATCCTGTTCCTCCGCCTGACCCCACGCTCAAATACACGATATTGGACACATAAAGGTTGTCGTTGACACTCCAGAAATCCCGCAACGAGAATTGGGGCTTGTGGTAGTAATTGATGCGTGAATTAAGTGTTTTTCGAGGGCCTTCGTGGAAACCGGTGACGGTCCCATTGTCGGACGTACTAAAAATGCCCTCATTGTATACCCCCCAATGCTCGTTGTAGGTTGTTCCATAGTCACCTTGACCTTCGATATTGTCTTCGCTAATCCCCAAGTTTCGCGCGTAATCGGCGTCGAATGTGGCAATGCGGGACTTGAAAGATCGCTGACCGTGTTGTTGTGGGGCGCCCATGCCTGACAGACTCAGGATATGGTTGCCAATCTGCTTTTCAACCTTCAAATAGTAGAACCATCCTTGGGTAAACCCTTCGTCAAACCAACCATCACCGCGTTTAAAAGAACCGGCGGCAGTTACTCCCCAGCCGTTTTTCATGCGGCCCGAAGTTAACCCCAAAGTAGTACGAGCAAAACCGTAAGAGCCTACCTCTTGCTTGAGCCGAACTCCTTTTTTGGCGTCGATACCTTTGGTAATGATATTGATCGTACCACCAACTGAAGGGATGGCAATTTTACTGGCTCCCAATCCGCGTTGCACTTGCATGCTTTGCGTAACTGCATCCAGACCAAACCAATTCGACCAGTACACCCAGCCATTCTCCATGTCATTTACGGGAACTCCGTCGAGCATGACGGCAATGTTGTTTTGATCGAAACCACGAATGGTTACTCGCGCATCGCCATCACCACCACCTTGTTGTGTGGCATAAACCCCCGGTGTAGAATTTAGAATCATCGGAAGCTCTTGCGAAGCTAGCTCTTGATCTAGCTTAGCTGGAAGAATATTGGTAAAAGCAACGGGTGTTTCTCTTTCCCGCGCTACGTCGGCCACAATTTGGGCCTCATTCAACATTTCGGTACTCAAGACGACATTGAGTAGCGTCTCTTTTTTCGAAATGGTAATGGTCTTGGTTGTGCTTTTATATCCAACGTAGCTATACTCTACTTCGTAGGTTCCATAGTCCAAATCGAGGGAATAGAATCCTTCGAAATCGGTAGCGGTTCCTTTATTGGCGTCAACGCGCACGTAAGCATTGATCAAAGTCTCCTTCGAGATGGCGTCGGAAACAACCCCTTTCAAAGTTCCTTTTTGAGCGAAAGCTTCCATTCCACCAATGCATACGAGCAAAGCAGAGAGCCAAATTTTAAATTTCATGGGCTTGGTTTTAAGCCGGTGATTACTTCAGCATGAACTGATTGCGCGTCAAGTCACCCGCAGCGTTCTCAGCAAGCACAATATAAGAGCCTTTTGGCAATGAAGTAAGATCTAGCGTCAATTCCGAACGAGATAATGTGTTTCGCTCTTCGTACACAAGCTTTCCATTGAGATCCATCACGCGAACATTTGTAATACCACCATCCATTTGAATAGTAATCATGCCATTGGTGCTTGGATTTGGGAAAAGGCTCAATTCAGCTACCTCGATATCGGCAACGTAGTCTGTCCCGCAAACACTCGTATGCGATCCTAGGTTCTCAAATGTATTGGCTGGAAGTGAATCGTATTCCAAGCTCACGTCGAACAAGTTCAATCCGTCTGAATCTCCTGTAACAACACTCTCTTTACGAATCAAGGTGTGATCGGTAGACCAAGCAGTTTCGTTGTTCACAGCCCAAGCATAGTCAGGTCCTACGTTATTCCAACCACCACCATCAGATGGATTTCCTGGATCTTCACCAATTCGACCGAAAACGTCGATGATGTCGTTGCTTTCAATGTGTCGGAGAACGATACCATCGTTTCCATTGAAATACATGGTGTTGTTGTCTTCGTATACAGGGCATAGAAATACGTCAGCAGCAGCTTGCAATTCTTCCCATACTGGAGCGTCCTGACCTTCTCCCTCAGGATCACGTTGGTCAATAACAATCACGTAAGTACCATAAGCTGTGATCGTTCCCTCGAGCTCAATCTTCTGGTTTTCTGCAGCCGAATTAGAGCCGTTTGAATAACGCTCAAGCTTATACCCTGAAAGGTCTATCGAGCTTGATGTTGGATTGTAAAGCTCTATCGCTTTGTTGTTTGACCATCCCTCGATATACTCAGAAATGAAGAGGTCGTCGCATCCTTGTGCAAAGGCAAGGTTGAAAGATCCAGCGACTAGAATAAGAAGTAAAAGTTTTTTCATGATTCGTCTGTTTAACCCGTTTAAAGGGCCTACGAAATTAGGAACTTGTATTAGTCTGTGCAATAATAAACCATGAACATAATCAACTATTAATACTCATAGTTGTCGAGATGGCCTAAAAGCATGGGGTTTTCGCGCCATTCAGGAGCGGCGATTGTGAAGAAATATCGGCACGCATAACGTTTAGCTGCAACCATATCTTATCTTTGTAAGTCTCTTGAGTACCTTAATTGATGCTACTACTATTCAATTTTTGCCCGTGCATAAACCACATGAGGCAAAACAAATGTTGATACTCAGCTGTTTGGCTGATTGAACACACATGCAAGTGAAAGTAGGACGTTAACATTGTATCGTTAACTAGTTTTAGCGAGAAATGAATCCTGATCTGGAAAAATTGGGATTTTACGACCTTGAGGGAAACTCTGGAATTGACTGAAGAACTGGCTTAATTGATTGCTAACTGACCTTAGTTTTTGACCTTACTTGAATTGAACCAGATAAGAAGGATCCGATGAGGATATTACGTTTATTGATAGCCACTGTATTGATTGTTTTTTCCACCAACATGATCGCGAATCATGTCTTGGGAGGGAATATTTCATACGAGTGTTTGGGCGGGAATTCATATTTGATTACCCTCACTCTTTACCAAGATTGTTTCGGTGCCACCTCGGCATCACCGGAAGAAAACGTCTTTTTCTTCCCCACAGTCTCAGGTTGCGCTTCTCCTTTCTCGGTGCCTTTTGATTTTGTGAGTGAATCGGAAATTACCGATTTGTGTGCTTCTGAAATGGCCAACTCAAGTTGCCAAGGGGGCTTTTTACCTGGTGTGACGGAAGTTGTTTATCAAGCCACGGTCGATCTCGATGTCAATTGTGTTTGGGATGTCTCTTGGGCAACCAGTGACTGGAATTATTTCATCAACATTGATAACTCCCTCCTTCCAACTGCCTACTTCAACACAATAATTGACCCAACCGCAGGTTGTTCGCAGTCTGTTTCGATTGTTTCTGAAGTTCCCTATTTATGCACCAGTAGTGTCGAATCAATACAGCTGGATGTCAACAATCCATTGGGATATGACTTGGTTTATTCGTTTTCAGACCCACTTACAACCGGGGGGGCAAACGTTCCCTGGGAGCCAGGCTTTACCGGTGCCGAACCAATTCCCGGAATTACAATCGATCCCGTAACTGGGGAAATCAATATGACCACGCCCGCACAATTCGGAAACTACCTGGCCGGTGTGCAAATTGACATGTACGATGCTGGAGGCACCTTAGTGGGAACCTTGCTTCAAAACGTGGCCTTTACCATGCGAATCTGTGACAATTCGCCAACGACTTTTACGGCCCCAGGCGTACTCTCTGCTCATGCTGATGTCACGGTCGTAAGTGGTACTGAATTGAATGTTTGCGCAGGAGACTCCCTGTGTTTTACGGTTGAAGCGACAAACGCAAATATCTTTCGGTCGATCACAGTAACATCGGATTTCCTTGATCCTGTCAACTTTCCCGGGGGAACCGTAGACTTGGTAGGAACAAATCCAGTCAATGCCGAATTCTGTGCTGAAGTACCACAAGATGCGGTTGGCGTATACACGATTACCATTGATGCCGAAGACGATGCGTGTGATAACCCAAGTTCTGATCAGTTAGTAATTACGGTCAACGTAAGCGCCAATCTCTTTACTTCGGTGCTTGACACGGTCATATGCGTAGGTGAAAACCTCCCGATTCTCTTGAATGGTGACACTGACTACACATGGGATTTGATTTCTGGAACAATTGAGGCCCCTGGCTTGGCAGCTACGGGTTCATCTCAGACGATTGTTCCAACGTCTCCTTTGGTAATTGAAGTTTTTGCCGATAATGCCACGGGTGCTTGCACGGCGATGGAGACCATCCTAGTTGATGTGTCAATGTGGGCTTTGCCGGGTACCGTGATCGACGAAACATGCAATGGAAACGATGGCTCCATCGATCTTGAACCCCAAGGTGGAGATGGCCCTTTTACCTATAGTTGGGCGCCAGGGGGTGCCATGACACAGGATATTTCTGGACTTACGGGTGGGAATTACACGGTGTTTATGCAAGACTTGAGTCTAATACCATCATGTTTTCGAGATACCACCTTTGTTGTGGGTACGGCACCTCCGCCGTCAGGCACGATAAGCGGTGATGCAACCATATGCGAAGGCGAATGCACAGATATCACGTTTAACCTCACTGGTACACCTGATTTTACCGTGAGTCTAGTCAATATGACGACAGGTGTGGCCGAAGCAGTCCCTGCTGTGGCCGATCAGGATACATGGGAAGTTTGCCCTACACAAACGACTACTTACCAGCTGCAAAGCATGACCGATAGCAATGTGCCTGCATGTTCTTACTTGGTTACGACCGACGTAACAATCACGGTTAAACCTACCGTTACGGCAACCTTTGTTGACCCAGGCACCCTCTGCGCTGGCGATGTGATTAATTTGGAAATCGATATCGATCAGCCCGGAACTTTTGATATTACCTATACCGATATTGCTGGTGTGCAACAGTCTATAGCTGCAACAGATGGTGATGTTATACCTGTCACCGTTGCCGCTCCTTCTGTGACCTTGTCCATCGATGAAATTGCCTACCAAAATGCACCTTTGTGTCCCAATTCGACGGTGCAGACTCTTGTCATTGACGTAGAACCTTTGCCCACCGCCACCATTGATGGAGGTACAGCAATTTGTGCGGGCGACGATGTCGTTTTGGACATCGAACTCACTGGAACTGGTCCGTGGGATGTCACCTATACTGAGAACGGCGGGGCTCCAATAGTCACGACCATTGCTTTTAATTCATTCGACTGGCTTATTGTTGGCGGACCAGCAGTTACGACTGAGTATTGTATTACTCATGTTCTGGATCAAGGAACCAATTGCGAGCAAGATGTCAATTCATGTACAGAAGTTGTCGTGAATGCATTGCCTACCGGTTCGATCGGAATTGACGGGACTATATGTGCCGGTGATGACTACCTCGTGACACTCAATCTGACTGGAAATGGTCCTTTTGATGTAGTGGTCGAAGATTCGGGAGCCAATGCAGTTGTAATTCCTGCCGATGTCAATGACGCCGATACTTTTACCGTAGCACCGGCTGCAACGGAGACGTATTGCCTCACCACAATTACCGACGATAACACTTGTGAAACGACACTAAATAGTTGCGTAACAGTTACCGTAAATCCAAATCCTACTGTAGATATTACAGGTTTGGCCACGATTTGTACAGGTGCTTGCCACGACATGGTGATCTCGAACATGACGGGCACGGGTCCGTTCAATGTCGATTGGGAATTCCATGCGCTCGATGATGATGCACTGCTCGATAGCGGTACAGCACTCGGACTCAATAACCTGGAAGCCATTCAGATTTGCCCCGC
>JADFAK010000172.1 GCA_015665315.1 Flavobacteriales bacterium | reverse complement strand
CGTTGGCAGTGTTGTTGAGCTTGTCGATATAAATGGCAAAGTCATTCTTTCCAAGTCCACTTCTTTGCCGGAAATCAACGGCTCTGTTGAAGTCGGCCAACTCGATGCTGGGCTTTATGTTTTGCGGGTTGCTGGGGAGCAGAAACGAGTGTTGATTGAATAAGTTCTATGATGGTTTGCCTACTTGCTGTAAACGGGGAGGAACCTAAAACACTTGTTCCACATTTAACAAATGTGCGTTCAGCGAACGACACCAAAGATCATTCACGGGACAAGTTATCGAATTCAATTAACTTATACCCGAATCCTGTTTCAAGATATTTTGTCATTGAATATCCAGTCGGTGAACAAAACATACTCCTAAGAATATTGGATTCAAAAATGGCTCTGGTTCATTCCGCAAGAATGGAAAAGGGACGAAAAGTTCTCGTGTTCGAAATCAATAGCCATGTCCAAGTCGAAAAATCAACTTTCAATTGATCACTCCACCCAAAATTCCATTTATCTCTTCCTCTTTTCACTTCCTCTTCCTCTAAAAAAGAAATCCCCGCCATTGGAGAATTTGACGGGGACTCTTTGAACCGGTAGGATTCATTTAATTATTAAGCAAGTCGTTTTCAGCTGAGCCATTAAGCTAAGTACAAGGAAGACCAATAACTCGTGTTGTTTTCCCGATAAAAACTTTGGGCAAAAAAAAAGCCGCTCACAAGGAACGGCTTTAAATATGATGTTAGCTGAGTATTACTCACCTACAACTTCGAATTTCACAGGTTGGATTACCTCTTTGTGCAACTTAACAGTTGCCTCGTATTCACCCAACTCTTTGATTGCGTCTTCAGGAATAGTAATGTCCTTACGATCGATTTCAAAACCTGCTTTCGCAAGAGCTTCTGAAATCTGAATCGTGTTAACAGAACCAAAGATCTTCCCGTTCTCACCAGCCTTAGCACCAATTTTCAATGATACTTTAGCAAGCTTAGCAGCGATCACAGATGCCTCGTCCAATACTTTCGCAAGTTTGTGAGCTCGCTGACGTAATGTCTCAGCAAGAACTTTCTTTTGCGAAGGAGTTGCAGCAATTGCTTTTCCGTTAGGAATAAGGAAGTTGCGGGCGTAACCTGGCTTTACGTTTACAATCTCGTTTGCTTCACCGAGCTTGTCTATGTTTTCTTTTAGAATAATTTCCATGGCTAGACCTCCTTATTTTAAGTTATCCGCTACAAAAGGAAGAAGTGCCAAGTGACGTGCTTTTTTAATGGCAACAGACACTTTACGCTGATTCTTCAATGTAGTTCCAGTCAATCGACGTGGAAGAATTTTTCCTTGATCATTCAATAGACCCAACAAAAAGTCAGGATCTTTGTAATCGATGTATTTGATACCCTTAGACTCAAATCGGCAGTACTTTTCGCGAGTCGTTTCAATTTGAATAGGATTGAGATATCTTACTTCAGATTTTGACATAGTTTCTTATCTTTTAGTTAGATGAATTAAGCTGGTTGTTTGGCAAGACGCTCACGACGTTTTGGAGCATAAGCAATGTGATGCTTGTTCATTCTTGTTGTTAACCAACGGATTACTCGCTCGTCACGCTTGAAAGTAATTTCAAGTGGCAAAACGATTTCTCCTGGAGCTGTAAACTCTAACAAGTGATAGAAACCAGTCGACTTCTTCTGGATAGGGTACGTAAGTTTACGCAATCCCCAGTTTTCCTCATGAGTTACGGCACCGCCGTTCTCTTTGATGAATTCCTTGAATTTTCCGACTGTTTCCGCCACCTGCTCGTCAGATAGCACGGGAGTAATAATGAAAACAGTTTCGTAATTGTTCATAGTACTTTATAAGTTACTTGATTTTTAAATTGGGGTGCAAAGATACAGTTTTTCTTGACTTGCCCAGCAAATTTACCAGGAACTCGATTCGAATCCACATTCTTCGTTCGATTTCAATGCTTTAGCCTTCGGCAAATGACCTGCAGCTCATACCACTAAATCATCTGTATAATTAACGTTTGCAAGAGTTCCTACCTTATATACACACCTCTGGATTGTTTGAACAATGTGGAAAACTTAGTCGCATTTCCCCCTGTTTTTTACCCGATATTTGTGCTCCTTCAAGAATTAGAGAAGCAGATAAAATCGTGTCAGAACAATTCATAGTTTCAGCCAGAAAGTACAGACCAACAACATGGGAATCAGTTGTGGGGCAGGGTTCCATTACCTCTACCTTGAGGAATGCCATTGCCCACAACCAAATAGCTCAAGCCTACCTGTTCTGTGGTCCGCGAGGAGTTGGTAAAACTACCTGCGCCCGACTTTTTGCGAAGGAAATTAATAAGGTGGAAGGCGAAGATGAAAAGGACTTGTCTTTCAATATATTCGAATTGGATGCCGCTTCGAACAACAGTGTCGATGATATTCGCTCGATCACCGATCAAGTGCGAATCCCACCTCAAGTAGGGAAGTACAAGGTATACATCATTGATGAGGTCCACATGCTCTCTGCGTCGGCCTTCAATGCCTTCCTGAAAACCCTGGAGGAGCCACCGCCGCACGCTATTTTTATTCTGGCGACCACCGAGAAGCACAAGATTATTCCAACAATTCTAAGCCGTTGTCAGATTTTTGACTTCAACCGAATTGGGGTCGCCGACACGGCCGCTCACCTGGCCTATGTTGCCAAGGAAGAGAATATGCAGGCCGATGAAGAAGGATTGCACATAATCGCCCAAAAGGCCGATGGCGCCTTGCGTGATGCCTTGTCTATCCTCGACCAAGTGGCTGCTTTTAGCGACAAGGTGCTCTCCTATGAGAATGTCATCAAGAATCTCAATGTCCTTGACCATGAATTCTACTTCAAAACGGTCAAGCTCATTCTCGAAGAGGATATTCCTGGAGCTTTATTGCTGTATGGTGAAATTCAGGACCATGGTTTTGACGGACATCAATTCATCATCGGTCTGGGCGAGCATTTCCGGAATTTGATGGTGAGCAAGGATGAAAGCACAGTCAAATTGCTTGAAACAAGTGATTCCGTGCGAAAGCGATTTGTTGAGCAGGCGCATGAAACGGATATCAGGCTGCTCATCACAGCCTTGGACTTCATCAATCAATGCGATGTCCAGTACCGAACAAGCAAGAATCAACGGCTTCTAGTTGAACTTTGCCTCATGCAACTTTGCTCGATTAAATACAATCAGGCCGAAAAAAAAAAGCCTAGTTTCAGGATAAAGCCCTTCGTTGGCGGACTGGCAAAAATCAAAGTAGCCGCGGCACAAGGAGATGGAAGTACCACTACCGTTGCCGCTGAGCCTATTGTCTCTTCTTTGGATCGCAAAAAAGCGCGAACAGCCGATAAACCTATTTCTCGAGGTAAAGGAATGAAACCCGTGGGTTCCTATACCCTTACCGCATTATTAGAAGAGACAGAAGTAGAACTGGAAAGCGAAGAAGGACAGTCGGCCCTCGAACCTAAACTCACCGAGTCCTATTCACGCGAAGAATTTGAGAATGCCTGGAAGGATTTCATGCAGGTGTTGAACGAGCGAGGTGATATTAGTCTGTATAGCACCCTCAACGTACGCCTGCCCATGGTCACAGCCGATCATGCGATTCAAGTCGACATCAGCAATACAGTCCAGGAATCAGACATCGTGACTGTACGTGCCGAAATGTTGGAGTTCCTCAAAGGCCGACTGAAAAACCACAACTTACACCTTCAAATTGTTGTCAAGAAAGACGATTCTCAGAATACGCGCTTGTATACCGACAAAGATAAATTCGATGCCATGGTGAAGATCAACCCGGCATTCGAAGATTTTCGGACAGGCTTGAATCTAGATCTTGATTTTTAGATGCTGGCAGACTAGCGATAGTCTTCTACTTGGTAGGCCTTGGGCTTTTGCTTCCATTCGGTAAATGCAGCCATCTTTTGAGAACCCACAATGCTCTTGATAGCATCATCCCATTCCTTTTCGATAGCTTCCATTTTGTTCTCGTTTCCTCGAACACCTTCCATCGACATCGCTAACTCGTACTCGTAGCAGGCTTTTCCAAGATTAGATAGGTCGGCCTTGTCGTCAATGCCGCAAATCTTTTCGATTTCATGAGCTGCCAATTCTGCCTTGTCTCGCAACGATAGTGTGCTTGAAGATGTCAATGCAGCCTCCTGAGCCGAAAGTGTGAATGTTGCACCTACAAGTGCGAACAAAAGAAGTGATTTTACTGTTTTCATGGCGGTACTTTTATTTATTCAAGCGGTAAACCTTCACCTAAGCTGAAAATTTTACCGTTTTTTGATACTTGATTTAAGCAATTCCTATGAGATTCACCTTTACGCTGTGTTGTTTGCTCTTGAGCGTGTTAGCATCCTCTCAGAATGCAAGTTTACGAGGAACTATCACGAATAAAACGACCAATGAGTCCATTCCTTTTGCCAGTATTGTCCTACAAGGCACTGAAATAGGCGCAACCAGCGACTTAGATGGCAAATACGAGATCAACAACCTCGAACCCGGAGTGGTCAATGTACAAGTCAGCTTTATCGGATTCAAAACAGCCATCCGCTACGAAGTCGAACTCTCCAACTCACGCGTGGCTTGGTTGAATGTGGAGCTCGAAGAAAGTACGGTGGAGATTGGTGCCGCGCAAATTGAGGTGGTCCAATCAGCCAATAGAGATCAAGCGCCCCTGTCGGTTCGACGCATCGGAGTGAACGAGGTAAAAAGAAATCCTGGAGGTAATCGAGACATTAGTAGAGCCATTCGATCCTTGCCTGGTGTTACGTCTACGACTTCTTTTCGCAACGACCTGATTATTCGAGGCGGTGCGCCCAACGAAAACCGATTCTACATCGATGGAATTGAGATCCCAAATATCAACCACTTTGCAACCCAAGGCTCCTCGGGCGGACCAGTCGGCCTGATCAATGTCGACCTCATTGAAACCGTCGACTTCTATTCGGGGGCTTTTCCAGCAGATCGAGGAAATGCACTGAGCGCGGTTTTGGACTTCGGGTTCAAGGAAGGACGTATGGATAGATACTCGGTCAATGCCGTCGTAGGCTCAAGTGATCTCGGACTCACCGTCGAAGGTCCGACAGGGAAAAATTCGTCCTTGATCCTGTCTGCACGACGCTCTTACTTGAAGTTTTTATTTTCGACAATCGGACTGCCCTTTCTACCAACCTACAACGACTTTCAGTTTAAATGGAAGGCCAAGATCAACGATAAGAACTCGCTCACCATTCTTGGTTTAGGCGCCATTGATGACTTTGCACTGAATACCTCTCTTGCCGATTCCACTGCCGATAATTTTGAATCGAATCGTTACTTGTTGGGATTGCTCGCGGCATCTTCTCAGTGGAATTATACCATTGGAGCAAAATGGGATCACTTCAACAAGGCTGGATTGCTCTCCGTCATTGCGAGTAGAAACATGCTCAACAACGAAGCTTTCAAACACATCGACAACGACGAATCCCTAGCCCGCACATTCGATTACAAATCCCAAGAAATCGAAAACAAGTTCCGAGTTGAGCAGAAATTCTACTTCGAAAATGGATGGAAGGCCAACGTCGGTGTGACTTACGAAAGAGCCAAGTACAACAATCGAACTTCGCAACAACTATTCGCCTACGAATTGGACTCAGTAATAGATTTTCAAGTCGCAAGTGATTTGTCGACCGACTTCTACGGGGCATTTGTGCAAGCCAGTAAAGTGATGTTCAATGAAAGACTCACGGTGTCTGGCGGATTTCGAATGGATGGCAGTTCATACGCCTCAAGTATGAGCAATCCACTTGAGCAATTCTCGCCACGTGTTTCGGCCAAGTGGCAGCTGACACCCAATTTGAGTTGGAATTCGAGCGTGGGACTTTACCACCAACGTCCGTCCTACACCATCCTTGGATACCGTCAAGGAGGAGAGTTGGTCAACGCTAGCAACGGAATCAAATACATAGAATGCACACATTACTCAACCGGTTTGCGCTACGACGTGGCTAAGTGGAATACAGTCGTCTCGCTCGAAGGATTTTGGAAGGATTATGCCGATTACCCTTTCTCGATCGACAAACAAATCAGTCTGGCCAATCTCGGGGCCGATTTCGGTGTCATCGGAAATGAAGCCGTTTCAAGTTCTTCGGAAGGTCTGGCTTATGGCCTCGAGTTCCTAGTTCAACAGCGATTGTTCAAGGGCTTCTACGGAATTTTGGCCTACACCTACGTACGCAGTGAATTTGGCGATGGACAAGGCGATCTCATTTCGAGCTCGTGGGACAGTCAGCACTTGGTATCGGTGACCGCAGGTAAAAAGTTCAAGTACAACTGGGAATTGGGAGCACGTTTCTTGTACTCTGGGGGCTTGCCAACTACGCCATACGACGAGCAAAATTCAATAGCCATAGCCAGCTGGGAGGCCAATCGGTCGGGCTTGCTCGACTACAATCGCTTGAATTCGCAACGACTTGGCGCCAATCACCAATTGGACATTCGCCTAGACAAGAAGTGGTACTTCAAAAAATGGTCTTTGGACGTTTTTCTCGATGTCCAGAATATCTACAACAATGTAAGTCAGCTCCCGCCATACCTCGACGTGTTGCGTGACGACTCGGGTGACCCAATAGAAGACCCGAATAACCCCGGTTTTTACCAAGTCAACTACATTGAAACCTCAAGTGGTGCGCGCTTGCCATCGATAGGAATCATTATTGAATGGTGATCCGTACTTTTGCGTTATGCGGGTAGATAAGTATTTGTGGTGTATTCGGGTTTTTAAAACAAGGTCGGTCTCGGCCGCGGCGTGCAAAGCAGGCAAAGTGTCCATCAAAGACGCCAAATTAAAAGCCGCCAATACCGTAAAATGTGGCGATGTCATCCATATCCGAAAAGGCCCGATTCAATTTAGTTGGGAAGTATTGGACATTCCAAAAAACCGTGTTGGTCCCAAGCTTGTCGCCGATTTCGCCATAGAACGCACGACGCCCGAAGAATTGGAGCGCTACAAGTTACTTCAGCTCGCACAGAAACAAACCGATAGGAATAGATTGGGCCGACCGACCAAGAAAGACCGCCGTGATTTGGACGACTTTTTCGAATAATGGAAGTAAGAATTATCGATAGTATTGAAACAAGGCCGCTGAGGTTCAAGGTTCTTTGGCCGCACAAGGCAAATGTGGAATCGTGTGTCATAGATATTGACAACAGGAGTGACGCGGTACATATAGGCGCTTTTCAAGCCGGCCGACTGATAAGCATTGCATCCTTGTTTCAAATGGACAACCAGAATCTACCCCACAAAAAGCAATATCGCTTGCGTGCCATGGCCTCCGATCCCGATTTTCGTGGGGAAGGAGCCGGCCGAGCAGTCGTATTATTTGCCATCGCTTATTTGCAGGAAAAGGGCTACGACGTACTGTGGTGCGACGCGCGCAAAGTAGCTCTTGGGTTCTATGAAAAACTAGGGTTCGAAATTTTGTCAGACTGGTACGAGGTGCCGCAAATCGGACCCCATAAGCTGATGGCCTACGAGCTGTAGTTATTCATTTGCATTTATTGCTGAGCTTCCTAGCTATTATCGGTGGGATCGTAGGCATAAATTTCATCCACCAAAGCTGCGTACTTGGCCATGATAGGCTTTCTCTTCAACTTCAAAGTAGGAGTGAGCTCGCCGCCGTCGATGGTGAACAATGCAGGTAATATGCGGATTTCTTTGACCTGTTCCCATTTTCCAAAACCCTTATTTGTGGCCTCCACATCTCTCCAGATACGTGCCTTTACCTTCTCATTGGTGATCATCTCGGCATCGGTCGTGTAGCTTATGTTGTGCTTTTTGCACCAGGTGCGCAGACCGTCAAATGAAGGAACAATGAGGGCCGCTGGGAAACGTTGAGACTCCCCAATGACAATGCATTGCTCGATTAGAGGTGAAGCTTTGAGCGAGTTTTCGATAAGTTGAGGTGCGACGTATTTACCGCCACTGGTCTTGAAAATTTCCTTTTTGCGGTCGGTGATCTTGAGGAAACCATCTTCGACAACTCCAATGTCACCCGTATGGAACCAACCATTCTTTAGGACCTCATCGGTCTTTTCTTGGTCTTTGTAGTAACCGATCATAATGTTCGGACCTTTGCACAGGATCTCGCCGTCCTCGGCAATCTTAACTTCGCAATTGGTAATGGTTTTTCCCACATATCCAGGGCGAAGCATATGCGGCTTATTCAATGTGTTCACAGTCATTACGGGCGACGTTTCAGTGAGGCCATAGCCTTCGTAAACGGGGATGTCGGCACCATTGAAAAACCTCGCCAATCTCGGTTGCAGGGCAGCACTTCCAGAGGCCACCGCGCCAATTTCCGTGAGACCCAAAGCGGCTTTCACTTTCGAGAATACCAGTTTGCGCGCAATCTTGAGTTGAAATTCATACCACGCGCCATTTTTTCCGTCGGGCTCCCACCTCAGGGCAAGGCCCACTGCCCACATGAACAATCCTTTCTTAACTCCTCCCGCAGCCGATCCTTTGGCCACGATGCCGTCGTAGAATTTTTCTAGCAGACGAGGAACAGCGGAAAAAGCGTGTGGTTGAGCGAGTGCGAGATCCTCCTTGATCGTCTCAAGGCTCTCTCCAAAGTAGATTCTAACCCCAGAATACATGTAGAGGTAATGCATCATGCGCTCGAAAATATGGCACACCGGAAGGAAACTCAATGTGCGTGAATTGCCAGCCTCAAAATGCGGCAGTCGTTCGGAAGAATGTACTGCGTTGCTCGCTATGTTTTCGTGGGAGAGCATCACGCCTTTTGGCAATCCTGTCGTCCCTGAAGTGTAAATAAGTGTCGCTAAATCCTTGGCTTTGACATTGTCCATCGCCGCTTGAACTTCCGCTTGTCGCGCGTCGCTTTTCCCTAAATCAAGAACCTCCTGCCAGTTTCTTTGTCCGCCCACCTTCTCAAAAGTAAAAACAGCTTCCAAGCTTGGAATTTGATCTTTCACGCTATTCACCTTTTCTGCCAGATCGGCATTGCTTACGAAGCAAAACTTGGACTCTGAGTGATTCAAGATATACTTGAAATCTTCGGCGCTCATCGTCGGATAAATGGGGACATCTATGGCGCCAATTTGCAAAGTCCCGATGTCCATGATATTCCATTCGCAGCGGTTGTTGTGCGAAATAAGGGCTATTTTTTCTCCGGCTTTCACGCCTAGTTCCAGCAATCCTCTAGAGATCATATTGGCATGATCAATAAGCGATTGAGTCGAGTAGGGTTTCCATTCACCGTCGACTTTAGAAGTCATGGAGATTTCCATTGGAAAATGCTCGAGTTGATAATAAGGGAAGTCAAATAGTCGTGTAGGAATATTCATGGAAGTCGATTGTAAAAATGCCAAGGCTTAATCGGTCCTTGGTTGCTTGATTTCTTGATTTTAGAGTCGACAAATACTGATTGGTCAACCAATGTGATACGCTAATATAAGAGTTGAATTGGATATTCTCGCACCAAGGTCGCCAAAGGATGAGAAATTACATTTGCCGAAGGCTTGATCCAGACAAACTTGATTGAAAATCACCCAAGCGGGTGAACGGCTATTCCTGTTTTATGTGCTACTTGCCGTAAACAATCTGCAGAATGGCTAAGAATCTAAGCGAACTTACACAGCGACAGCGGCAAATACTATTACTTTTAAGACTGGGAAAAACGAATGACGAAATTGCCAAGGAACTGGAAATATCTGTCAACACGGTAAAAACTCATTTGAAGTCCTTGTACTTGAAGTTGGACGTATCGAATCGGACACAAGCGACTTTTATTGGCAACACCATGTTATAGCATCTCACCACAAAAACGACAAAACTTGGCGTCATCGGCATGTCCTTCTCGGCTGCATGACTTACAAGCTTGTGTATTGGTACGCTTAATCTCACTTCCACGTATGACTTCTGCTGATACGATACCTGTGGGCACGGCAATAATGGCGTAACCCAATATCATCACAAGAGATGCTACTGTTTGTCCGAGGGCCGAAACCGGGGTTATATCTCCATACCCAACAGTTGTGAGCGTAACAATTGCCCAATAGATGCTTCGTGGAATTGATGTAAAACCAGACTCCGGAGTTTCGATGATATACATGATCGTCCCCAAAATGACAACAATGAGCAAGACGCTCATCAAGAAAACAGTAATCTTTTGCCAACTGGAAGCCAAGGCATTGCTGAGCGCTCGGGCTTGTTTAGAAAATGCAAACAATTTGAGGACCCTGAATATTCGCATCAGGCGAAGAATTCTGATGATCCGTAAAGAAGCCGATTGGGTGTGATACAAACCGATAAACGCAGGGAGTATTGATAATAAATCTACTATTCCGAAGAAGCTGAACACATACTTCAAGGGCCTATTTACCGTGAGGATTCGAGCAATGTACTCAAGGGTGAAAATGATGGTAAAGATCCATTCTACCACAAATAGCAACTTACCATGTTCTTGCCGAATGTGGTCCACGCTTTCCAGCATAACAACGACCACGCTGATTATGATCGCCCAGAAGATGAAAATATCAAATCGCTTCCCAGCCTTGGTGTCGGCCTCGAAGATGATTTCATGCAGCCTTTCCTTCCAGTGCACAGGAGTGATGTCACTGCCTTGATTTTCTTTCATGGGTTCGATGGGTACAAATGCTAATTCGTGAGTTACAAATATGCGAAGTAATGTGAATTCAAAACGAACAATCCCGTATCTTTCCTCCCCAATCTACCATTATGAGAAAATTACTATTACTCCCGATTTTGTTTTTTGCTATGAATTTGTCGGCCCAACAACACGTTGGTTGCGGATTTGATTTGCTCCTGGAAGCCGAACAAGATGGCAAGGCGGTTCGCTGGAACGAGGCCTATAGATATGCGCTAGAGCGCCACATGGAAACCCATAGAACCGAAGACATTATCCAAATCCCTGTTGTTTTTCACGTGGTCTGGAACCAGGAATACCAGAATCTCCATGATTCTGTCATTTTTTCACAATTAGACGTTCTCAACGAAGATTACCGACGATTAAATGCCGATGCTTCTCTCACGCGAACGGAATTTCTCGATGTAGCAGCCGATGCCGAAATCGAATTCTTCCTGGCCGAAGTTGATCCAGATGGGAATCCGACCAATGGTATCGACCGAGTGGAGTCGGCCGTTTCAGGCTTTGCATTGAACCTCTTCGACTTCTCAACGTTGGATGCCGTAAAATCTTCGTCGACCAATGGAGCCGATGCCTGGGATACAGAGCATTACCTAAATATATGGGTGTGCAATTTGGAAGAATCTATTTGGGGACAAATATTCGGTTATGCTTATCCGCCTGAAGGAGCTCCCAATTGGCCAGCAGGAAACTCGGCGCCGAGCCCAGGTTTGGAAGGAGTTGTACTGCATTATGCAACAGTAGGTAGAAACAATCCGCAGGGGCTAGACGATAATCTTGAAGGCAATGAACGCGGCAGAACAGCAACACACGAAGTAGGTCATTATTTAGGTCTGCGCCACATTTGGGCCGATGGCTTTTTCGATGGTTGCGCCGAAGATGACGGACTGGAGGACACGCCCAACGCGGCGACTTCAACCAATTTCATCTGTGATTACACCAAGAATACATGCGACGATGGTGAGGGAGATTTGCCCGATATGATCGAAAATTTTATGGATTATAACGAAGGGGAGTGCTACAACATGTTTACGTATGAGCAGATCAACATGATGCGGACCAACATCGAATTGTTTCGTCCAGGTCTTTTGGAAGGATATGGTGTCGCAGTCGAAGAACTTGGTGCCGTGCAATTTACGGTAGCCCCCAATCCAGTTGATCACCAACTGACCATCAAAGGAAATTGGGCCGATGACGCATTAGTGGGCATGTATGACTTGTCGGGAAGAGAGGTGTTTGCTAAGCAGGTTGAGGGCCGACAAATGAATATCGATACCTCGTTTTTGGAAAGTGGAATCTACATTTTGCGAGTCGACGGATTGGGTGAAACCAAGATTGTCAAGAAGTAAGGCCACTGAGTTTTATCAAAGAATGCTGATTCTCCAAGGCATTCTTCCTATTTTCGCGATCCTAAATAATTGATGAAGATGAAGAATATTACTGTTATTGGTGCGGGAACAATGGGGAATGGCATTGCGCACGTATTCGCTCAAAGTGGATTTAATGTATCACTAGTGGATATCAGTCAGGAGCAACTCGATCGAGCTGTGGCGACTATTACCAAGAACTTGGACCGCATGGTGAGCAAGGAGAAGATCGATGAAGCCACGAAGAACTCGGCCCTAGCCAATATCAAAACATATACTTCACTCGCCGAAGGAGCTGCTCAGGCCGATTTGGTCGTAGAAGCCGCAACCGAGAACGTGGATCTGAAACTGCGTATTTTCGGCGATATGGACAAAGCTGCCCCTGCAGATGCCATCCTAGCAACCAATACTTCTTCAATATCGATTACGAAAGTGGCCGCGGTTACGGGCCGACCAGACAAGGTGATTGGAATGCACTTTATGAATCCTGTGCCGGTTATGAAATTGGTCGAGGTGATTCGTGGATATGCGACGTCAGACGAGGTGACCAATCGTGTTATGGAGATGAGTAAAAAGCTCGGAAAAGTTCCTGTTGAGGTAAACGATTACCCTGGTTTTGTAGCCAATCGTATCCTGATGCCTATGATCAACGAAGCGATTATTACGCTGCATGAAGGAGTGGCAGGAGTAGCCGAAATCGACACGGTAATGAAGCTTGGAATGGCGCATCCGATGGGTCCACTTCAATTGGCCGATTTCATTGGTTTGGACGTGTGCCTCAGTATCCTCCACGTGATGCACGACGGCTTTGGTAATCCAAAATATGCCCCTTGTCCGCTCTTGGTCAACATGGTTACAGCTGGCAAGTTGGGCGCAAAAAGCGGCGAAGGATTCTACACTTGGACGCGCGGTTCCAAAGATTTGGTAGTGAGTCCAAGCTTTTCTTAAATCAATATTTTCATGAAAGGTTCTTTGCTTAAACTGTCAGTAGTGAAAGGCCTTTTGACGAGCCTAGGTCTCTTTTTTATGGTGGGCGCATGCGCGCAAATGGGAGACTGTACGATCTCGGCAAGTTGGTCGGGTTCACCCACTGGTACGATCTGTTCAGGTGATACCATTGTCCTGTACAACCAAAGCGTCGATGCTGATTCGTGGACATGGACCATCGAAGATTCGCAGATCAATGATGCGGATTCAGTGGTCATTGTGACTTCCGAACTCGGCGGCTTGTCGGTGGAGCTATTCGTCGAGAACGTCGAAGGATGCACGGGTACTACGAGTGCCCAATACCTGGTACAGGGCATAGAATCGGTTGCTATCAACGCGCAAGGACTTATCGAATTGTGTGACGGAAGTGCTACACAAATCACGGCCGTCGGTACCTACGATCAATACTTGTGGAGCACGGGAGAAGAAGAGAATACCATTTTTGTCAACGAGTCTTCAGAGATTTTTCTGACGGTTTTCGATCTGGAAACAGGCTGCAGCGCGAGATCGGATACGGCCAACGTCGCTGTTTATCCCGACCCAGATCCGACGATTATCATTGAGGGCTCAACAACCCTTTGTCCGGGTGATTCGGTTGTCTTATCGACGCAAACATTTGATGAATACGACTGGAATTCAGGACCCACCACACAGTCAATCGTAGTCACGGCCGCAGGATATTTTGCCGTAGACGTTACGAATGAATATGGATGTGGCAGTCAGTCCAACCTCGTCCAAGTCCAAATGCTTCCAGCTCCCAGTCCCGAATTGTCCTACGACGGAACAACAGTCTTTTGCGCCGATTCACTGTTCTCCACAACCTTGCTGGCCGATACGTCGTGGCAAACGATTGAATGGTCGGATGGAAGTACGGCCTACGAGCTTGATGTTATCTCAAGCGACGCATTCTGGTACTGCGCTCAGGGAACCAATGGTTGCTGGGGCTGTTCGGATACGATTCAATTTATCAGCCTACCGCCAACGACCATCGAAGAAATCCAAATCGTGGACGTCACCGAGGGAGAGTGCAATGGTATCATCAATCTAGAAGTAGTCTCGGCCTTTGAGCCGCTTATCTATGCTTGGGAAATGAATGGGGAATCGATCGCCGACAATACAAGTGATCTAATAGGTCTGTGTGATGGTGGGGAGTACTCGCTCACTGTAACCGATATGGCTGGTTGCAGTGTGGAATGGAGTGGGGCTTTGTCGGTGATTACTTCGGTAGAGGAATTGTCGAGTCGGTTAATTGTGTTTCCCAATCCTACGACAGACAATTTGTTTATCGGTAAAGTTGACGCCGATGCTGCCTACCAGATTACTACGATGAATGGCAGTATTCAGCAAAAGGGAACAATCGTGAATGGTTGGATTTCGGTTTCAAGACTAGAGCCAGGGATTTATTTCTTGAAGGTGGAAAAAAATGGTATTCGTCGCATAGTTGTGGCCGATTAAGTATAGAAAGTCGATGAGATTCTATTGAATTTCAAGAATGGCGAACATACAATGCATGAAATACACGAATATTGATTGTCTACTGGTTAAGGAGATTTTGACTTGAGGATGTCTTCTTGGGACTTTAGGTGAGGCACTTGAGTGATTAAACTGTTAAAAATTACACAACTGGGGTATTATCAATTTGAAAAACAACAACCATATTTGCAGGTGGTTAACTAATAGCTTAACTTTGTGAAGAGAAAATATATTGTACTTAATAAGGAGGGTCACCAGATTGCTGTTGACACTGTGTTTATTGACGAGTACATGAGTTATCTCAAATCACATGATCGAATACAGAAAGATATCGCCAAGAAGCGGTCCTATATCGAAGAGGGGCACTGGAGAAAAGAGTATTTCGAAAAGGAAAGTCCTAATTCCAGGGTGGCAGACATTTATATCTGGAAATCAAAATTACGATCAGTGGTCGCAGGATCAATGATCGATTGATTTGCAAAGTACAAGATATTGATGGCACGAAAAAGCGAGTGGTCATAATCGGAGGTCTCTTCCAAGGAAAAAAAAGCAATACTATACCACCAAAGCAATTATTGTTAATGGAAAAAGTAAGCAGCTATGATTATCAAGAAGAAAAGTAAAGCAGAAGAAATAAAGGAGTTAATGCTTCCCAAAAGCAGCGTTGAAGAACTTGAGATTGAAGCGGATCTTATCCATTTGCGCATACTTGATGAGATTGACCGTTTAATGCAAGATCAGGACATGAGCAAAAAGGATTTGGCTGACGCCTTGGGAACTTCTAAAAGCTATATTACTCAGCTGTTTAGTTCAAACAAGCGCATGAACTTGCTTTTATTAGCGAAGATGCAAAGAGCATTGAATATGAAAATGCACTGCTTTGCCGCGGCACCTTATGAATTTGTTAATATCATGCGCTATGATGTCCGCATAGGAGCAATGGATGGAAAAAAGAACGAGATGGATTATGGAACTATTGACTTTGATCCTTGTATGTCTGAATCTGGCGTAAG
Organism: Flavobacteriales bacterium; assembly: GCA_015665315.1. Lineage (GTDB taxonomy): Bacteria > Bacteroidota > Bacteroidia > Flavobacteriales_D > Sanyastnellaceae > JADFAK01. The sequence continues at coordinate 12,537 of JADFAK010000172.1, read as the reverse complement.
CGCAGCCTAATGAAAGCAGAGAAATCCCCATTATTTCTAAGGGCATTTGACGTGAATTTTTCAGAGATGAGCGCTCATCTGGATGATAAAGGTATAGATGAAAGTAAAACTGTAGCTGAATTACTAGACGAGCTTCCTATAGAGATTGATTATCATCATTATTTGGATGAAATAGGATTCCACATCGATATGCAAGTGAAGGTGAACAGAGTGAAATCTCCCAAATTTGGATATGTAATTCAGGTGATCTCAAGAGGTATGTTCGAGATTGATCCTGCTGTGGAGATGAGTGAACAACTGAAACATAATCTAAGTATGTTCAGTGCGGTCAACATTATGCTAAGTAGCATTCGTGGATACCTGCGTGACATCACGAGTTATGGTCAACTAGGCACTTATCTATTACCTTCAATAGATATTGGTAAGCTAGTAGGCGATAAAAAAGCCAAAGAATTGAGGAAAGCGAAGAAACTTAGTAAGTAAGCTTGATATCCATATAAAAGGACTACTCCGCCGCAGCAGCCTCCTTCAACTTATACTTATCCTGAAAAGCCTTCCAGTCCCAAAGATAATTGCGCATGACCTCGTCGAGGTTCTTCAAGAAAATAGGATTCGGAGTGCGCATATTGCTGAAATACTCGTCTTGATATTCGTTCAAGTCGTACTTGTGAAAGACCCCTTTCGCCATCGCATACAGCATGTTCTTCGAAGGCATGTTTATACGTGAAAGAAACTCACGGTAATCTTTGACTTTTCGGGCAAATTGCTCAGCCTCCAAATCGAATACGGTTGCAAATTTCTGAACACACAACCGAAGAATCTCCTTGTCATGACCCGATTCAAAATGCTCTGGAATATAACTGAAGTTCGCCGCGACCACAATCATGAGAAATTTTCCGTAATCTTCCCGGTCAATGCAAGGGGTTTGAACGAATTCCGGACTGTCTTGAATGAAGTCAGCAACTACCGGCCACCCGTTTTCAACGGCTTCTAATGTGGTGTTAACGAATATGTTAGCGACCTGATTGTCGGTAAGCTTTTTCTTTCCTAAGAATCCAAACATAATTATGGATGTGGCAATGGTTCTTGCTTTTCAAAGATAACGGGCATTGCGGCTTGGCATCGACCCATTCTGAACTGGCTATCAACAAAGTTTTCAACGAGTGCGCAGGAATGCCTTCTGCTAGGTATCTTTGCACCACTTTTAAAAGCTAAACAATTCACTTTCCGTGTTATACAAGTCTGTCGTCAAGCCCATTTTCTTTCTCTTCGACCCCGAGAAAATTCACCATTTCGTTTTCAAAAGCTTAAAACTGGCTTTTAGCCTTCCCGGAATGGCAGCAATGGCGCGCGCAGTCTATGTAGTCAAGAAGCCAAAATTGGAGCGAGAAGTGTTCGGATTGAAGTTTCCAAATCCTGTCGGACTGGCCGCTGGGTTTGATAAAGATGCCAAGCTTTTTAACGAATTGGCCAATTTCGGATTCGGTTTTATCGAAATTGGAACGGTTACGCCTGTCGCGCAACCAGGAAATGAGCTTCCGCGATTATTCAGACTGCCTGCCGATCAAGCGCTCATCAACCGCATGGGTTTTAATAACGGTGGCGCCAAAGCAGCAGCCGAGCGACTCAGAAAATCGGCACCAAAAGTCCTCATTGGAGGAAACATCGGAAAGAACAAAGTCACCCCCAACGACCAGGCCCTCAACGATTACTTGCTTTGCTACGACGACCTAGTAGATGTCGTTGATTATTTCGTAGTGAATGTGAGTTCGCCCAATACCCCCAATTTGCGTGAGCTACAAGAAAAAGGCCCCCTCCTCGAACTCCTTGGCGCACTGCAAAAAAAGAACCAAGTCCACCCAACTCCCCGACCGATCTTGCTCAAAATTGCGCCCGACCTCAACGCCTCTCAATTGGATGATATCGTCGAAATCGTACTTGAATCAGGCATTGCGGGATTGATTGCGACCAATACAACGATCGACCGAAGCAAACTCACGACTCCGGAAAAGACAGTGGAAGAAATTGGCGCTGGCGGACTGAGCGGTAAGCCCGTTACAAATCGCGCTACCGAGGTCATTCGATACATTCACGAAAAAAGTGCGGGTAAGTTCCCCATTATCGGAGTTGGAGGGATTCACTGTGCCAAAGATGCACAAGAAAAACTCGATGCAGGTGCGACGCTAGTGCAGGTCTACACCGGATTCATCTACGAAGGACCAGGACTTGTAAAACGAATTCTAAAAGGTCTGAATTAGCATCATGATCAACGATCTCGACCAATTCTACCTCAACTTGGAAGAGCCCACGCAAGGCTGCATGATGGCTCTGCGCGATGTTTTGCTTTCTATCGATGATAATATCACGCCAGAGTGGAAGTATCGCCTACCATTTTTCTATTACAAAGGAAAGATGCTCGCCTATTTGTGGAAAGATAAAAAGACCCAAGAGCCCTATATCGGCATTGCCAATGGAGGTGTGATTGACCACCCCCGTTTGGAACAAGGTGATCGCAAGAGAATGAAGATTTTCCGCGTGAATCCCAACGAAGATATTCCGGTAGAGGATATTCGAGAGGTGATTGCCCTAGCGATACAAGTCAATGCGCGCTGATCTATTTCTTGTTCTTCGCACGCGATTCTATAACCTTCTTGTACTTCTCCAATTGTTCGTCTATCTGCCTTTCGATTTCAGCAACAGCGCGCTCCATGGTTACCCATTGCGAAAGTTCTGGATAAATACGCGCCTCATATTTTGGATGGCAGTAGGCAAATTTTTTCTTCGACAATTCAACCCGTTGAGCATCCAGTCGGCGTAATTCCATCACTAAAAACCGACCAAAATCACGGTTGAACTCGTCGCCATCAACAGGCAAGCGATAGTTGAGCTGTTCCACCCCATTTTCGGAATTCAACGCTTGCTGCCATGCTTGCGTTCCTTGGTCCAATAAGCTATTCAAGCGCGCATTGGCCGACTCAATCCCCTGGTACCGCTCCTTCGAATAGGTGGAGTGGATAGAACGTAGGTATGCCTGTGATTCAAGTTTGGGGTATGAGCCCGATTCCATTTCACGAATGTCTGCTTTGAACCCCGATTTGGTCGTCTTGAAGGTCCGCACCTCAGGATAAGATAAGTGTCCCGGTTCCAAAAAGGAGATCAGGAAAATCTCCTTGGTCGCAAGCGAAGCGATGTCAACCGGTTGCAAGGAAAGCCCCATTAATTTGCCCTCGAACTCACGCTTTTTAATGTACGCCAAATTCTCCTTGTAGAAGAAGTAGTACTCCGATATGCCTGAAGATTTAAAGGCGTTGAAAATCGCGAGGTTAGACTCTTCTTTCCGACTGGATTCCACACTGTTTTGTTTGATGCCCGCTTCTATGCGGTCAATAGGAACCAGTACAACTCCCTCTTTGAAGTCCAGCACAAATTGGAGGCTCTCGTTTTCGTAAGCGCTCAGTTGTGCGCACACAGGAAGGGTGGTAATCAAGAAGAAAATGCAGACTAAGCTCCGAAGCATGAACTAAAACTAAATGAATCTTTCAATCGCACGCCTTTTTCAGTGTGCTCAACGGTGCAGCATTCGTTCACTGCATCATGTTCGAGGAAAAGTACAAATTCCTCATCAGCCGCACGTTGCAAAAATTTTCCTTTTTCATCCAATGTGAGCAGCGGACGCGTATCGTAACCCATCACATAAGGCAAAGGAATATGTCCGGTCGAAGGCAATAAATCGGCCATGAATACCAGCGTTTTTCCCTTGTACTTGATATGCGGAATCATCTGACTTTCCGTATGACCGTCGGCAAAAAAAACGTCAATATTCGGAAATGCCTCCTTGGTGTATACGCCGCTGTCCCGTGCAATCCAGTTAAGCTGACCACTTTCTTCAATCGGTTGAATATTCTCGGTAAGGAAGGAAGCTTTTTCGCGCGCATTGGGTTCCGTTGCCCATTTCCAGTGGTTTTTATTGCTCCAGAATTTAGCATGCGCAAATGCTGGTCTGAACTTCCCCTCACCATTTCTCTCAATGGCACCACCACAATGGTCGAAGTGCAAGTGCGTCAAAAAGATATCGGTAATGTCGTCGCGGTGAAAGCCGAGGGCTTGGAGCGAACTGTCCATCGTGTGCTCTCCGTGCAAGTAGTAGTGACTGAAAAACTTCTCGCTTTGTTTGTTCCCAATTCCACAATCGATGAGCATCAGTCGGTTTCCATCCTCAATCAAGAGACTTCGCATCGCCCAGTCGCACATGTTTTTCTCGTCTGGCGGATTGGTTTTCTGCCAAAGTGTTTTTGGCACGACGCCAAACATGGCACCTCCGTCGAGCTTGAAATTTCCTGTGTGAATGGGATATAGTTTCATAGGACTTGGTTTGCTATGCGCAAATGTAGAAAAGCTATACAAAGACTTCACGCTTTAGGGGTATTTCTGCCTTTGCTTCTTCGTAATATTGCAGGGCATGCCCGTAGCTGAAGAAAAGATAGTATCCCTTTCGCGAGTCAATGAACACATTGGTCAGATTTTAAGTCAGCACATTGGCGGCAAGCGATTCTGGTTGCGAACCGAAATCGCCTCAGTGAATTTTCCGTCTTCCGGACATGCCTATTTGGAACTAGTTGAGAACGAACATGGGACAGTCCTTGCGCGAGCCAGTGCCTCCATTTGGCGCAATGCCTTAGAAGAAATCAAATACGCTTTGGGTGAAGAGTTTCAAAATGTCCTCAAGAAGGGAAGCGAGATTCTATGCGTGGCCGAGGTGACTTACCACCGTGTGTACGGTATCAAGTTGTTGATCCATGAAGTCGATTTATCATTTTCATTGGGTGAGTTGGAGAGGAAGAGGCAGGAGACCATTGACCGACTAACCAAAGAGGGACTGATTGGATTGAATAAACAACACATCCTTCCCCAAGTGGTCAAGCGCGTAGTTGTCATCGGCGCTCACGATTCGGCGGGTTACGGCGATTTTGAGAAGCAATTGCTGGCCAATCAGTACGGCTATATCTTTGAAATCGAATTGCTCACGACCTTGGTTCAGGGAGCCGCAGCAGAAGATCAGATAGTCAAACGCCTCAAAGAATCCCTAAAACTAAATGCCGATGCCATCGTGCTCATTCGTGGCGGAGGTTCGAAGTTGGACTTGGATTTATTCAACTCTTACGCCATAGCCAAAGCCATTGCACTGCATCCCAAGCCAGTCATTACAGGTATTGGGCACGAGCAGGATGTAAGCGTTGCGGATTTGGTGGCTCATACGATGTTAAAAACACCTTCGGCCGTAGGCGCCTACCTGGTCGAGCGCACGGCCACCTATGAAGGGAAAGTACGAGAGGTCTATAGTCGTATCCATGCACGTTTTCATTTGCTTTTAAGCTCAAGAACCCACAAACTAGAAGTGAATGCCAACAAGCTTACGAATAGGGCTACCTCGTATACCCGCGAGCGAAAAGGAGACATGCAACTCAACGCGCAAAGTATTATTCGAGCCACCCAAAACCTGTTGCAGCAAGAGAAGTCGTTACTGAAGGACGGACTGGGAACAGTGAAAAATGCGACGGCCAATATTATTCGACCGAAGCAAAACGAACTACAATACGCCGCCCAGAGGATGAAAGGACAGGTGCACGCCATTTTGCAGGGAGAGGAGCATGAAATTCGCATGAGGAAATTGCGCGTGAAGCAGAGTTGGCACAGTTATTTGTCGAAGAAGAAGCAAGGATTGGTAAATTTGGAAGTACTCATCGAAAGCGTACGCCCGGAAAACACCCTAAAACGCGGATTCGGCATTATCCAATTCGAAAATAAGTTGGTAAGGGCGCGCACGAAATTGAAAGAGGGAGACATCCTTGAAGTGAAGATTCACAAGAAGGTTTTTTACGTTGAATACAAAGGTACAGGAGAAAAATGGCAAAGAAAACTGCGATAACATACGAAGCGGCAGCACTCGAACTCGAGGAGATTTTAGGTCAGCTCGAAAACGACGAAATTTCGGTTGACGTACTCGCCGAGAAAGTTGAACGAGCATCGGTTTTACTCAAGATGTGCAGCGAGCGATTGAGGGCGACAGAGAAACGTGTGGATGAGATTATTGAAAATTTAGGTTTGTAAAGGCATTAATAGGTATAGCGACAAGCGCAAATGGTCAAGAGATGTTAAAATCCTGATTGTCTGTAACAAGCATGAAAGCGTGTCGTCTTCCCTGCATAATACCAAAAACAAAATTCATCTTTCGGGGTTTTGCTCCGGATGACAAACCGATTTAAATAAAAGTATCACCATGAAAAAAATAGCAATCACATGTATGATGGCCGCCGTATCGATGGTCTCATTCGGACAAAACAACGCCATTACCCAGTATTTCTCTGATTTTGAGTCACAGGAAGATTTTACCAAAGTCAACGTGACCAGCAAGATGTTCGAAATGACATTGGAGCTTGAAGGAGCCGATGCCGAAGAGCAAGCCCTACTTGATGCCATAGGCGATATCGAAGGATTGACGCTCATAGGAACTGAATCGACAGAAAATGCAGTGGCCCTATTTGAAGACGCCACATCGCGACCAGGAAGCGACTTTGAAGTGTTGATGACGGTCGATGACAAAGATGGAAATGCCGTATTCTATGTGCGAGAAGACAATGGAGTGATCGCCGAGCTTTTGGTGATCGCCCGAGGAGAAAAAGAATTCGGGATCGCAACAGTTTGGGGAGAAATCGACCTCAAGCAGGTGAAGAAGCTTACTGATACTTTCTCAGTGGCAGGCATGGAGAAATTTGACGAGGAGAAGGCCATTGCCGCTCGTGAAATCAGCGTGTATCCCAACCCTGTAATTCAAGGATCTGCCATCAACGTAAATGTGCCAGCCTCGGTCAAAGGAGGAACACTAGAAATTCTAGATTTGAACGGACGCACAGTAAAAACGGCCAACATTCGGTCGACACAAGAGAGCGTTTCGACAGCGGGAATCAATGCGGGAACATACGTAGTAGTTCTCAAGCAAGACAACGCCAAGCTATACAGCGAGCGTATTGTCATTACGAAGTAAGAAATCTTCTAGGCCATCGGCCAAATGATATTGAATGCGGAATGACGAAAGTTGTTCCGCATTTTTTATTTCGGCACCGCGATGTTAGACTATAGGCCAATGGAAAATTCCTGACTATCGCTCTGCTCGATGACCGAGGGGCAGGGGGGCTAAGTAGGAAATTAGACTGGAATTCAGTTCTGGAGTACTATTCGAATTCGGCCAACGTTTTATGTACAACCAACCCCCTTTTGCATGAATTCAAATATCCTCAAAGCACTCACCGTGTTTTCCATTGCTCTCTTCATAGGATGGATCGCGATCCAGGCGACTTCTTTGAAAATTGAAAAGGCAACTTCGCAGTTCATGGATGGCGATATCATCTTCCAGTCGTCGATGTCGGGACAAAGTGCAGCCATCCAAATCGCCACCAATTCGAAATACTCGCATTGCGGCATGATCTTTCTAGAAGATGGCGAAGTCTATGTCCTAGAAGCCGTGCAACCCGTTAAAGTGACTCCCCTGGATGTATGGATTACCCATGGGGATGATCATCATTATGTCGTGAAGCGATTAGTCGATCGAGGAGAGCATCTCAACCCACGAGAATTGAGTAAAATGAAAAATCTAGGAGAATCTTGGATCGGTAAGAACTACGACATTACCTTCGAGTGGGACGACTCGCGCATCTATTGCTCGGAACTAGTATGGAAACTTTACAGCCGTGGGGCAGGGCTGGACCTCTGCGCCTTACAAGAACTGCGGGACTTCGATCTGACCAGTCCGATCGTAAGCCGTATCGTCAAAGAACGCTACGGCAAAAAAATCCCCTGGGACGAAAAGGTAGTTTCTCCAGGCGCCTTATTCGATTGTCCTCTCTTGGAAACAGTACTCGAAAACTAGCATCTCGCCCCCCTCACTCCCCCCGACCCTGTATAGGTCGCACATCTGTTCAGGATCCGTCATTGGACGCACATCAGTACGTAGATTCCCGTACACAAATACGACAAATGCCCTATACCCTGAAATATAGCTTCTTCCCAACTTTGCATCGTATTTCAACCTAAAAAATTATTACGATGTTACAATCAAGAAAAAACAGCCGATTCGCCTTTGCAGCTTTGATAACCCTAGCTCTAGGACTTACCTCATGTGTGGAAGATTTGATTCCTGAAGTGGAGCCAGAGCCAGAAGAGACGACCCAAGAAAACACCATGGATACAAGTGCCCTCCAGTTTGACGGCGGAGATGGTATTTGTGCCGCAGTCATTAGCACGACTTCATACGATGCTGGTGGTATGTTATTCGATATCGAAATTGGAACAGCAGTTTCAGCCTTTACGGAAGACAACTGGAGCACATTTGTAGATGCAGGTGCTGTATCATGTGAGTCTGAAGCACTTACACTACAAGACAACAACTCATACCTGCACATGTTTTCATACAATGCTGCCGATCCAAATAATCTAGGTATTGATTTTGCCGACAACCCTTCATGGTCCGTTGCTGGTGGAAACGGGGTTCCTGCTTTCAACTACACAACTACCATAGACTTCCCAGCAATGGGTGCTTTGTCGGGAGATGCTACTGTCGACAGTTCTTCAGACTATACCGTTTCTATCGGGTATGTTACAGATGCCGATAGCTTGATCTACCAAGTGAGCGACGTCCTTGTGACGGTTCCTGCAACGCAGTTGTCCTATACTTTTACTGCCGATGAAATGGCTGCCATCTCAGGAGGTGCAAGTATTGTTCAGGTTACTGCTTATGCGATCGAAGAAACTGATCAAAGTGGTAAGACGATTTATTTCGTCAACGAGCGTGTAAAAAGCTACACGGTGACAATCGAGTAAATTCTAAAACTTCATACTTAATGTGCCGATGGTGGACCGAAATACTAAAAACGGTTTGCCATCGGTTTTTTTATGGCCAAATCTCAGAGATGAAAATAAAAGATGGAATTGTCGACGATTCAAGTGCTCATAGGCAAAATCGTGTCGCAGCAGAAAGATTTAAGCGTTCTAAACGTTTTAACCGCTTAATGAACGACTTATGTCGGCCAACCGAATATCTTTGCAGTAGGGCTTGAGGGTACGACCCCAAGGGCATTTTTTGGTTATGCGTTTTTCCTAGAAATACGAAGAAATTCCAAAACTAAAACCACCCGTTAAAGCAGGATCGTTGCCAAGTAGGTCGCGCTGCTCTTGATACCGGTAATTGAGGCGCATGACGGTCTGACCAGTCGGACGAAAGCTAATTCCTGGCATAATACTCCAGATATCCTCGGCGATATTCCCGCCCGTTTCAGTGAAAGTACCTTTGTTCCAGTCGACGTATTCAAGCCGACAAGCCACGTTGACGACAGCTCCATCCCAACCAAATATTCTCCTTTTTACGACCGGTTGAACGATGTCCACAAATCCGCCGAGTTGCTTGTCACCGTACTGCTGCGTGTAGGTGGAAGGAACGTCTACCATAACCCAAGCAAATTCACCCGTAAGTGTCGTGTTGATTTTGGGCAGACTCGTATTGAAATCGACCGCGAATACGTCCAATCGGCGCTTGCTGTCTACTTCTATGCCATCGTCCAAGAAGGTATTGTAAGCCCCAGCCATGTACGACAATCCGAGTTCTCCGATCTTGCTATGTCGCACTTCAACTTTCCCCGTGAAAAGGGGAGTGCCACTGGCCGATTCTTCAAAACGCTCGCTGTTGGCCTTGGCCGCAGGTAAGAATGTTTTGTTCTCTTCGTTGTCGATGATCGTGTTGTCAAATCCTCCCGTGAGATACAGTTCGTAGCCAAACATCCATTGATCGGAAAAGGTCTTGCCAAATAGCCCGAATCCTGCATTGCTCCACGTAGCCGGCAACATTTGTGTAGCCGAAATCGGTCGGTCGGTGAATTCCCATTTGGGACCGTCGTGGTTCTGGTTAAAGGCCCCTATCGGATTCATCACAATTCCACCTCTCAAATTCAACAAGGGGTGCATCTCCACATCGATAGCGGCAAATTCAATCGCTATTTCCTTCCCGCCTTCCTCAAGTTCAATTTCCGTCAGAAACTTGATGCGTTTTCCAATTGTCGAGGCCACAAACAAGGTAAGTCGGCGCATTTGAAATTGATGTCCGTCGGTCACACCATCGGTTCCCATATATTGCCAGTTCACTTCGGCATAGCCACCAAGAGATACCGGCGATTTCCCTATTCCTAAAAACGGACGGTTATAAACGGCGTCCATGCTCAAGCTCATTTTGGTTGTGTCAACGGCCTGTCTTTTGAAAAGCGAGGAGTCGATTTGAGCACTTGTAAGTAGGGCTGTACAAAGGAAAATTCCTGTGGCAATAAGATTTTTCATGTCGATTTGATAGATATTCTGAGCATTCCTCCTTCCGTTGTCACAGGCAAGGTTTTCAATGGGTCGTAGGCCGGTCCGTTGGTCACATTGCCCATCTTATCGAATTCGCTACCGTGTGATGAACAGTGCAATTTGTCCCCATAAGCCGTCAATTCTTGGCCTTGGTGAGTGCATTCCATGACGAGCGCACTGTAGTTATTTTCTTCTATGCGATAAACGCAAATGGGGAAACGCAGTGAATTATTTTGGACGATGATGTAATCCCTGAAAACAGTCTTGTCTTTCTTGATTTTCTCGAACTCCTTTGGATTCAGTGCGATGTAATCACCTGTGATGGTGCCATCGACGCGCTTCATGGACGTGCAGCTTGTGAGTAATGTTCCCGTTACCAAAGTCCCCATACAGGCCAGTCCGCAAGTCGTGATGAATTCTTTTCGATCCATGTTTACAGAGATTCTAAAAATTCCAAAATCGCTTCTTTGTCGGATGCTGATAGCGCCTCGTACATCGACCGACTATTCTCAGCTTCGCCACCGTGAGCAAGAATTGCTTCTTCAATACTACGGGCTCTTCCATCATGCAGTAGGAAATATTCCCCTCCCTGAGACATAGGAGCAAGTCCCAATCCCCAGAGGGCCGGTGTTTTCCACTCGGCTGTTGACGCATTGCCTTCGGTATACCCATCGTCCAATCCCGGCCCCATGTCGTGCAAGAGCAGGTCGGTATATGGATGAAACACTTTTTCGGAAAGCGCTTCGATAGGCGAATAGGCGGTTTGCATAGTCGGTATATGACAAGAAGCACATTGCACGTCGGCAAACAGAAGCTCACCGCGAAGGACATTGGCCGCATCAGGTGAGCGTCGTAAAGGGGCTTTGAGTGTTTTGAGGTAGAACACTAGATCGTTGAGGGTGTTGTCGGTTACCTCGGGTTCAATGTTCAGACCGGTATAGGTGTCCTTGCGATCGTAGGTCGACGTGATCCCCATGTCTTGGTTGTACGCGTTGACCGACTGATGTAGGAGGTCATAAGCCGCGGCTTTTTTTCCAAATCGGTGAATGTACTTGCCGTTTTCGTCAATGGCCCCTTCGCGCAGCTGCACATAATCTGGCGGACTGATCCAATTGGGAACACCGCTTATACCGTCGCCATCTAGGTCGTCAGGATCGGACAAGGCAATGAGGTCTTCGTCAGAAACGGCATCCAAGAATCCAAGTCCGGTATTCATCGGAGGTGTGAGATTCGTTGAGGTGGCTCCTGCTGGAATTACTTCGGGTGTATACCCTGGGATTGCGCGATTTTGTAGTTGCGGTCCGCCCAATTGCAAATATAAATTCCCCAGTTCATCGGGCTGACCGAAGCGAGTAAGTGTCGTAAACGGGTGCCCTTTTCCATCACCGGCGTGGCAGCTAATACAACTATTGGCAACAAAGAGCGGGCCGAGCCCCTTCTCGGTGGTGAACACTTCGGTGAAGGCGATGTCTCCCTTCAGAAATTGAATGTTCTCGCTATGGCTCAATCCTTCCAGCGGACCGTCCAAAACCTCATTTTCTGCGGGACTGCCTGGAATAGTCTTATTGCAAGCTTGTCCGAGAAACGCCATAAAAGCGAGTGCAACTAAAATACGGCTCCTCATATGTGAAAATTAAATATTAGACAAAGATAGATAAATATTTAGACGAGTCTAATAATTAAAATACAGACATTTCAACAACGTGATTTATGTTGGAGGTCAATACCTGTCGTCGAAACGGATCAAGCAAAAGTGACAGAAGGTGAAGGATTAAGAGTAACTATCAGTGTTAGGTGTGACCCCCTACAGGGTCAGGCCGTATCTTCGACCAACAGTTATAAAGATGCGACCCATACTGGGTCGGTTACTTGTTCAGGCACCTGCTGTCATAGAGATGGAACCTCCACAAGCTCCATTCTGTGAAAGACTGAATTTCACTCTACAAAAAAGACCGGCCTTTGAATGAGATTCGTGTTGACTCGATTCATCGGAGCGTAAAGCGGAAGTAGGTGTCTGAGGGCAGCTTTCGGATGGCTCGAAGAGGCCTCCGCTAAAAGCGTTTCCGAGTTTTACTTCCGTAGCGCAGATGAATCGTGAAGTCAACTAGGATCTTATTCACCAGCCTTGATTTTTGGTTACTTTTGATC
>JADFAK010000216.1 GCA_015665315.1 Flavobacteriales bacterium | reverse complement strand
TCAATAACGCATGTTTGGAGCAAGATTAACGCTAGTTGTAAAGAATATCCTGATCATCAATGTGATCATGTTTTTGGCGACCAATGTACTTGGCGATTGGTTTAGTGAAGCTATGGCTGGTCATTGGCTTGGCGCTGAAGCATTTCGTCCTTGGCAGATCTTAACGCACATGTTTATGCACCAAGGATTCACTCATATTCTCTTCAATATGATTGGAGTATATATTTTGGGGGGTATGCTGGAACAGATTTGGGGTCCTAAGAAATTCCTTATTTATTACCTGCTTTCCGGGCTTGGGGCTATCGCTTTGCATTTCCTCGTTGTTTATATACGAATTCAATTCGTAGAAGGATCGCTGAGCATCGATGAGATTGCACAAGTTTATCAATATGGATATGAAGCATATGTGAAGAAGAGTTCAGCGGGATTTAATGATGGACAAGTCGACCTTATTTTATTAATTAACAATGGTATGGTTGGGGCTTCGGGAGCCGTCTTTGGCTTAATCGCAGGATTTGCTATGTTGTTCCCGGATCTTAAAATCCAACTTCTTTTCCCTCCCATCCCTATGAAGGCTAGAACTTTTGCTCTAGGGTATGGAGCAATAGAGCTTTTATCTGCCTTTGGAAATATACCAGGCGACAGTATAGCCCACTTTGCTCACCTCGGTGGAATGCTTGTTGGCTTCATTATATTAATGTATTGGAAGAAAAAAGGGACTTTGCATAGCTCATGAATCTAGTCTTTCAGGACATACGCAGTCAGTTTGTCAACCGTTCGATGCTCGCTCGATTGATCATTGTCAATGCCGCGGTCTTTGTGCTATTGGTCTTGGTAAGAGTGGTCGTTGGCGTGTTCTTGAATAACCCTGACGACCTGCTGTGGCTCAAAGAAAGAGGGTTTTTCTTCGCGGTCCCGGCAGCCCCTTTTAGCGTCCTTGTTCGTCCGTGGACCGTTATTACCCACATGTTTACCCACCTTCAATTCTGGCACTTGTTCTGGAATATGGTATGGCTTTATTTCATGGGAAGCATGTTTAGTGATAGGTTGGGAGACAGGAAGCTCTTGTCTACCTATTTATTGGGTGGCTTCAGCGGTTTTCTTGCTTACTTCTTGATTTTTAATCTGTTTTCGGCACTTTCTACCAACGGCATAGCTTTGGGAGCGTCGGCCGCTGTGATGGCTGTTGTTGCATGCATTGCCGCATACCAACCGAATTCCAAAATCATGTTATTGGGCGTTTGGCCCTTGCCACTCTGGGTTCTCGCTGTCGGCTTTGTTTTGAAGGATGTCATTGATTTGCAGTCGGGTGAAAATTTAGGCGGACATCTAGCGCACTTGGGCGGTGCGGCGTTCGGATTCATTCAAGGGCGCGGATTGGCCTTGGGACAGGATTATTTCATCAAGTTCGAACAGTTCTTGGATCGTGTTTTCAATGCGGTGAAGCCTGGAAAGAACACGCGAATGAAGGTAGTTCGGCCGAAGAAAAAGGCGCCAAAAAATCCGCGGGGAATGTCTGATGAGGAGTACAACCAACAGAAATACACCAATCAAGAGCAAGTGAATCGCATTCTTGACAAGATTTCCAAGAGCGGTTACGACAGTTTGAGCAAGTTTGAAAAGGATTTTTTAAGCCGACAAGGTGATTGATTCACATCCAGAAAAGCGCACCAAAAAGAGAAAGTTACTTTGGTGGATTCATGTGGGCTTTCTCGTGGGACTCCTACTCAGCTACACCACAACTTTTATCGCTCCAAAGAACTTTTCTGGACTTGGTTTTTTCGGTCTGGCCTATCCCTGGTTTATTACTGTAAATCTTGTCGCAGCTGTTCTGTGGTTATTGGCACGCCGACGAAAACGATTCTTGATCACCCTGGTTGTCATTCTCCTTGGCTGGAATATTCACAACGATTTCTTCGCTCTCAACATCGGAAAAAGTGAAGTCGAGAATCCGATGAAGGTGATGAGCTACAATGTGCGGGTGTTTGATCTGTACAACTGGTCCAATGGCAGTCGGTCACGTGATAGTATTTTCAACCTGTTGGACAGACAGCAGGCCGATATCATCTGTTTCCAGGAGTTCTACCACACGGATAAAAAGGGCATTTTCGATACAAGAGATACACTTATTAAATTCTTGCCGACTGTATATTATCACGAGAAGTATACCCACAAAATGGCGGGTCAGCAATACTTTGGTGTGGTGACTATGAGCCGCTATCCTATCGTTGGAAAGGGTGAAGTGGCCTTCGTTTCAGATCAAAATAACTTCTGCATTTACTCTGACTTACAAGTGAACAATGACACCATTCGGGTATACAATGCGCACTTGGCTTCGATACGATTTGACAACGAGGACTACCAGTTTATCCAGGATGAGAAGAAGCGAAATTGGCCGGGTGCAAAGCGCATGCTCACTCGAATGAACTTGGCTTTTGACAAACGAGCCGAGCAAACGTTGGCTATCCTCGAAAGCACCAAGAAAAGTCCTTATCCGGTGATTCTATGCTGCGATTTCAATGACTCTCCCATTTCTTACGGGTATCACTTGCTTGAGGAAGAATTGACCGATGCTTTCGTCGAGGCTGGCAATGGAATTGGTCGCTCATACGCGGGCGATTTTCCTTCATTTCGCATCGACTACATGTTCTCCTCTCCTGAAATCAAAGCCACGAATTTCCAGGTCATTCGAGAGAAATTCTCCGATCACTATCCCATTGTCGGGCAGTTTGAATTTGCGAAAAAAGAATAGGAACGAGGTGTAATTTACGCTTTCCTTGAGCTGTAAATAGAGAACACGCGACGAGCGCAAAGTTTGAACCAGGGCGTGTATAAGTCAGGACTTTCCGTAAATGCCCGCAAGACTTCTGCTTGCTCCACGTACTTCCAATCATGAACTTCCTCTTTGTCTGGCACAGGTGGAAGGTCGCTGTAACCAATAAAGACATGGTCGTATTCGTGCTCCGTAAGTCCGTTGGCAAGCTCAGCCTGGTACACGAAGCTGAAAATTTCCGTCAATTCGGTCGACATGCCCATTTCTTCCTGAAGTCGTCTGACTGCCGCCTCATGCGTCGACTCGCCCATGCGTGGATGACTGCAACAGGTATTGGTCCACAGTCCGCCAGTATGGTACTTTTCAGGATTTCGTTGATGGATGAGCAGTTGGCCAGCGCTGTTAAAAATGAACACAGAAAAAGCACGATGTAGGTCACCCGAAATATGGGCGGCCTGCTTGTCCATCGTTCCCAAAACGTTGTCGTCCTGGTCTACAAGAATAACTTCTGATTGATTCATCATACTTTTCACAGCTAAGTCATGTCATTAGCGCGGCAAAGGTCGCACAAAAATGAACAATGAGCTGGCACAGCTGTAGAGTTGTGGCCAAGTGAAAAGAATAAACAATGTGAGTGGTGAAATGGTTCTACCGAACGCGGATTTTCTTACCTGCGTAAATAGTCGATGTCTTTGACATACCGTTCAATCGACAAAGCGTATTCACCGATGTTCCATGCTTTCTAGCAATGGTCGATAAAGACTCTCCACTGCGAATCGTGTGGTACTTCTTTGAACGTGCGCTTTTTAAGTAAGCAAAATCATCGGCCGATAGCTTCAATACGTCTGTCTTAAGAACACCTAGCTCCCAGTCGATAATCGTATTTGGGTCGATAGGTTCTCCTTTGTATCGCGCTTCGAAGTGAAGGTGACTTCCAGTCGAGCGACCGGTGTTTCCTCCGAGTCCAATAATAGCACCCGATTCAACGTGATCTCCTGGCTTTACTTTTCTCGCAGAAAGGTGAGCGTACAGAGTTTCAAGACCGTTGTTATGTCGTACAACTACAACGTTGCCATAGGTGCGGCTGTATTGAGAAATACGTACAACTCCTTCAAAGGCTACCTTAATGGCGTCGCCTGTGCGCAGTTTGATGTCAATTCCATAATGGTGTCGTGCACCACGCTCGCCAAATTGCGATGTAATCTTGCCGCGGAAAGGGTGGTGAAAATCACAAGCGTCATGGCGCAATACGATGTCTACTTCTTCGACCATCTTTGTGCCGTCGAAATCATAGGAATGAATATTACGTGTATCCCACATGCAATAGTCATCATACGCTGGAATTACCGAAAGTGAATCGTTGATGTCCCAAACACCTTCAACCATATTCTCGGTTGGGTATTTCTCCATGAGACTCTCTTCAAAACCTCCTCCAGTCGACTCCTGTGCGGTTGCTGTAAAGGCAAGGGCACAGCTAAAAATTAAAAATGCTTGTTTCACCATAAACTTCAATTCGGGCAAAAATACTTTTACTTTTTCCTTATACCGTTTACACAGTAAAAAGGTTTTAACAATCGCATTGTTACTTGGGATTCTTGCCTCTTTGGTTTCAAATTAATTGGAGAAAGTTTGACTTGCAGGTCCATGCTTTCTGTACAACGAACATACAAATATTTGTTTTGTTGTACGCAAGCGACAAAAGTTTTCCAATTTGTCATGAACATCGTGTCAGGTTGCGACTTTCGTGGGTTTCAAATCTTTCCAAGATTCGTTGTTGAACAAAGATCTTTGCCAAGGCCTTCTCGCGATTTATTCTTCTTAATTTTCCAGTCTTATGCGGATACAACTATTAGCTCTTGGAATGATGTTGGCTTCATTCCTCGGAATTTCTCAGATTCGAATATTTCCCGAGTCTGTCAACTCTATGACCATGAAGAACCTATACGATTTTCAAGTAAAAGCTATTGATGGAAGCGATTTCGACTTAGCCAGTTTGAAGGGCAAGAAAGTGATGATCGTCAACACCGCTTCTGAATGCGGACTCACCCCGCAATACGAGCAGTTGCAGGAATTATATACCGAGCTAGGCGGAGATGATTTTACAATTATAGGTTTTCCAGCCAATAATTTTGGCGCCCAAGAGCCCGGTGAAAACGAAGAAATTGCCGCTTTCTGCTCCAAGAATTTCGGCGTCGATTTTCCCATGATGGCCAAGGTGTCTGTTCTTGGAGACGATCAATGTGAACTCTATCAATGGCTTACCAAGAAGAGCTTGAACGGTGTGGCCGATTACACTGTCAAGTGGAATTTTCATAAATTTCTCATCGACGAAGAGGGAAACCTCGTCCGCGATGTACACCCGCAAACTTTACCAACTGATCCGGAAATCTTGGATTGGATCAATCAGTAGAAAATGAAAATAGATGTATTGGCCTTTGGGGCTCATCCCGACGATGTAGAGATTTCAGCAGGAGGAACGGTTGCCGCCTTGGTAGCCCAAGGAAAGAAGGTCGGCATTGTCGATCTCACTAGAGGAGAGCTAGGAACACGAGGATCTGCCGATTTAAGAGACCAAGAAAGCGCCGCAGCGGCCAAAATCTTAGGTCTGTCAATACGCGAAAACCTCGCCCTACCAGACGGGTTCTTCCAACATTCAAAAGAGAATCTTCGAGCGGTTATCATCGAATTGCGCAGGTTTCAGCCGGAGATTGTTTTGTGCAATTCAATCACCGACCGCCACCCCGATCATGGCAAAGGATCCAAGTTGGTAGCTGAAGCCTGTTTTTTAAGCGGTCTGAAGAAAATTGAAACGACTTGGAACGGTCAAAGCCAGTCGGCATGGCGACCAAATGCCGTTTACCACTACATCCAGGATTTTCATATCGAACCCCATGTTGTGATGGATATATCGGATCACTTTGAGACCAAGATGGCGTCGATCAAAGCCTACGGTTCGCAGTTCTTCGACCCAGCATCTAAAGAAGAGGATACCCCCATCTCTGGAGAGGAATTTTTTGATCAACTCAAAGGAAGAGCACTACAAATGGGCCGCCCCGCCGGGTTCTTGTATGGTGAAGGGTTTACGACTGAACGCTACATCGGGGTCGATAGCCTTTTTAATTTGCGCTAGTCGCTAATCCCTAAAATTCCGCAACCCGTCCAGCTTAATTGTAGGCCTGAGCAATTCTTTCATGGAAGGCTTGTCTTGCAGGATGAAAAAGGTGAGGAGGACGAGCATTTGCAGACAAAATGTCAAGGAAAGGCATTGAGCCGCTCCCATTATGCCATCTTTCGGAATGATCGTGTAACCCAGAATAATTAAGGTAGCCAGCGCACTTACAGCCCCGATGGTATTGATGAAGTACCTACCGGTTCCCGAGAAATGATGCGCCAAAATACTGCTCAGCGACATGGCTAGCATTCCGGGTAACAACATGCGAATCAAGGGTTGAATCCCCACAGTTTCGTCACCAAATATCCAAGTGTATAAAGCGTCGGGAATCAATGCTAGGATCCCTCCGGTGAGGAGTGTTGTAACCAGACTCACCTTGAGCAAGTTGATGGTGAGCGTGATATTGGCCGACTTGTTTTTGCTGTTGGCCAATTCAGAATATTGGACTGTCGCCATACTCTTCGATGGCGCCAAAGCCGCTTCATTTAACTGCATGGATACGGAGAACAAGCCCACGCTCGACCGAGAAGTGAATTGCTCAAGGAAGACATAAGTTACCCTATTGATTAAGAGCTGAATGACGTTGCTGGATTGTGCGAACAGACTGTGTTTGAGGATGGATTTTGTCACGCCGGCGATTCCTTTGAATGTGAAGGAATGAAGTGTTTTGTGGTTGAAGAGTATGCCTAGGATTAGCGTGAAGGTGAAGCTAATGTAGAGGCCATTGATATAGGCTTGGGCGTCCTGTAAATCGGAGACTATATAGCAATAATAAAGGACGCCAAACAGCGTAATTACCTGCAGAATAGTAGTCAGATTGAATTCTTTGACCTTTCTTTTTCCCAATAAAAGCTGCTGCTGGAAGGTGAACAGCGATTGGATTCCGCCCAAGATGAGGACGTCCGAAATATGCTCTTCAGGCACGATGGCCAGGTTGTTAAAAATAGGGATGAAGAAAAGGATGCTCAATAGGGTCCACAAGAAACAAGGGACGATAAGCTGACCGTGACCTATTCTTGAAGCGAGATACACTATCGCCGATCCACCCAGAAAATTATTGAGCGCCACAACAAGCAGAATGCCCAGACTTATTAAGGCCACGGTGCCTTGTCCGCTTGTTCCAATATGATGCGTATTCATGACGACTACGGCGAACGTAACGAACATCACTATAACACGCGTAGCTATCGTTCCGGCAATGGCTCTAATCATTCCCCATTGCTTGGTTGTAAAAAGAAGTCATGAGCTGACCAACTTTCGCTGGACTGAACTTGTCGCGGAATTGAGCAGAGATTTTTGGCCGATCAAATCTGCCTGAACTTTCGATCATTTCGATTAAAGCCGCTTGCAATTGGTCGGGTTTGTTTTTATCAATGAGAATACCATTGCTTTCATCAACAAATTGCTCCGGTCCGCCACAGCGAGTAGCTAGCACGGGAATTCCTGCCGCCAAAGCCTCTGCAGTAACCATCGAAAAGGTCTCAAAATGTGAATTGACAATAAGGAAAGAACTCTTGTTCATCGCGTCAAATACCTCTTCATTGTGCAGTCGGCCGCAAAAACGCACTCCCTTTTTCTCCAGGCGCAGTGAGGAACTCAAGGCCTCCAGCATTTTTTTATCTGCCCCATCTCCGGCCACGATCAGCTCGCTGCCTGCCGGAAGTTCAATCGCATCCCAGGCGCGAAGCAGTCCGCTTATATTCTTATTGTGCTCGTGTAAATCGGCCACGACAATCGCTCGTAAATTTTTCGGAGGTGGCCCTACACGTAGCTCGCTAGGAACCGAAATCACATTGGGCAACACCTCAAATCGACCGGGAAATTTAAGTGATTCCTGCATCGCCTTTTTCAGACTTTCGGAAGGCACGGTTGTAAGAAAAGCATTGCGCGTTGAGGTCTGAAACCAGCGTTGTTTCCAATGCGGCATTTTCGCAAAGTACCCGTTGATATAACCTGTCCAATGTTCACTAATGACCATCGGAGCCTTAGGGAAGTAGTGCCTTGCAATGAGAACTGGCGAACCAAGAATATGGCAATGCACGACATCCGGTTCTCCGAATTCAGTTCTGATTTGCTTGACCGCTTGGTGAATAGAGGCCGTGAGTTTTGTTGTTTTTTGAAATAAATTCCACTTTTTGGGATACTCCAATCGCAAGATGGTGACTCCCTCGGAAATGTCTTTTACGAGCTTAATTGCCTCGATGTCGAGCGGACAAAGATGCAGAACATACACCTTGTTCAATAACGCGGCGGCGTGAGCATGTTTGAGCGTGAAAACACCAAATTGTGCGTCTTCTGGATGCGGGAACCATTTGGCAATGAATAATATGTTGAGTTTGCGCGCAGACATACCTGCAATTAACGTATTCTTTTGGGAAGAAGTGCGTGGCTAGCCTCGAAATTTAGGCCTTCAGATGCGTAATTTTTCAACTAGAATGAGGGCGTTTTGCGTGATGTGCGGTTCGATTCAATGCAAGAAAAAAGCCACCCCGAGGAGACGGAATGGCTTTCTAATTTGTCTTTGCAGACCTTCAATTATGGGTGGAAGACGGGATTCGAACCCGCGACCCTCGGTACCACAAACCGATGCTCTAACCAACTGAGCTACAACCACCATTTTCCCGTTCGGAAACGGGAGCGCAAAATAAACAAAGTATGCCGAGATGTGCAAGCACTTTTTTACCTAAATAATCTGACAGCGATAAATAGCTCATGGAGGCATTCTGTTTTTGTGGTCAATTCTCTTGTATCATGCTGTTTATCAGGGTGACCAGCGACAAGCGCAAATGGTGATAGACCCTCCCTGAGATGGAATTCTCCCCTAAAAACAAAGGGCCGACTGAAGCAGTCGACCCTTTGGTGTAGCAATCCTATCTCAAATGTTGATTATCGATAGATTACAAATTTCTTCGCTTGGCGATCTGCAGTGGTAATTACATGCAGGTGATACACACCTTGAGCGAAATTGCCTAAGTCAATTTTATGAAGTTGCTGTCCCGACAATTGTCCGAGGTAGTTCTCGTAAATCACACGTCCAGTGAAATCGGTAATCATAACCTGGATTTCAGCTGTGTTGTTCATTTCGAAATCGACCGTTAGATGATTGTTGGCCGGATTAGGATATACGTTGACTGTGCCTAAGTCAGACAGGGTTTCAGTTGGCAGTACACTAGGCTCTGGAGCCGATTCTCGCGAACTGTTCAAGCAGCCTGTGATGGCTACTTCGTCGATAAACACCTGGTCGCCATTGGCCGAGGCGTCGCAACGGAAGCGGAAGCGGGTAGTGGATGTGAAAGTTCCTACCATGACAACTGTGTCGTAGTAACGAATTCCATTTTCAAACTCATCCCCTTTGTTCCATTCCTCGATGGTATAATAGTTCGAGCCACCGTCGGTAGAAACTTGCAACCAGAAATCTTCATTGGCGTTGTCCATGCTGTTGGCCACATAAGTAAAGTCTATCGTGACCTCGTCATAAGCACTCAAATTCAAGTTTGACGTGGTCATCACAGAAGAGGACGTATTGTCACGCAGACGAACACATCGCGTTCCTATTGATTGTGAGTAGGCGCCTCTAGAACAATCTGAACCTCCATCGGCCCAAATTCCCCAGTTCGAATTGAAATTACTGGTGTTGATTGAAACGTAGCTGCAGCCACCGCCACCACAAGGAGCACAAGAACCACCACAATCTACACCGGTCTCATCTCCGTTTTGAATGCCGTCATTGCAAGTTGGACAAGCTGCGCATGATCCTCCACAGTCGACTCCTGTTTCGTTGCCGTTCTGAATTCCATCGTTGCACGTAGCGCAGGCTGGACATGATCCACCGCAATCAATTCCCGTTTCATTGCCGTTCTGAATGCCATCGTTGCATGTAGCACAAGGCGCACAAGAGCCACCGCAGTCTACACCCGTTTCATCGCCATTCTGGATGCCGTCGCTACAAGTTGGTCCAGTCGAACCGCCTACGCAAAAGTTGGTTGTTTCAGAAGAACTAAATGATCCGCCAGAAGCCAATGTACTGCCACCGCCGCTTACAGAATAGGACCCGTTGCCATATGAACAACATATTCCATCTCCGTATGTATCGTTGATGGTGAAGTCGTAGCAGCCGTCAGGCAGACAATAAGTCCCGCTTACAGTTGATCCATCGGCTTGTCCGGCATAGGTTCCTCCTGAAGCTACTGTGGCTCCATTCGCATTCAATATCGACCAACTAGTTTCTTCTGGGTAATTATCAAGCGTAATGGTCACGGTTACCTCAGTTCCGTCGCAGATGCAAGGAGCACAGCTAGAGCCTCCGCAATCGACTCCTGTTTCATCACCATTTTGGATTCCATCTGTACAAGTTGGTGTAACTACTGGTCCGCAAGCCGTTGAGCTCAATAGGCTAGCTCTCGCGCCACCTGGCTCAAACAATGCTCTCATACGTGTTGTCTGCCCCATCGTATAGATGTTCATGCAAGCATCATCCGAGTAATCCATGTAGTTCTGCACCATGTCTGTTGTACCGCATGATGAGTGACCCAAGGCACAACCGTAGTTTGCACCATCAGATTCTGGTGTGTCCGACACAAAGTCGTCGACACTGCAACCACCGTCTCCCCAAATGTGTCGAAGGTTCAACCAGTGGCCCACTTCGTGTGTGGCTGTTCGTCCCAAATCAAAAGGAGAAGTTGCCGTGCCAATTGTTCCAAAATATTGGTAGTCGATAACCACACCATCGGTGGAGGCAGCACCTCCAGGGAATTGCGCATAGCCCAGAATTCCGCCTGAGATGTCACATACCCATATATTCAAGTACTTCGAAGCGTCCCACGCATCCTTTCCGCCGGATGAGTTGAACTTCATGTTGTCATTCGTCCCAAAAGCCGAAGTGGAAGTGGACGTTCGGGTGATTCCGTTCGTCGGATTCCCGCTTGGATCACTAGTGGCCATGCAGAATTCAATTTCTGTATCTGCGGCTTGTGACCAAATGTTGTCTGCATCTGAATTCATTCGACGGAAGTCGTCGTTCAATACAGTGATTTGAGAAAGAATCTGTGCGTCCGAAATGTTCTCCGAACTGGTATTGTAGATTACATGAACTACGACTGGTATAGAAATGACTCCATTCACGGCGCGGTATTGTGAGTGGAGTATGTTTTCAGTGTGTTCTTCAATACGGTTCATTTTTTCGTCCAACTTGGGATCGTTGTCCCGTTGCTCTTGAAGATGATCCATTGTTCCGCATTCGCGTTGAGCAAATGAAGTGGTGCATAGGAATAGCCCTAGCAACATCATGACAGCGTGTCTGATTTTCATGGTATAGAGTTGATTGGTTTATAAAAGGTTTATTGTTTGTATCAATTAAAAAAATGACACAGCACGCCAGGGACACTTCGAGAAGTGCCAAATCCAGTTGGTAATAAGATTGTTCCTTTAAGTTTGCGGGTTGAACAAGGCCAATATAGAGTTAATTAGTTGAATTCCTAACAATAGAAATACCAACAGTTTTTAACAATCTCTATTTTAGAAGTGGAATGATGTAGCTTCTTGTTGTCGGTGCAATAAGGGTTCTAGCCTTATTTGTATGTGCGCATAAGACTTTGCACGAATGTGTTATTATTCGATTCCTTCAACGTAGTTTTCTATGGCTTTAACGGAGCTTGCGGTTGAATTCCCCTTGAACCCGTGGATATCGGAATAAGAGATTTGCTTGAGATATTCTTCCAAAAACACGGTAGCTAATGGCATGTAAGACCAATGCCATTTTTCTTCGAGATACCCGGTTCTGCCATTTGTTTGAGACGTGTATACTTGGTGAAAGCCATATTCTTCCGCATGTTCAGTTAGCCAATCATATACTTTCTTGCCTTCACCATCTTCAAACCAGCTATTCTCCAATTGGTTTAGGTCTACATCTGTGCCCCAGTGATGACGAGAGGTGCCAGGCATTGAACTATAACGCATAATGTCCTTTGTTTTGTTGAGCTCTTGCCATCCCATGTATTTTGGTCGGTCCCACTTACGCTCCCAAATTCCTTTTTGGTAATTGAAGTTTCGCGTAGCGGAAACAATCGTGAGCCTGATTCCGTCTTTGGATGCTTGGTCGGCCATGCGTTGAAACGAGGCATACACTTCCTTTCGCAGATACAGGCCAGATTTTGAGGTGTATGCTTGGTCGATGAGCACGAAATCGGGATGGGCCGACTGGTCGAATTGGCCTAGAAGTTCTTCCTTAGGAATACTAGGATTTTGAAGAAAAAGTAAAAGGAGGACAAGCGTTCGCATGGCGCAAACATATCAAAGAACCTGCCACGATGAAAATATTCGTTAAAATCAGTGCTCTTTGAAGGCATAAAATGTTCTTCGATCGACAAAGAAGCATTTGCCTTGTGCATAACCATTCCAATAACAAGTGTTTACTGTAACATTTATGACACAAATTCACGCTTCAATTTTTCTAATTTAGCAACCGAAAAATTATACAAGAATGAGTGAGAATACTGAACATGTTGAGGTCCTGATTATTGGATCGGGCCCTGCAGGATATACTGCGGCGATTTACGCTGCTCGAGCCGATTTGAAACCTGTGATGTATCAGGGGTTACAGCCTGGTGGTCAATTGACAGAAACGACTGAGGTGGACAACTACCCGGGTTATCCTGAGGGAATTGATGGTCCGCAAATGATGGTCGATTTCCAAAAACAAGCTGAACGATTTGATGCTGATATTCGATCGGGATGGGTTACTAAGGTTGATTTTTCTGGGCCAATTCATCGAGTAGAAGTAGATAACGGGAAGAAAACGATTACAGCAGATGCGGTAATTATTGCAACCGGAGCTTCGGCGAAATGGCTTGGGCTTGAGTCTGAGATTCGCTTGCGCGATGCCGGTGGTGGTGTATCTGCTTGTGCGGTTTGTGATGGTTTCTTCTATCGCGGACAAGACGTGGCCATCGTTGGTGCTGGTGATACTGCGGCTGAGGAGGCTAGTTATTTGGCCAAACTTTGCAACAAGGTTTATATGTTGGTGCGCCGCGACGAAATGCGTGCGTCGAAAGCCATGCAGAATCGCGTGAAGTCGATCAAAAACATTGAAATTCTGTTCAACCATGAAACGGTAGAGGTTCTTGGTGCGGAAGGAGTTGAAGGAGTGCGCGTGATCAATCGAGAAACGCAAGAGATGCGTGATCTGAAGGTGACAGGATTTTTCGTCGCCATTGGACATAAGCCGAATACAGAAGTGTTCAAGGATTATCTGAACTTAGATCCTCAAGGGTATATTCTCAATGTGCCTGGTTCGTCTAAAACCAATGTTCCAGGAGTTTTTGTCTCGGGCGATGCGGCAGATAAGACATACCGACAAGCAGTTACAGCTGCGGGAACGGGTTGTATGGCTGCCTTAGATGCTGAGAGATATTTGGCTGCAAGAGAAGATTGATAGCTAGTTCAATAAAAGATTGGAGGAGCTTCTGTTTAGGAGCTCCTTTTTTTGTCCTTGGAAATTCCGTGCGCCAATTTCACAAACTCATCCCAAATCGCATCTTCTGGCGGGGGAGCGACTATGCGCAAAGGAGTTTTCTTGACGGGGTGGATAAACTCGATCTGCCGAGCATGTAAGTGTACTGAGGCGTTCTTATTCGCTTTGTTGGCCCCATACTTAATATCCCCTTTGATAGGACAGCCTATGCTTGCCAAGGTCGCCCTGATTTGATGGTGACGTCCTGTTTTGGGATATACCTCTAAGAAATAGTACTCGTTGCTCTTACCAACCACCACGTACCTTAACTCCGATTCCTTTCGGCCATCGGCGGGTTTGTCGAAACAGTAACTTTTGTTCTGCTTTTCGTTTTTACTTAAGTAGTTGATGATTGTCGCCTCCATTTCTGGCGGACGGTTACGCACGACGGCCCAATAGGTCTTTTGAACTTCTCGGTACTTGAACATGTTGTGCAGACGGTTCAATGCCTTGGTGGTACGTGAATACAAGATCACGCCAGAAACCGGTCGGTCCAAGCGATGTACTGTTCCGATGAATGCTTTGCCCGGCTTGTTGTATTTCACGCGGACAAATTCCTTGACAACTTCGCACAAGGTCGTGTCGCCACTGATGTCACTTTGTACGATGTCGGAATTCCGTTTATTGACAGC
Organism: Flavobacteriales bacterium; assembly: GCA_015665315.1. Lineage (GTDB taxonomy): Bacteria > Bacteroidota > Bacteroidia > Flavobacteriales_D > Sanyastnellaceae > JADFAK01. The sequence goes on along the minus strand of JADFAK010000216.1, from coordinate 14,454 downwards.
AACGATATGGTTGTCTTCGTAGAGCACCTGAATATTATTCGGGTCGCTCATGATAATCGGTGTCTTTGGGTTTTTTACCCATTCATGGTCTCGCTTGATGGCCATTGACTTGTGTTTTTTTGGATCTCCAGGATCCAGCAGTGAGGGTACTATTTCTTAGTATTGTTCATTCTCGTTCGGGAAGTCTTGCGATTTAACATCCCGAATATAGGCTCCAACCGCTCCTTTCATTTGATCTCCCAAGTCGAGGTAACGTCGTAAAAATCGCGGTGAGAATTCTTCCGTGATGCCGAGCATATCATGGACTACAAGTACTTGTCCGTCCACACCACCACCCGCACCAATTCCAATGCATGGAATGCTCACCGATGCAGCTACTTCGGCCGCCAAGGAAGCAGGTATTTTCTCGAGAACAATGGCAAAACAGCCAGATTCTTCTAGAAGTTTGGCATCTTTCTTCAATCGATCCGCTTCTTCTTCCTCCTTCGCGCGCACGACATAGGTTCCAAACTTATAGATCGACTGAGGGGTGAGACCAAGATGTCCCATCACAGGAATGCCGGCTGTCAGAATACGATCAATCGACTCAACAATTTCCCGTCCGCCCTCTAGCTTGACCGCATGCGCCCCGCTTTCCTTCATGATGCGAATAGCGGAAGTAAGCGCTTCTTTTGAATTTCCCTGATAGGTACCAAAGGGAAGGTCAACAACAACCAGGCATCGCTGAATCCCCCGCACCACGCTAGAGGCATGGTAGATCATTTGGTCTAGCGTTATCGGAAGGGTAGTTTCATGTCCGGCCATAACATTGGAAGCGCTATCGCCCACAAGAATGATATCGATTCCTGCTTGGTCGACGATCTTGGCCATCGAATAGTCGTAGGCCGTGAGCATCGAGATCTTTTCTCCCTTCGTTTTCATGTCGAGGAGCGTGTGAGTCGTGACTCTTTTGATTTTTCTGTGTATGGACATGAGCTACATGTTTTTACAAATGTACTATTCTAATATTGTTCGTCGATCTTGATTCGTCGAAAGGTCAGGTTGATTCGCCGACCGACGAGTTTCTTGGTTTTCGGGATAGCATGTTGAAATGTGCTCTGAAAGTTGTTCATGAGCAAAAGAGACTGTGAAGGAAGTAGGATATTGGTTCTCTCTTTCCGCTTGTTTCTGACGGCAAATGTGCGCTCAGCTCCCAGCGAAAACGATGCGATCAAGCGCTGGTCGATTTCTGGTTCGTTGTCGGCATGCCACCCCATGGAATCTTGTCCGTCTCGGTACAAATTGGCCAGCACACTGTTGAATTCGAAGTCACAATAGGCCGATATACGAGAAAGTAAATCGTTCAGTTCGCTGGGCATGCAGACCTCCGCTCGAAGCCTGCCTGAATATTTGTATGGTGGACCGTACCACATAGACAGGCGAGGTTCTGGGATTTCTTTGCCGAAAATGCGTAATTGATGCTGTTCCCATTGAATGGCCGAAAGCAAGGTTGTAAAATCTACGTCTGCCTTGAAATTGCGCACCAAAGTAAGTGAACAATCGCGATCCGACAAGATAAGATCTGGGGTCATTGTCCGATTACAAGAAATGCTATGTAGGCGGTGTAGCATGCTAGTAAGATGATGCCATCAATTCGACCAATCTTCTTTTTAAGAAAGATCATGGGGAAGAGTATTAGGCCGATACCGAGCATCCAATAAAAATCCCATCCCAAGATTTCTTCCGAGATGCTTAAAGGGCTCACCATCGAGGTGATACCTAATACGCCCAGGATATTGAAAATATTCGATCCAATAAGGTTTCCGATGGAAATGTCGCTTTGCTTGCGAAATGCAGCAATACCCGATGCGGCAAGTTCTGGTACCGAGGTGCCAAAAGCCACTACTGTAACTCCAATAACGTGATCTGATACGCCAAAAGTCGAGGCCAGTTGAATGGCTCCATCTAAGAACCAACTGGATCCGAAATAGAGGCCAACACAACCCAGGACAATTAGGACAAGCAGTTTGGTATACGGCTGCTTCGCCACTTTCACGAATTCTTCCGTGTCTTCCATATGCTCCCTCTCCGATGCTTGCATGCGTGAACGCACGATCAAATACACGGTGAAAAAAGATAGTGTAAGGAAGAAAATAAGTCCGTCTAAAAATGACAGATGCCCATCCAAGGAGAAAAAGAAAAAGGCGAGCGTGGCAATGATCATCATAGGCCAGTCTTGCCGCAATACTTGTCGGTCTACAACAATAGGAAAGATCAAAGCCGTCACGGCGAGAACGAGTCCGAGGTTGGCAATGTTGGATCCGATGACATTCCCTACCGCGATGTCGGAGCTTCCTTGCCATACGGCTTGCAGACTAGCAAAAAGTTCGGGAGCAGAAGTTCCAATTGAAACGACAGTAAGACCTACGACAAGCGGAGAAATACGGGCCTTGAGGGCAAGTCCGGCTGCGCCTCGCACGAGCAATTCACCGCCAAAAATGAGTACGGCAAACCCCAGAAGTAAGAGCAGGTACATATTCATTCAGGAAGGTCTACTTGGTCCTTGATTTTTTTCTTGGCAGAGTTAATCTCTTTCTGCACGTCCTGGGTGTTATCCATGATTTCTCGCTGGATGTCTTGCGTCGCGTCTTTGAACTGACGGTATGCACGTCCAAGTGTTCGAGCTGTGCTCGGAATGCTCTTTGCTCCAAAGAACAACAAGTATATGACTAGGATGATAAATATTTCTGCAGCTCCCACGGGACAAAATTACGGAATTGAGAGTGGATTAGAGGTCTTTTATTCGGGATTGGCAAAATTATCTTTGGGGGATGGGATTCCGCTATCCTTTGAGAAAGGTCCCAAAGAAAAACCGCCTTGACTCTGTCAGCAGAATCAAGGCGGTTTTAGTATTTCTTATGCTTGAACTTTCTTAATTCTCAACTCGTGCTGATTTCGACATGTCGATTACAGAAGGAGTCGCAATAAAGATCGAAGAGTATGTTCCTACAACAACACCGATCATCAAGGCGAATGAGAACCCTCGAATATCATCTCCACCGAAGATGAAGATTGTCAAGAGTACAACGAAGGTCGACAATGAAGTATTGATTGTACGACTCAACGTGCTGTTCAATGCATTGTTGATGACTTCTTTGTCATCACCTTTCTTATTCTCTCTTAGGTACTCACGAATACGGTCAAACACGACCACTGTATCGTTGATAGAGTAACCAATTACCGTCAGAATGGCTGCGATGAAAGCTTGGTTAACCTCCATACTGAATGGAAGGATTCCTTTGAACAATGAGAACAATGAAAGTACGATGAGAACATCGTGAATCATGGCTATCAGTGCACCAACTCCATATTGCCATTTGCGGAATCGCAAGAAGATATACAAGAAGATAACGATCAACGACAAGATAGTCGCGTTTCGAGCACCTCTTCGGAAATCATCTGAGATCGTCGGATCTACTTTGATCTCTTCTTCTATTTCGTATTTTCCAAAAGATGAAAGACCCGAATTCAAGGCCGCCATAACTTGCTCGTCCTTGTCATCGGCCTCAACAGTTTTCATGAAGGCAGTTGCTATTTTGTACTTAGCACCTGAATTTCCTATCGCCTGGATAGTTGGATTTCCTTTTTGTCCGCCTTCCTTAAATGCATCTTGCATTGAAGTACGAAGAGAAGCATCATCGATTACTTCTTCAAAAGCAACTGTGAATGAGCTACCTCCTTCAAAGTCGATACCATAATTCAATCCATTTATATACATGCTTCCAATACCCAAAGCGATCACAGTCCCGCTAATGGCGTAGAACAACTTACGCTTAGTGACGAACTGATAGTTCATCTTCGTAAACCAATCTTTTGTCATATTCGTCCAGAAGCTGATAGGCTGCTTTTTCTCCAAACGACTAAAGAAGATCAATCGAGTAATGATGATCGCAGAGAACAACGATGTGAAAATACCGATGATCAACGTCGTTGCAAATCCTTGAATTGGACCCGATCCGAACGAGAACAGGATAATCGCTGTCAACAAGGTTGTTATGTTGGCATCGATAATGGCCGAATAGGCTTTTCCATATCCTTCCTTCACCGCAACGGTCAATCCTTTTCCATTTCGCATTTCCTCTCGGATACGCTCGTAGATAAGTACGTTGGCATCAACCGCCATACCAATTGTAAGTACGATACCGGCGATACCTGGTAGAGTCAACGACGCTCCCAACGAAGCCAAGGCTCCAAGTAGGAAGAACAAGTTGGCAATCAAAGCAACGTTCGAAACAAGTCCAGCTCCTTTGTAATAGAATACCATGTACACCAAGATGACCATCAAGGCAATCAAGAATGAGATCAATCCGCTATTGATATTGGCCTGACCTAAGCTAGGTCCCACCGAGTACTCATCAACGATCTTCGCTGGAGCAGGAAGTGATCCGGCTTTTAGCAAACTCGCGAGGCCTTGTGCATCTTCTAGCTTCTCATTCACTGGGCGATTTCCACCCATCGAAATTTGTGATCTACCGTTGGCAATTGGCTCATTTACTGAAGGAGCCGAATAAACCAAGCTATCCATTACAACTGCGATAGGTCGCTTCGAATCGGCCGCAGCCTTCTCAGTCATGTCTCTCCATGTAGGTGTTCCCACTGCAGCATCCATGGCCATTGTAACGATAGGCTCACCGAAGTCAAACTCGGCACGTGCATCTACAATAGATGAACCATCCAATCGAGGCTTTCCGTTGTTGTCGTCTTTGATCATGTACAAGGCGTACACATCTTGTCCGTCATCAGTTGTGTTCTCAGGAGAAGCACCCCATAGCAAACGAAGATTCTGTGGAAGGTTTCCTTTCACTTCATCCATTTTCAACATACGAGTTACGTCGTCCATATCAGACTCAATAGCATAACCAGCAACACAAGAATTACCTACTTGGTTGATAGAAAGTTTGCTGAAAAGCGGACTACGCTTACGACGCTCTTCGTCTGAAATATCATCAGCCGCCGCTGTTTCGTCGCTTTCTTCTGGCTCTAGAAGCTCGTTCAATGTATCTCCCTCCAATGTTTGGGTAAGATCATCGATGGCATCCGTGGCAGCGTCTACTGCATCATCCACAACGTTTGTTGTGTCTTTAGCGTCTTCTTCGAACAACTCTGGATTGATCGAAAGAGCGAGTGCGTTATTAGCAGCTACAAAGCTTTGGAAAACTTCCTGGGTGCGATATACATTCCAGAACTCCAAGTTTGCTGTACTCTTCAGCTTCTTCGTGATTCCCTCACGATCCTTCACACCTGGAAGCTCAACAACGATACGCCCAGTGAAACTTTGCTTTTGAACAGTAGGTTGCGCAACACCAAATTGGTCAATACGCTTCTTGATAATGTTCTCAGTATTGTCAATGGCTTGCTCCGCCTCACTTCTAAGTGTCGCGAAAATTTCGTCGTCAGTACTACGCGCTGGGAACAATTCTTTTGTCTCCTGCTTGTGGAATATTCTCCATAGTTCAACATCCGTATTTTGCTGACCCCAAGCACGCTCAAAAAGCGTAATGTAGTCGGCGTCATCCGATTGTTGCATGGTTTTAGCTTCCTTCAATGCGTTTTGAAACGCTGGAGTAGGATCCTTTGAACTTAAGGCGTTAACTAGATCAGGGAGAGATACTTCGAGAGTAACACTCATGCCGCCTCTCAAATCCAATCCGAGATTTAGCTCTTTCTGTTTTACCTGCTCATAGGTTAGTCCAATAATTGGAACTACCTGAACCTTTGCACTATCTCGTAGATATTCATCTTTGAGTAGTCTCAGCTTCTCGCTAACTTTATCCGAATCACCTGGGTGCTCAGAATTTAACGAGTCAGCATACATTCCATTAACATAAGTCTCAGCCTTGGTTTCAAAATTACTTGAAACAACACTGAATGACAGAATGTACAGAGCTGCAATGGTTAGGAGAATGGTAAACAGCCAAATGGCACTTTTGTTTTGCATGTTAACTTAATTAACAGTTTAGAATTACGAAGGCGCAAATATACTCAAACAACCTATTTTTGTGAAAACTATTTAAACAATAGGTTTTCGATGACGTCGTTATGGTGTCAATCCTTACCTTCGTGTCGATTAAATGTTGTGAAATATGATGATTAAGAATTTCTTTGTTTTGCTTGCTATTACTGCTTTTCAAGCTAATTCATACGCCCAGTCGGGAGCCACTTATGAAATAGCTGTCATGCAGTACAATGGAGGGGGAGATTGGTACTCAAATCCTACCAGTATTCCCAATTTGATCCAATTCTGCAATACTCAGATCGGCACGAATATCGCCGAAGAAGTCCCTTATGTGGAGGTTGGGAGCCCCGATTTGTTCAATTATCCGCTCGTCCACATGACTGGCCACGGCAACGTGGTTTTTAGCAATTCGGAGGTCGAGAACCTGAGAAATTATTTGATCGGTGGTGGTTTTTTGCATATCAGTGATAACTATGGGATGGATCAATTTGTACGCACCCAAATGAAAAGAGTTTTCCCAGAACTCGAATTTGTTGAACTTCCCTTCGCCCATCCCATATATCATCAGCAATTCAATTTCTCGAAAGGCTTGCCAAAAGTGCACCAACACGATGAAAAACCACCGCAGGGCTTCGGGCTATTATTCGAAGGTCGACTGGTCTGTTTTTACGACTTCGAGTGCGACTTAGGAGACGGTTGGGAAGATTGGGAAGTGCACAAAGACTCCGAAGAAACTCGGAATAGAGCCCTTCAAATGGGTGCCAATATCGTGCAGTTTGCCCTTTTTGGAGCAGAAGAGGAATAAATACGATTTCCGTTTATTCATTTGCCGAAGGCTAAATCCTTGTGCAGCAAAATAGTAGCACGAACGTAAATGCTCTCTTAGAATTTTGGAGGCTCGTTTGATACGACCTTTTCATTCCTGTCTTCGGCGGTATACACCTGCTGGAAAGCTATTTTCCCAAAGAATACAAAGTAAAAGAAGCGACCTTGGCGAGCGCGGACTGCCGCCACGATGCTAAAAATAAAGTAGAGTAGGTTGGCCAATGCAACAACGACCAAGTAGACTTTGAATGTGTCGTCGAAAGGCAATGTCTTGAAAAGAATGCGCAATCCCCAGAACATAGCTCCCGCATTCAGTAAGGAGGTTGGAATTTGCGCGTAAAGTGAGTGCAAGCAATGAAAGTGTACGAATTTGCCCTTGTCCCTATTGACAAAATAATAAACGATCGAGGCAACTAAGTTGATAATAGGCAAAGGCAAGCCAGCCGCAAGGGACGCAAACATCATAAGATATGCGCCCATTGCGTCTTCCCGTTCGGAAACAGTGATGTCCTCAGGTTGAGGAATCGCTATGCTTGTCAATTTGTTGGAATGCATCCTACTCCTTCCCCGAAAATGGTGGGTAGTCGTCACTCATATACATCAAATAGATGCCTACACGCATGCCCCAGCGCAATGTGCCGACGTTGAATTCATGCATGCCTTTTGGATATTTTCCAGTGAATAATACTGACCACCATGCAATGAAGATCAATACGTAGGTGGCAATTATTCTGAAATAGAGAATAAAAAGGTGGGGGATGACGACATAAAATAGTCCGAAAATCGCTCTCAAAAGAACCGAAACGCGATTTGACTTTTCGATATAAGGCACGTCAAATTCTACTCCCGGCATCTGTGCATCCAATCCAAACGGAGGATAACCATCGACTAAGTTCAACATGCTGGCATTGACACGAATTCGCCAACTCAACACTTGAGCCTGAAAGTTAAACCAACTCTGAGGGTACTTTCCTGTAAACAGAATCGCCCAAAACGAGAGGAATTGTAGAAATCCTGCTGCAATTTGCAAAAAGAACAGAATAAACATGTGTGGAATGGCAATGTAGAAAAGGCCAAAGAATGTACGAAGAAGCAATTCTCCACGCGAATATTGCTCTTGATGTGTAATGGATAGTTTCATAAAGTTGGTATTGGTTTATCCAATAATACAAATTATTCCCAACTTCTTGAATTTCTGATATTTAGGTTTTTCGCAATTCGAAATAGGTCGAAAACACGCGTTGTTGCTGGAGGCAGGACTATATTCTGGAAACTTTGGGTATCGAGTACCAGTTTTCTCCGCCATTCGGCAAATGAATATCCGCCCGCAATCCGCTTGACTTTTTCACGTAGACCAAAGACTCCTCGTCAACGCTTTCGACTTGATCTCCTATCCAAACTCCTGCTAAATCAGATGGGGATTCTGGGTACACGGCCACAACGATGTTGGACTTGTCCAATTTGCAACCATATAGCCGTTCATGGATCTTGGGATTGTCCTCAAGCTGTAACTCCCAGCCAAGTTGTAGAAGCGCCTCGCATACTAGTGGTATCATGTCCTGGATTCCATATACGTATTGTTCAAAGAATTCCTTTGATCGCCATCCGCACGTCGCATAGAGTGTTTTTTCAAGATCCTCTTGGTCGTAGCCTCCTGAAGCAAGGGGCTTGGCTTCCATGAGTGCCTTCATCCAGTCTTCAATTCCTTTCGCACCTCCACTCAATTCGTGGATTTTCGCGTCGATGATCATAGATACCAAAGCACCCTCATTGTATATCGATACTTTACGCCAAGGTGTTCCTTGCACATAGCCATCCACCCAGGTGTCAACCGATGAGTCGGCCAAAGACAAGGATGAGCGCCCCGGATTGTGCAGATGTCGAAGGACTTTGATCTCCAGTTCTTTGGCATAGACCGTGTCGCTGTATACCCCCGTTTTCCACAGGTATTTGTCTCCAAGATAGGTCGTCACCCCTTCGTAGATAAATCCCAAGGAGCTGAATTGTGGTGCGCGGTAGTCGTAGGGTACCATTGTGCGCGGACGAAGCTGCTTGACGTTCCAGGTGTGGTACAACTCATGGCTTGCAATGCCGATCAGGTCGGTGTAAAATTTTTCCTCACCCGATTTCGAAGCGGGCCCCAAAGCAATGACTGTACTCTCACTGTGCTCAACGCCATGGTAGGCCGGAGTATGTGGGATCTGATACAGAAAGTGATAGGACTCGCTCGGGAAGAAGCCAAAATCGGCTATCTGACGGTCGGCGAATAACTTGTGATCCCCAACAAATGTCTCAAGATCGAATTCAAACTTCCCCTGGATCCAAATATGAAAGTTCACTCCCGCTGCTTCAAAGGTTTGGTGGGTTAAGCTCTTCGAGCAAATGAAGGGAGCTTCGGCCAAAGCATTAAAATCGTCCGCATGAAGTTCATTGATGTGGCCATGGTTAAGCTGACAAGCAATTTCGTAGTCGCTTGGGAGGTCTAGTTTGATGTGATAGCCCAAATCTTGATTTTCCACGTCGAAAAAAAAGCAGTTGACTGGATTCAAATAAAGCTGCTCTTCGTCGAGCCAACAACCACCAGCGTCAAAATGATCGGCGTAAAAAGTGTAGTGGATCTCTACTTGCTTGTGGGCTTTGCAGTTAACTTTCCAACTGCGCTCAGATGTCTTACAACTGTCCAGTTTCTTGCCATCACTATGAAAAGAAATGCATTTAATTTTGGCGGGGTAGTTGGCCGATTCGTACCTCCCAGGTCGCCAAAGAGACATGCTGAGTTCAATCTCATCTCTCCCAAAAGTGGGGAACTCAGACTTAAAGTCCACAAAATGTCTGTGCGGATTGCCAAATCCAATCACGTACTTAATATCACTCATAAGGTCAGGCTCTAGTGGGTTACTTGGCAATCGCCTCAGGAATGATCTTCCCGGTCGTGCCATTGGGCATTTGAATTCCCATCATGATCGCCATTGTCGGGGCAATATCTTTGATGTAGGTCCGACCATAGTGATCTCCCTTTTCAACCCCATTTCCAAATAGGATCAATGGAACATGTGTGTCATAGGCAAACGGACTGCCATGCGTAGTTCCAGTGCGGCTATTCGTGATCCAACCCGGGTAGGTCACAACCATCACATCTCCAGAACGCTTGGCCATATAGCCATTTTGGATGATATGATGTATCCCCGAGCTAAATTCAGATTCCATCAAGGTTGTTGCAGTAATCGTGGTGTGAACTCCTTCATATTGGAGACAGAAAGCTGCAATATCGGCCTGCATGTCATCTATGTCGACATCTGAATTCCAGATTAACGCATGGTTTAGGAAAAATTGATCATTCGAATAATTCAATACCCAGTCGCCCACACCGTAGCGCGTATTCAACATCGCTTGAACGTCTTCTACCATGTTGCCAGGAAGCCAATAGCCCCCTTTCATGTTTTCGTGTTCTAAGTAGCTCGGCGTGTGTGAAGCGCCGTGATCGGCGGTGAGAAAAATGGAGATGTTCTCCAGTCCGATTTTCTCATCCAGGTAATTCAGAAATTCCTCGATGTCGCGATCAAGCCTTAGGTAAGTGTCTTGCGACTCAAGAGCGTCGACTCCAAATCGATGTCCTACATAATCGGTCGCACTAAAACTGAGGGCCAATAAATCTGTTATCGCATCAGCACCCATTCCTTCAGCTTCAATGGCCGCTTTGGCAAATTCCAAGGTGAGTGTATTTCCCTGAGGAACAGTTTTTAGGATACTAAAATTGCCATTCTCAGGAGCCAATGCGTCCAAGTCGTATGGAAAAGTAGGAGAAACTTTTCCAACCATTTTGCCCTCATAGGGTGTATTGTCCACGTGGCTCTCATTGTATTCTTTCGGGTCCAACAACAAGGTCCAGTCTTCCTTCAATAGTCTTTCGCTAAATCCACCTGCATTAAATGTATTCACCCACGATGGTAAGCTGGTCATGTAATCCTCGCATGTCACCCAATGACCTTCCGTTCCACCTATATACCAATATGCAGCATCTCCTCCCTGTCCTATGGGTAAAAGCGAGCTTCGGTCTTTTAATGCAATCCCTATCGTTTTGGCTTGTCCTTGTGTTGCCAATTCAAGCTCTTCGGCTAGTGTGGAGGAAAACATGTTGTAGGCCGACATCCGTGCTTCGGCAGCTTGTGTGCCCACGGGGATAGAGGTGCTATCTGAAGCGCAATAGATGATCTTTCCCAAACTAGGATCATACCAGTCGTTGGCTATTATGCCATGAACAGCTGGCGTTGTCCCCGTGTAAATCGACGCGTGGCCTGGTCCGGTGAAAGTAGGAGCATAAGAGAAGTGATGGTCGTGGCTAACAAATCCTTCGCCCAATAGTCGCTTGAATCCTCCGTCGCAAAAATCATCGTAATAACGCGTCAGGTAGTCGTAACGCATTTGGTCAACCACGATTCCGACCACTAATTTTGGTTTGGAGCTTGGTGGCTCTGTATCGGTAGTTGGTAATGAACTTGCTGGGTTGGATGCACATCCTATCAGTAGAAGTGCCATAGCCGCGAATCGCTTCATAGTAAATTTTATGTCCCACAAAGGTAGCGATACTTGTCAGCCAACAAAAGAGGGCTACAATGAATTCATCTTAGACGAGTGAAGATTTGCGCAGCAGAATAAAAAGTACCAGCAAACAAAGTCCAATACTCACTAGTACATTCAAGATAGCGAGTCCGATAAATCCGTTTCGGAGCAGACTAAATGTCTCAAGTGAAAAGGTGGAGAAGGTACTAAATCCACCACATAAACCCACCATGAGGAACAAAGCAAGGGTCGATTGGTTTTGAATCATTTTCGCCCCAATCATCCATACGAACAAAGCCAAAAGACCAGTGGCCAATACATTGGACAGCATAGTGCCTGCCGGCCAAGCATCGAATTTGTCTTTTAACATCATACTCAGACCGTAGCGCATAACGCTTCCCAATCCGCCTCCAATGAATATCGCCAACCAGTTCATATTCCCTCAGGATTCATGCTTACAAGGTACTTTAATCTTATGATGTCCTTAATCTTCCAAATGATCATCCCAATAACACTTCCAAGAATTGCACCTCCTATTATGTCTGAAGGGTAATGTACACCAAGATAAATTCGGGTGTAAGATATCAGCGCCGCCCATCCAAAAATTAGAACGAAAAGAGATTTACGAGCCGGTTGAAGCGAAAGCCATAGGAACATGGCCAACCCAAAGAAGTTTGTTGCATGCGAGGAGACAAATCCATACTGCCCACCCTTGTATAAATTCCCATTCCAGTCTCTGACAAAGTGCAAGTACGGACTCACTTCTAAGTTATGAGAAGGTCTATATCGCTGAAATACGTTTTTAAAGAGATGTACCGATAACTGATCCGAGAAAAGGACCACTAAACCAATTCCCAGGCCGACAAGTGCAATGTATTTCCAACCACCTTTTTTGTAGAGTAGGTAAACTAAAAATAACAGCCAAGGTCCGCTGGAAAGCGTCTGCGTGAGGATATACATGGGTCTGTCGAGCCAATCCACATGAAAGCTATTAAGCAGAATCATGAGCTGATGATCGACTTGCTCCAAATATTCAAACACTGTACAGAAGTATTATTGCTTGAATGAAAGGTCGTCCGGAATCTTCAAAGCGTAGGTCTTACCTCCCATCGAAGAAAGTGAGCTCTTACGTAACCAGGGGTTCAGCGTTTTGAGAATCTTGTAGTTAATCCCTTGGTCTAGGGCAAATTGAGAAAAATCAGAAATGGGTTGATCAATATCGACCAAATGTGTCTTGTATGGGGCGTACAATTCACCCTCGCCAATGAAGAAACCGTAGGCTTCTGGCTGCTCAAAGATTTCTTTTACTGCTGCGATTCGGTAAACGTAACGTGCAGTTTCTGCATTCAATAGAAGGTCCCAATACGAATCTACTTTCTGCTCATCCAATCTTTTGCCCAATCCACTCATTCCCATATTGTACGATGCAGCGACCAAGGTCCAACTGTGGTACTTGTCATAGGCATCTCGTAAGTATGAACATGCTGCTTCGGTTGACTTTTCCACATGGTAGCGCTCGTCAATCTCACTTGTCACTTGCAGACCGTAGGATTGTCCTGTAGACTTCATGAATTGCCAAAAGCCAGTGGCGCCCGCTGGTGAAACGGCATCTGTTAGTCCGCTCTCGATAACCGCCAAGTACTTGAAATCGTCCGGAATTCCATTGGCCTCTAAAATCGGTTCAATTACGGGGAACCAGCGATTAGCCCTTTTGATCAAAAGGAATGTGTTCGAATGCCAATAAGAATTCACCAGTAATTCTCGATCCAATTTCTCCTTGACGTCGATGATGTCCGTCGGTATTTCTTCTCCAGCAAAAGTCGCTTGCTCCGGGGTTGAAGGGGCAATGTATTTGGTCTCATTTACGACCTTTTGCGTTTCTTTCGATTCATGAGAAGTCTGCGTAAAACTCCAAAGAAATAAAAGCATAAAAGTTCCCAGCATACCCACTAAGAGCATCTGAGATGAAGAAGCGAATTTTTGTTTCATCGATAAGAATATTTTCCGCGAGCTAGATTAACACGCGATATGACAAACAACGTAAAAAATAGGCATATCATATACGTCACTACCAACCATATCATCCACAATTGATTGTCACTAAGGAAATACGTAATCCAAATGGCCAATGTTATATTCACCATGCTTAAAAAACTGTAGGTGATTCCAACTTGTCGATCAGTAAATCCAAGATACACCAAATTGTGCGTAGTATGGTCGCGCCCTCCAACCATAGGCGACCGCCCATGAGCAAGTCGGTTAATCGTGACGATAGTGGTGTCGATCAAGGGCATTAAAAATACCAAGGCCAAGAGCACAACGGCCTGCCAATTAAATGCAGTCACCTGATTCATATCTTCATTGTTCCAACAAAAGAGAATTCCCAAGGCAGCGAGAAAAACACCTAAGAACTGACTGCCAGAATCTCCCATGAACATTTTGCTCGGATGTAAATTGAAGACCAAGAACCCAAACAGAGAAGCCAGGACCCCGAGAAGCAGAGAAAACCAAACTGTGTCAAGACATCCGTTAAAGCCCAATGCGATCAGACAAAAGAAGACGATGAAAATCGAAACGATAGTTGAAATTCCATCCATGTTGTCGAGCATGTTGATGCTATTCATGAACCCAATAATCCATATGAAGCTCACGACAATATTGAGTACTTCATTATCAAAAAGTGAAATTATAAAGCCACTGAAAATTAGTATGCATGCGCAAATGACTTGGGCCATTAATTTGAAAAGCGGTTTTGTATTGACCGAATCGTCGTACAGACCGGCTAGGAAGCCAAGGGTGCACGAGGCACTCAGTCCGAGGAGCATGGACTTGTCATCACCTACCATGAAATCACCGAAAAACAAAAGCGCGAAGATCAGCGAGATCAAGAATATGACGAAGAATCCAATGCCACCAATCGCTGGTTTGGCCTGCGCACTCCAGCGAACCATCAAGGTGCCTGTTTGGTTCTTTTTGCCGGGTGAACGGAGAAATCGAAGCAGGAGATAATTAAGAACTACGGATGCGGCAGTCAATGCGAATATCTCGACCAAATATGTGGAACTCAGTGTCAA
>JADFAK010000165.1 GCA_015665315.1 Flavobacteriales bacterium | reverse complement strand
CCTGTTCGGCCATAGTACAAGATTATTTAGCTAGCGCAAATGTTTCAGACAACTGCGGAATAGCCTCTTTCGTGCAGTCACCAATTGCCGGAACCGAAATCTTCGGAGATACCCAAATCACTTTAACAGCAACCGATAACTCAGGACTGACTACCGAGTGCATTTTTGAAGTCGTCTTGGCCGATAATATGGCACCAACTTTCGATTGTCCAGGCGATCAGGTGATAGACGTAAATGCTTCATGTTCGACCATAGTACCGGATTATTTAGCTAGCGCAAATGTTTCTGACAATTGTGGAATTGCTTCTTTCGTGCAGACACCAAGTGCCGGAACCGAAATTTTCGCAGATACACAAATTACTCTGGAAGCGACCGATTTAACCGGATTGCTCACCCAATGCGTTTTCCAGATTTCACTCGTAGACAATACCGCACCAATATTAACTTGCCCAAGCGACCAAACTATAGAGGCCGTGGCCTGTCAAGCAACTGTGCCCGATTATTCCAATCTGGCTACTTATACAGATAATTGTGGGATTTCGACCTATGCTCAAAACCCAGTCGCCGGAACAATCGTCAATACTGGATTGCATACCGTCGAAATTACTGTAACCGATGCAAGTGGCTTGACCTCCCAATGTCAATTTGATCTCAATGTGGTTGATGCCGACGGACCTAGTTTTGACTGTCCGCCAGCAACCGAGAGAAGTGTGTCGAGCTCATGTGAGTATATTCTAGAAGATTTTATTCCTGAAATTACCAACGAAGCTGGCTGTTCGCTACTCACTTTTAGTCAAACTCCAGCAGTGGGAACTTCGCTTTCTGTTGGCCAACAAGTAATTCAGATCGAAGCTCAAGACCTCTGGGGAAATTCGTATACCTGCGATTTCATCATCGACGTTGTAGACGATATTTCACCTACGGTGGTAGCCAACGATGTACTTGCAACCACCAATGTTAATTGCAATTACGTTCTACCTGATTTCACTAGTGACATACTCATAACAGAGAATTGTGGAATAGCTACTATTCAGCAGTTACCATTTCCAGGCACTGTCTTGTCGGCCGGAACAGTTGAGATTTCTATGATCGTCACTGACGTGAACGGAAACTTGACCTTCTCATCATTCGATCTTGAAATCCAAGATGGAACAGGGCCACAAATTGTGAGTTGCTTGGATGATCAAGAGATTCCTGCCGATGAATCGTGTCAAGCCGTTTTGCCGGACTATACTGCGCTCATCGACGTGTATTTTTGCACCGGTATAGATGTTTCGTATGAATTTACGCAATCACCAGAGGCTGGTACGATTGTTTCGGGTTCAACCAATGTCGTTATCGGTTTGTCTGATCTAATAGGTAATTACGACGAGTGTTCGTTTGACGTAACCGTGGTTGATCAGCTTGATCCAGTAATTGATTGTTCGTCGATCAATAACCAGGTCAATCTAACTCCCAATTGTCAGATTCTTGTTCCCAACTTTGCCGGCCAAGCAGTCGCAACAGATAATTGTGACAACGCACTTGTCTATTCACAATCTCCTGCGGCAGGTACAATTGTTCCAAGTGATCAGAATACAGTGACCGTCAGTTTTACCGATCAAGCTGGAAATACTGCCTCATGTGAGATAATACTTGAGCCAATCGATATAACGCCTCCTGTAGCAACATTGTCAAACGATGAGTTATCTGTTTCAGTTAATGCTACATGTAAATATGTTATGACCAACCAGATTCCTTTGGTGACAGCAATGGATGCTTGTTCTGGGGTCACGATTACTCAGATCCCAGCCCCTGGAGCAATCCTGTTGTCAGGAGACTACGACCTTACTTTCGAGATCGTCGATGCTTCTGGAAATACAACGACACTTGTTGTGGAGCTGCATGTGGAAGATCTTACGGCGCCAACTATTTCAGCTTGTCCACAGAATCAGACGGTAAACGCCTTGGCCAATTGCCAGGCCACTTTAGCCAATTACCTCCCTTCATTATTCGTAATGGATAATTGTACCGAGGTAGGAGATTTGGACATCGTTCAGATTCCACCAGCAGGAACGCTCTTTAGTGGTTTGCAAGAAGTTACATTTGAAGTTACAGATGAAGCAGGGAATATGTCATCTTGCTCATTTACTGTGACAGTCGCCGATTCACAAGCTCCAATTGTAGCTTGCCCAAATGACCCGATCGATGTTTTTGCCGATGCGTCTTGTGAATTCATTGTAGAAGATTATACCAATTTGCCTTCCGCAAGTGATAATTGTGGAATCGAATCGGTTAGCCAAAATCCAGCCGCAGGTGAGGTGCTTGGTATCGGTACGCATCTTGTTGAATTCGAATTTTTTGACGCCAATGGAAATACTTCAAGTTGCAGTATTACACTCCATGTACTGGACAATCTTGCTCCAGATCAAATTGACTTTCCAGCAACAGTTGACTTGACTGCCAATGCAGATTGCCAAGCCGAAATTCCAGATTTCTCAGGAGATATTTTGGTAGGACAAGAATGTTCCGATGTCACAATCGTACAAGCTCCTTTACCAGGTACATTTATGGGATTAGGTTCTATCGATGTATCAATTACGATAACGGATGACTCTGGGAATGAGACTGTTGTGATCATTGAAGTGATTTGCTCGGATCAGACAAGTCCGCTTGTGGTAGACGCCCCGCTTTCTGTAGAATTAGCTGCAGATGTCAATTGTGTCTTCCAAGTTCCAGATTTGATCAACCTAATTGATGCGCTCGATAATTGTACGGCCGACGGCGATCTAGTTTTTAGCCAAGACCCTGTGGAAGGTACCGTTCTGAATTCGGAATCGGTAGTGACCATCACGATCATGGATGAAGCGGGAAATGCAAGCGAAATTGAGATTACGGTGATTCCTTTGGATGGAGTCGCGCCGGTAATTGTATGCGGACTAGATAACATCGAGCTATCAGCCGATCAAAATTGTCAGGCTATACTTCCTGACTATACGACACAAATTGAATCGGTAGAAGATTGTGCCACTGTGACACTTTCTCAATCGCCAGAACCTGGAACTCTCCTCGAATTGGGATTGGAGGAAGTTTGGGTGTACGCTGTCGATGCCGAAATGAATATTGACTCATGCAGTTTTGTGCTCGAAGTGGTAGACGCAACACCACCCTTCGTTGACTTCCAAATAGAGAATCAACTACTAGCTGCGAATGACAATTGTGTAGCCTTGATGCCTTCCTTCATCGAAGAGTATCCAGCTACCGATAACTGTGATTCAGAATTAACAGTAGTTCAATTCCCAGAAGTAGGAACTGAATTGACAATTGGAGATCACCCCGCGTCAATCACCTATTTCGATGATGCAGGAAATTCAACCATAGAAGCTTTTATCGTTACCGTTCAGGACCAAAGCGCACCAATAGTGACCTGTCCCGAACCAATGAGCGTGAGTTTGACATTGGGCTGCACCTTCCAGCTATCCGATTTCGGAATGTTGGTAGATGTGGTAGATTGCTCGGCATTTACCGTCACCCAAACCCCAACAGCCGGTACCTTGATCTCGGAAACGACTGAGGTTTTCTACCTGATTGAAGATAGCCAAGGTCTGCAAACAGAATGCTCGTTTATCATTAACATTTCCGACGTAGCCAATCCTCTTTTCGATTGTCCAGACGATCAAGTTATTCAGGTGAATGATGCCTGCGAAATGATTGTACCTGACTACACCGAAACAGTTCCAGTTGAAGACAATTGCTCCATTGCTGAGATCATCCAAGTCCCAGAAGCAGGAACCTTGGTCGGCGCTGGAGAAGTTGTTGAAATTCAACTCGTGGCCGTCGATATGGCCGGTAACGAGGGTAGTTGCTCATTCAATTTGTCGTTCGAAGACATTCTTGGACCACAGTTTAATTGTCCAGGCGATTTAGCCTTGCAGGCAAATGACCTTTGCGAAGCAACCCTAGAATTCGATTTCGAAAGCCTTGAAGTCTGCGAAGAGCTGGCAATAACACAATTGGAAGGACCCGAAAATGGAGCAGTGCTGACAGCCGGATTTTATGATCTAACTTTCAGTATTTCAGACACGTTCGGCAATGAATCAATTTGCGGATTTTCCGTTGCGGTCGAAGATGTGACTCCACCTCAAATTGACTGCGCCGATGCTATTACCTCGTGTGACCCAATTATTCTTTTCGAACTACCAACAGTGACCGATAATTGTGGAGAAGTGAGCCTTGTACAAGTTGACCATTTGGATTTAGTAAGTGGCTCGGAATTCCCTTTGGGGACCACTGAAATCACTTTCCAAGCGACCGATTCATCAGAAAATACGTCATTCTGTACGCTCACGATTACAGTGCTGGAAGACGTAACAGTCGATCATAGTCAGTTTCCAAATACACTTTGCGGTGATGCAGGAACCATTGACTTACAGCAGCTCTTGTCTACAGACGCCACCATCGTCTGGACTGCCCCTGTCAATGAAAATGGTTTGCTAAACGCAAATGACTTGTCGGCCGGAGTGAATAACCTGTCTTTCGAGGCAAGTTTCAACGCTTGCTCTTCAATGATCGAGTTTCAAATAGAATTGATTCCTTCTCCAGAAGTTATCGCTGGCGACGATGCGCAAATATGTGGCAATATAGCCGAATTAGAAGGGTTTAGTAACTCCGATGACGTGACTTGGTCTTCTTCGTCCGACGCCGATTTCATAGGAGGTGCCAATACTCAAAGTACCGTTGTGCAAGTAAGCAACTACGGAGTTGTGGAATTCACGCTCACGGCCACACAAGCTGGTTGTAGTGCAACAAGCAACGTATTGGTCGAGTTTTTCGAGGCTCCGACAATGCCTGAGGCAGGTCCCGATCAACTTTTGCACTTGGTGTATGAATCTCAGCTGCAAGGTGAATACGACGGACCGGGATCAATAGATTGGTGGACCTCAGATTTGTCGACAGACATTACCGATCCCGACGCGTTGATGACAGATGTGTTCAACTTGTCGGTAGGTGAGAATGTATTTTATCTCACTGCCTCCAACGGACCATGTCCTTCGCAAGTCGATTCAATGCTCATTGTGGTCAATGACTTATTGATCCCAAGTGGATTTTCTCCGAATGGTGATATGGACAACGACTTGTTGGTCATCGAAGGTCTTTTGGACTGGCCTGGAAGTTCGCTCATGGTCTTCAATAGATGGGGCAATGAAGTGTATACCAATAGCAATTACGAAAACGATTGGGACGGTTCTGGTAAAAACGGAAAAGCACTCCCAGATGACACCTACTTTTTCATATTAAAAGCTGCAGGAATCGAACACAAAGGATACTTGGTGATCAAAAGATAATGAAGAAAACCATTCTACATATCGTCTTTTTATTTGCGCTTGTCGCTAGTTGTACTGCACAGCATACACCGGTTATAAGTCAATATATGCTCAATGGCTTGCCGCTTAATCCTGCGTTCACTGGCTCCCGAGATGCTTTGAGTATTGTCGGATCCTATCGCAATCAATGGACGGGGTACGAAGGTGCGCCTGTGAATCAAACTTTTGGAGTTCACACTCCTCTGAAAAACGATGCGATTGGTGTGGGGCTTTTACTTTTTAACGACCACATTGGCGTTTCGAATGAGAGTGGAGTTCATGCCATGGCTTCTTATCGATTGAGGTTGGCCAAGGGGCGTTTGTCTTTCGGGCTATCCGGTGGAATATCGAATTTCAAAAATCAATGGAGCGAGGTAATCACGACGGATGAGGGCGACAGAGTGTTCTCTTCGGGAAATGACCAATACGTACTGCCCAATTTTAGCGCCGGAGTTTATTACTATACAAAGACCTATTACATCAGTTTGTCGTCTCCTTTTATCTTAAGTCAGAAATACAAAGGCGGTAGTGAGTACAAGGCCCAAGGCGATTTGAAACAGTACAATATATTGCTGAATGGAGGGTGGAAGTACAACATCAACTCAAATTTCTCGATTACCCCTTCGGCCATGCTTAAAATGAGTCCAGGCTCGCCCATGCAACTCGACATGAATGCCCTTGCAGGCTACAAAGAAATGGTCGAAGTAGGGGTTTCCTATCGGACTGGCGACGCAATTATCGGTTTGTTGAAAGTACATCCCACTGATCAGATTACGGTCGGCTATGCCTTCGATTACACGATCTCAACCTTGGGAACATACACAGGTGGCTCGCATGAGGTAACCTTGTTGTACGATTTCAAGTATAAAACGAATACCTCATCACCGAGGTTTTTTTAGAAAAATTGAAAGCACATAAACTTATACTTCTCGCGCTAGCTTCGGCTTGGATGTATTCTGCTTGTGGACAGGGCTACTCAGTCCGTCCATCTTCAGTTAATTCCATCTACAGCGAATATGCACCGGCATATTACGACGGGGGTATGGTATTCTGTTCCGACAGGAAAGGTGAAGTGCTTAAAACCGTAATTGACTCAGATGAAAAATATTTATCCAATCTCTATTTTGTACCCTTTGATGAATCTGGTGAAGAAGGCAAACCTCGTCTTTTTGCGAATGAACTGGCCACGGCTATAAATGAAGGGCCTCTGTCCTTTTCACCCGGTGCAGATACCTTGTATTTCACTGCAAATTTAGACGGGAGAGTAAGCAAAAAGCGCAAGAACCATCTCGGCATCTGGATGTCGGTCCTCACCGATAATGAATGGTCGGCACCCAAGCTCGTGGAGTTCTGCAACGCCGATAACGAGTTCGACATGGCCCATCCTGCTCTTTCACCCGACGGACAGTTCATGGTCTATTCTTCGAATGAAGAAGGAGGAGAGGGAAAAAGCGACCTGTATATCATTCGTCACTCGGCCAATGGCTGGGGCAAGTCGGAGAATTTGGGCTCCTTGATAAATACGCAGGGCAACGAACTATTTCCGTTTATCGATTTAAAAAACAGGCTCCATTATTCATCCAACGGTCGGCAAGAAGGAAAGTGGGACCTAGATATTTTCTTCACTGAATTGGACGCACAAGGCAAATGGCGATCCCCCGTAAAGTTGGCTGAACCCCTCAATTCCGATTTTGATGACTTTGGAATAGTTGTCGATCACACAGGTGAGCGCGGATTTCTATCGAGCAATCGAGAAAAGGACAACGACAATATTTACAAATTTGCCTACGAGTATCCCGTATTCAACAACTGCGAAGAAATTTCCAAACCGGCCACCTGCTATTTAATAGAAGAAGAGAAAATTGTCAAGAACGATACGCTCCCGCTCATTTATGAGTGGGATTTTGGCGATGGTACAACTGCCCGCGGATTGAGTGTTGAACACTGCTTTCCGGGAGTAGGAGAGTACGACGTCGCCTTGAATTTATTTGATACAATCACCGGCATGCAATACGCTCGAGTTTCAGACATCTACGTGGTGGTAGAGCCTGTGTTATTGCCTTTTATTACCGGTCCTGATACGATTGCGGTTGGAGAGCAATTTCATTTATCGAGCGACGAATCAACACTTGGAGATTTTGATCTTGAGCAGTATTATTGGGATTTAGGTGATGGAACCCGCCTAGCGGCAAATGACCTTTCGCATCAATTTAGCGAGCCGGGCACGTATCGGGTTGTACTCGGTGCGCTTTCTTCTCCTTTTGGTTCAGTTGTATCTCGCACCTGTGCCTACAAAGACATTCACGTAATGGTTGATGCGCCCGATATCGTTTATTCGGCCATCCCCGATTTTATTCCACTACAGGCCAAATCGATCAAGGCTTTGGCACACAACAACGTCGCCGAGCTCCAAAAGAAGAAGTACTATGTCGAGTTTAAGGAGTCTGATGAACCACTTGCGCTCAACAACCCCTTTTTCGAGAAAGTGCAGTATGAAATTACGGAGAGATTTGTATCGACCGACTCCACGTATCGCTATTCGGTAGGTGAAGCCGATGAGTTGTCAAAATTGTTTGGCGTCTACAAAGAACTCCTCGACAGTGGGTACAAGGAGACACTCGTTCGGGAAGAGGTCGTCATGATTTTCGATGAAGAAGTTGTCCGCCGAGGGTTGTACTATCCAGACAGCGTTAAAGCTGCCATGAACAAAGAGATCAATCGATTCGCAGATATTCACTTTGCCAATAGCAGTGCCGATATCGAAAGCAAGTCATTCAAGAACTTGAACTACATTTCTTCTGTTCTTGAAGCTGAGCCTACCCTTAGATTGAAAATTAGTGCCTTTACCGACAATGTTGGTACCGAGGAATTCAATCTAGACCTTTCTCGTCTGAGAGCGTTGGCGGTTGTTGAATTCTTGGCTGATCAAGGCATAGAGAAAGACCGACTCGAATGGGAAGGTTTTGGAAATTCTATGCCAGTGGCCGACAATGCTGATGAAGCCGGCAGAGCTTTGAATCGTAGAGTAGAGTTTGAATTGCTCTTTGAAGAAGTCAGACAATCTACTGCGTCCAATCACTAATATTCCTTTTCGTTTTATTCTAACTTACTGACTTTGTAGGAGTTGCTGAAACCATTTTGAAGGTCCATTCGTACAAGAGGTTAACTAAGCAACTTACTTGAAAACAATTGTATCCATATTCGTCCTTTGTGGACTTACTTTCCTGACTTGTCGTGGTCAAGATTACAGCGTAGAGCCAGCTGAATTCAATTCGAAGTTTTCGGATTTTGGCGCGCTAAATTATGGGGATGGAGTCGTTTTTATATCAAACAGAGAAAAGAAATATCTCCGTAGTGCACAGGATACCATTTTCAAATATTTCACAGACATTTTCTATGTGCCTCAGCGAAGTTCAAGTTTTCGGATTCAACCAAGGCTTTTTGCAAAGGAAATTACGGGCTTGTTAAATGAAGGCCCCTGTACTTTTTCGCCTGATGGAAATACGCTTTACTATACTGGTAATTTGGATCCTGGAAATGTAATTGAAACTAAGAAGATAAAAGAGTACAATCTTGGCTTGTTCATTAGCCATA
This sequence comes from Flavobacteriales bacterium, assembly GCA_015665315.1. Lineage (GTDB taxonomy): Bacteria > Bacteroidota > Bacteroidia > Flavobacteriales_D > Sanyastnellaceae > JADFAK01. Next base: position 19,874 of record JADFAK010000165.1, on the reverse strand, counting down.
GGCAAGATGAAACCTGGTCTGAACCAATTCCATTCGAACACAACGGGCCGAAAGATTCGAATACAGCTCATCCAACTGTTTCCGCCGATGGTCAAACACTGGTTTTCATGTCGAATAGACCTGGTGGTTTTGGTGGTGCAGATTTATATGAGTGCGTACTCCTAGAAAATGGAAAATGGAGTGAGCCGACCAACTTGGGGGCACATGTGAATTCAATTGGTGATGAAGTTTTTCCTTTTCTCGATAAGCACGGTCAGTTGTTCTATTCTTCGAATCACTTCGATCCGCTCAATGGAATGGAAATATTGAAGTCGGTAAAAATCAATTCTTCCTGGAGTTTACCCACAGTGCTGTCTTATCCTATCAACTCAAAGTACGATGATTTTGCGTACAGCCACATTGATAACGGGAGCAATGGATTTATCAGTTCATCGAGAGATGGTGATGACAATATTTACGAATTCCGATTTAACTATCCCACATTAACCGACTGCGATGAATCTCATGAACCGATCTATTGTTACTTCATCGAAGATGTCAATGCACCAGATGTTTCCAATCTACCTGTTAAATTGATATGGAACTTAGGCGATGGGCAATTCAGCGAAGGAAGAAGTGTTGAGCATTGTTATGCAGATACCGGATTCTATCGAGTAAGCCTTGATCTTATTGATACCCTTACGCATCAGGTTTTTTCACACTTGAGCGAAACAAATATTCATATCTACACAACCAATAGTCCGCGTATTCTAAGTGAGGACACAGTAAAAACAGGGAAGGATATTGAGTTTTGGGCCGATTTATCTGATATCGGAAAAATTAAGCCCGAATATTATTTCTGGGTAATCGATGATTCTATAAAAGTGATGCAAGAATCTCTAACTCATCGTTTCGCAACTACTGGTCTCCATGAAGTAGCTTTTGGGCTTTCATCCATCAATTCAGACGACAGTGGTACCGAGGTTTTTTGCAGCACGAAGTCGATTGTTGTGGTCGATAGTCTGTATATAGGTCCAATCCCAAAGTCGGTTCCAGCAGCGAATAAAATTCAACTTGGGGTTCCGAACCATTTAGATCCAATCGCCGCGCAATCTATTCCTAATGCATGGTGCGTTTCTATTGTCGAAAGCGAGAAAAGACTCACGTTCAACAATCCGATTTTTGCAAAAATTGAAGGCGAGTTTCGGGAGTCCTACGATCCTGTAAAAGAGACGTATTCGTACACCGTTGGATTAGAAGAAACGCTCCACGATGCATATGAGATTTACAGAGAATTGGCCGATGATCAGATGAACGGAATAGAAGTTTTAGCCGTCAATTCGGAACTTATTTTAAAAAACACAGTACACGTAGGATTGTACATCGAACCATCCGACCAAGTTGCGTTGAATCGAACTTTTGCGGGACTGTCAGATGTACGCTTTAAATACAACAGCGACGTGATACTAGATACCTCATTTGCAAATCTTAATTACATAGCCTCAATGTTGCTATTAGAAGAGGATTTTAATTTAGAAATTAATGCACATACCTGCGACTTGGGAGGAATAAGCTACAACAAAGAACTTTCAGCCAAACGAGCTAGATCGGTGCAAAACTATCTAGTTGAACGAGGCGTTCCAAAAAGCCAAATTCAATGGAAAGGATTTGGTCAGTTATCCCCCAAAGTTCCTAACGTCTCAGAAGAGACCAGGTCTATCAATAGGAGAGTTGAATTTGTGATCCAATTCACCCCGAAAAATGAAATTGTCGCTTCACTACCTGGGGATATGAACCAGAATTCGTACCAACAAGTCAAAGATCAGTGAATATGAAATACCTACTCTGTACCTTATTTGCACTTTCATCTTTGGCGTCATGGGCTCAACCCGTGCCTGCTGAAGAGGAGAATATTCCGTATTTAGTGACCTTCGGAAAGGATGCCGAACGCTCTTGGGGCGATGACGATTTTTGCCAAGTATTCTTCTTTACACTCCCCGACGATTTTAAAAAACCATTCTACATCCGTGTCTATGATCCCGGCTGTGGTGGTGAGGTTGATGAACTAAACGATGAGTTTGATACGCTCACTCGCTTCTCCGTGTATGGAGGTAAAGGATGCATTACCAACGACGACGCCCGGGCAACTGATCCTGCGGGTGATTATAAAAGTGGAAACTTGTTAGATACGAAAGTCTTTGGGAGCAAACTCCAGTACGACGAAGATTGGTACTCTTTTGGCCCGTTTAATCCGAGTGAAGGAGAGTTTACCCAGAAATATGGAGGTAACGTGTTCAAGGTAATTTGCGAAGGAATCAAAGGAAACGACGGCAATTTGTACCGTTATTATATGTCTACCGAACCCGACAAAAATGTTGAGGTTGAAGGTGGTAATGCTTTTACATTCGAATACACTTTCCGTTTGCATCAAGATCCATGGCAAACATCTCACATTTATCCATACATCGATGACCAGGTTATTTCGGTCAAACAATTCAATTTCGATTGGGATAACGATGGATATATAAAGATTTACTCTGTGGCTACCTTGGGAGAGGTGTTAACCCTTTCAGGAGATAGCAATTGGTCTCAAAGTACTTACAAGATCAAAGACAAGGAAAGAGGGAAGTCCCTGGATATTCAATTTACCAAGAACGATGCTCAAAATATTAACAACAACAACGTAGTCTTTTTTGTCACCAACCAATATGGTGAGCTACTGCCGTTTTATACGGTTCCCATCGGAGGAATTCCAAAGTATGAGGGGAAAGCAGTTGCTAAACCTTTGAAACGATAATGTTAGCTCGCATTAACCACATATTATTCATTGCCTTATGCTGCTTGATCAGTGTTGGAGCTTGTGCTCAAACATTTAAGTTTCAGCATTTCGGAGAAAGTGATGGCATTAACACGCGCTTCACGTATTCGATCAATCAAGATTTTAATGGGTACTTGCTTGTAGGTACCGATGAGGGCTTGTACCAATTTGATGGATTTCGGTTTTCGGTTTATTACACGGAGGACGGACTAGCTGAAAATTTCATTCGATGTAGCTTCAAAGATTCGAAAGGAAACCTTTGGTTTGGACATGAACGCGGTGGTGTGACAAAGTACGATGGAAAAAAATTCGTCGCTCTTGAGCTAGCCGATATTTCTAGTTCCAGAATCAACGGCATGTGCGAAAGCAAGAACGGAGATATATGGGTCGTCACTCAAACTGATGGTCTGCTAAAGGTCAATTCCGAAATGGAAGTTGAGCAGTTTACGGCTGGAATAGAAGAATTCATGCTGTATAGCGCCTTCGTTGCCGACGAGAAAAATATCCTACTTGGTACAGATATGGGCTTGGTGACCGCTTCGATTAACCAACAAAAAGAACTAGAAATTGAATACACGGATCTTCTCGAGACGAAGGTCAATTCAATTTCGTTGTTGTCGGATAATGAGCTCGTCGTGGGCACCGACGACCAAGGAATTTACCAAGTGAAGCTCGGAAACGAGATCATACTCAAAATGCTCGACGTTCCTGAATATGCAGAAGCTCGTTGGTCAATCAATGATCTGAAAATTGGTCCGCAAGGAAATATTTGGGTCTCTACCAATACCTCAGGCTTGTTTCAACTCAATTTCAATGGCGATATCGTCAATAAGGTCATTGACTATGGAATCGGAAATATGCTCGGCGCCAAAAGCATCAAGTGTACATTCATGGACCGAGAAGGAAACCTCTGGATTGGCACCAATGGCAATGGCCTGGTAAAACTTGTGGATGATTACTTTGCTTTCTACCAGTTTGGCGAAGAAGAACGCAGCGATATTCGTTCTGTTTTTGTTGATGAACAACATATTTGGTTGGGTCACTCAGGCGGACTAACCGTCACCAAAAGAAACCCTGAAGAATCGATTCGCAGCTACGGTGTGGTTGATGGACTTACTGATACGGCTTTTGTATCTGTTGTCAAAGATGGCAAGGGGAACATCTGGGCTGCTTCACGAGGAGCAGGTTTGTTCTATAAACTGGCCGATGAAGAAAAATTCCAAAAATTTAGTCTGCCCGATGATCGTTTGAGCAACAAAGTCAACCACCTGCTTGTCGAAGGCTCTATTATTTGGGCTGCGACCGACTTCGGTATTTACCAAATCAAAAACTTCCAAGTAAAGTCACATATCACCATGCAGGCAGGTTTGCCACATAACGTGGTCAAAGCGATGTTCAAAGATCGAGACGGACGGATATGGATTGCAACGCATAGTAGTGAGATTACTTATATCGATGAATTTATTCAGACGATCAATCCGCCCATTCACGAGAATCTTGTCGACGCAACTTGCTTTGCGCAAGACCTGAATGGCGAGGTGTGGGTAGGAACGAATGGCACAGGTGTTTTCAAGATCACCGGCACGGATACAACACTATTTAAGAAGAACGACGGTCTGCATTCCGACTATTGCTACTCCCTGATATGCGATGCGCAAAATCGCTTGTGGGTTGGTCATAGAGGTGGGATGTCGCGAATTGATGTCGATAATAACAAAGCTGAAGCTTTCTATCCAAGCAGTTCTTCCAAGCTTGATTTCTCACCGAACGCTGTTTTTCGGGATGACGAAGGACTTTTGTGGTTCGGAACCAACTCTGGACTTTTGCGCTACAACCTCGAAAAAGATGTGCCCAATACCATTGAACCTGCCTTGAATCTCACGCACGTGAATGTGTCAGATTCACTTCACGGCATCATCGATCACATCAAATTACCCTATGGCTCGTATAAAATCAAATTCGATTTTGTCGGCATAAGTTTCAAAAAGCCGGAACAAGTAGCCTATAAGTATATCCTCGAAGGTCACGATCTGGGGTGGTCAGAATTGAAAGAACAAAATTTTGCCTCCTACAATCGATTGGATCCAGGAGAATATATCTTCCAAGTAACTTCATTCAATGGAGATGGATTTGGTGGAAAGGATATACGCTCAATCAAAGTTTCGGTAGATCATCCGTTTTGGGAAAAATGGTGGTTCTATGTGTGTGTGGCGTTTAGTGTATTCATGTTAATTCGAATGGTCGTTCGCCGACGAGAAAGAATCATGCGCGAAAACCAAGATTACCTCCAGCACGAACTCAATCAGCGAACACGACAAGTCGTAGAGCAAAAAGAACTGCTAGAGATCAAGAACAAGGATATCACCGACTCGATTATTTACGCCAAAAACATCCAAAAGGCGATGTTGCCTGCTCCCGACTCCTTGGGACATGTTTTTACCGACTCCTTTGTATTCTTCAAGCCGCGCGATATTGTGAGTGGTGATTTCTATTGGGTACAAAACTACAAGAGTAAGATCATCGTCGCATGTGCAGATTGCACGGGTCATGGTGTTCCCGGAGCATTTATGTCGCTTATTGGCAACGTGCTTCTAAAAGAAGTTGCTCAAAACGAATCAGTCAATAGCCCTGATCAAGCGCTGGGCATGCTCGATCAAGAATTGCGCTCCCTTCTAAATAAAAAAGGCAGTGAATTCGGTGTTCAGGACGGTATGGATATCTCGATTGTTGAATTCGATACAGATACCTATATGATGCGCGGAGCAAGTGCCAAGCGTCCTATTGTGATATACAAGGATGGTAAACGTGTAGACATCAAAGGCGATCGATTTGCTGTAGGTGGAACCCAAGAAACTAGCTCCAAACTCTTTACCCTGCACGAAGTTCAATTGTCGAAAGGTGACGTGATCTATCAATTTTCAGATGGTTATGCCGACCAGTTTGGTGGAACCCTTGGTAAAAAGCTGAAGATGAAACGCATGATGAATATGCTTGATGAATTGTTTCATTTAGATATGGCCCATCAAAGCCGTATCGTCAAGCAAAAATTCCACGAATGGAAGGGGATATTGCCTCAAGTCGATGATGTTATTGTTGTAGGAATTCGAATCTAAGTATTTGTAATTCAGTACCTCATGTAAGCTTTCAATTCTACCGATTGACACCCTTGGCAACTTCAGATTTATAGGCTGAATTCTAACAGCATTGTCATTATCATCAATAATTTGAGTATTTTTATCTATACAACCGAGAAATCGGCTGTATGACCTTAACAAATACCTAATTATTGTTCAGCCATGCGGGACCTACTAAGGAAGTGTTTCCTCTTTTCTAGCTTTTTGTTTTTAGCCCTCGTTTTTCATGCGCAGATGTACCAGAACATACTTCCGAGCTGGGGAATCTTTGTCAACTATGGCGAAGGTGAATATGGCGGCGGTGTGAGCTTCGTTGACTGGGACGGCGATGGTTGGGACGATGTCTCCGTGTGTCAAAATGGAAACAACCCGCGCTTTTTTAAAAACAACAATGGAGTACTCCTTGAAGTAGAGTCTTTTTTCTTCAATGATGAAGAGATCAAACAAATGTGCTGGGTTGACTTTGACAACGATGGCGACAAAGACCTTTCTGTAACATCTCGCCTTTCATCGGCACGTATATTTCGAAACGATGGCGGGGTTCTCGTTGAATTTACCGATGAATCGGGGATCCTTCCCTCGGCCTACTTGACCTACGGACATAGCTGGGGTGATTACAACAACGATGGCTTGCTCGATCTGTACATTTGCAACTACAATTATTTCGACTCTGTTCCCAATCAATGCTACCACAACAACGGCGATGGGACTTTTACTGAAGTTGCCGAGAGTATTGGAATCAGTGATAATGCCAACTTCTCTTTTCAGGCTGTCTGGCTTGATTACAACGAAGATGGCTGGCAGGACCTTTTCGTTATAAATGACAGAACCAACTCAAGCAATCATCTTTATAGGAATGATGGAGGGACCTTTGTCAACGTGACCGTTGAAACCAATTTGGAAGAATACATCTATTCGATGAGTAACACTGTAGGTGATTATGACAACGACGGTGATTTTGACATTTTTGTTTCCAATAACCCTACCGGCCACTTGTTGCACCAACAACAAGATGATGGCACTTTCCTAGAAGTGGGTGATGCGGCCGGTGTTGCTACCTACGATATGGGCTGGGCATCGCATTGGATCGACTACGACTTAGATGGATGGCAAGATTTGCACGTGAATTGCAGTCCGTTTTGGGGAGAAGCAGGGCAAAATAAGTTCTATGTCAATAACCAAGATGGAACCTTTACTTACGATGTTTCTATGGGGTTTGACAATGACTTCGGATGGAGTCAGTCGAGTGCCGTTGGAGACCTCAACAACGACGGAGTTTTCGACATTATGGTTGTCAACGATGCGCCCGGACAGTCTAAGTTATGGAGAAGTTCAACGCCCACAAATAACTATCTCAAGGTTGGTGTAAAAGGTGTAATTAGCAATCGAGATGGCATCGGTAGTAAAATAGTATGCTCGGCCAATGGCCTGCACCAAATGCGCTATACGTACTGCGGTGAGGGATATTTGAGTCAGAATTCCACTAGAGAAATTTTCGGACTGGGAGAACTTGAAATGGTCGACTCCCTCGAAATTACTTGGCTTTCAGGACATGTCGACAAATATTACAATATCCCCGTGAACCAAACCATCACATATGTCGAAGGGAATAGTCTGTCCATAAATCTTTCCGATAGCAATAGCCCTTACATATGCGAGAACGATTCTATTCTGGTGAGCGCTCCTGCTGGGTATGCGTCCTACGAATGGTCCAATGGCGATACTACCCAGTCGACCTATAGTTCTTCCGTCGAGAACTTGCATGTGACAGCTACCACCGAGTTTGGAATTGAAGCCTATTCGTCCATATTTACGACAATTTTGGTAGCGCCATTGAACGTCGACTTGGCGATGGAAAATGTGAGCTGCTCAGGATCTGCCGATGGCTATATAGAAATTGATATGTCGGAATTCGATAACGTGACAATCGAATGGTCAAACGATGCCCAAGAAGCCCTTATCGATAGCCTGTATGTCGGACAGTACACCTATCAACTTACCGATTCATATGGCTGCATTACCTCCGGTTCGGTTGAATTGACTCAGCCCGACCCTTTGGTTTTGAACGCCGAAAGCACCGATGTGTCTTGCTTTGGCTTGTCTGATGGTGCCATTGCCGTGAATCCCAGTGGTGCACAAGGTGAATTTGTGGTTGATTGGGGCGGGGTAGACCCTCAAGAATTGCCTGCTGGTGAGTACCTCGTAACGATTGAAGATTCCCTAGGATGTTCGCTACAGCAAGTGATTACCGTTAACCAACCCGATGAAATAGTCGCAACATTGGTGGTGTCTGATGACACCGGACTGGAACTGGGAAGTGCTACCATCGAAGTGGAGGGCGGAGTGGAGCCATACGACATCCATTGGAGCAATCAAGATGTAGGATTCAATGCCTACGAACTTCCTGCTGGCGATTATTCGGTCGTAGTCATCGATGCCAATGGATGTGAATTGGTGATTGATTTCGTCGTGCTCAATGTCTCGCTTTCCGAGCTAGATATGCATGAAGTCAACCTGTTCCCAAATCCCACTGCCAATGAGGTGCACATTACGTCAAAGTTGCCCATGGTCGAATTGCGCATCTATTTCAACAATGGCCAATTCGTGACGAAAAAGTCCATTAACAACTCGCTGAAATTCGACTCATCCAATCATTTGGAGTCTGGAAATTACATCTTTGAAGTGCTCTTTATCGATGGGTCTTTGGCCCGAACCAATGTGACGATAATTGCTGAATAACCCTTCTGCTCCGGTAGGTTGAACAAGATCCAGCCTTTGAAAAATCAGTAGGAATATTTTCTTTTTTTAGCACAAGGCAAATGCATAGGCAGGTTCTCATTTGCCTTGTGCTAGATAATAATTACCAAAGCCTGCACGTTGATTTACTGTTCGGTGGCAACGCCTTCCTTCCTCAAAACCAACTGTATTTATTGGACCTAATCACACTATGTGATGCAAGTGAAAGTTCTCATTAAGTCGCCGACGATGAATGTGAAACCAACCTGCATAGTCCATGAAATTACTAACAGCTTTTTGCCTAAGCGGGGCACTTTGTCTATTCGGATATAGTAGCGCCCAAGCACAAGATCAAGTACAAGATGACCCAAGATCAATCGAAAAGGAAACAGGAGAATTCGAAATAGGAATTCGTTCCACTTTGAGTGTTTTTGACGAAGAATTTAATCCAGGATTGGGCTACGGAGGCCAGTTCCGATTCCGTGCTGCCAAGCGGATCCAAACCGAGTGGTACGCCGATTACATCAAGACCAATGTTCCTAATTTCGGACACCGCGAGACGGTACACATCGGTTGGTCGGTGCTTATGTACCCATTCAAAACACATTCCGACAATGCCAATGTCGTGCCTTATTTACTGGCCGGACATTGCTTCGATTATGCGCGACTTGAAGAAAGTCATGCCTTGGGTGAAGTAGATGCGCACGAACATGATTTGGTCAATGAAGACCGGTTGAGTAGCGCTGTGCAAATGGGATTGGGCTCGCACTTCTTTCTTTCTGATAAGTTCAACCTGAGTCTTTCTGCACAGTACATGTACCATATCGGAAACGAACTCACTTTCCAGTCGGGCAAAACCGAAGTAGACAGTGGCCACGACCATCTTTTTGGGAATAAGCCCAATGTATTGCTCGAAGGGCATGTACTTGTTACAGCAAGCCTAAGTTTTTATATCGCCGACCTTGTGAAGCGGTAATTCTTTCCATCTAAATCTAGACATCATGAGAAATTCACTAGCGCTGCTATGTATGTGCAGCATAAGTATGTTTGCGTACGGACAAGAAGTAGATGGTCGGTTTATTGATCGCGGACTGCTGCGCATGCAAGGGAATCTATCCTTTGGTAAGTCGTTGACATCGCCAACTACCAATATGTATTTGACCGGAGACTTGGACTACTTTATCGACCCGAAGATTTCGGTGAGAGGAGCTGCTAATTATTTCATAGGGTCCTTTGGAAGGCAAGAATTGTTTGACCAAAAACACACTGGATTCGTGGGAGCTTCCTACCACATTGGGACATCGGGAAATATCGATCCGTACGTGGGATTGATGCCAGGATTTGCCTTTAGTAAACTCACACCTGAGGGAGCCGGGGTGCATCATGAAGGAGAGGTGGAAGCCGTATTGCCCTGGACATTTAATCCGTTGTTATCGGCTCATGTTGGCGTGAACTACTACGCTTCGAAGTACTTCAACTTCTTTGTACACCTGCAATATGTCACCGGATCTCATTTTAGCAACGCGCCAGTGGTGGCTATGGATGAATTGGCGGTATCCTTTGGTTTGGGGTATATGTTGTGGGCGAGGGATGGAAGATTGTCCTTTCGTAAACCTGGGTGACCAAATTTAGGACCTGCGTGAAGCGAAAGTCCGGCAGTGAGGCATTTGCCTGAAATGGCTAATCATTGTTATTCAAAGGAAGAGTGCTGAGGTAGGTATCGACCAACTGAGAATAAATCGCGTTTAGGAATGCATAAAGTACATCGCCGATAGTGATGATACCTCGTTGCTATCCATAGAAAAAGCCGCCCCGAATAATCGGAGCGGCTTTTTAAGCAATTTAGGTTAATCTATAGTGAAATTACTTCTTGATAATCAATCGATCAGTAATTACAGAGTCACCATTTGTGATTTGGTAAAGGTAAACGCCTTCAGCAATGTTACCTGCTTCAAACTCAACCTTGTTAGTAGTTCCACCGATAACGTCTTGGTTAAAGATAGTAGCTACTTGCTGACCAGATAAGTTGTAGATAGCAATCACAACTCGTCCGTCGTTCTCAACATTGAATTCGAATGTCGCACGCTCCATCGCTGGGTTTGGATAAACCTTGTGGATGTTCACGTTTGAACCACCTTTCGACTCAACAACGTCACTTTGGTTAACGTTATGACCGTTACCTTCAGTGATAGGAGCAGACTCTAGATCTTCGAACGAAATAGTCTGAGATACAGAGATACTGTTTCCTGAACAATCAGTTGCAGTCCACGTACGAACGATCTCGTAAGTTGGGCAGCAATCAGCATCGAAAGCAAAGTCACCAGCACCAGAAACTTCGTAAGGCTCTAAACCTGGCTCAACGATTGAACCTTCATAGTAGAACCAACCACCGTTTCCGTAGTTACCGTTCACGTTGTTTGCAGCAACTCCAACTTGGTATCCGTAGAAGAAGTTAGAAGGAGCGTGAGAAAGCCCTAGGAATGATCCAGCGAAATCACCAGTTCCAGTCAAAGAAGCATTGTCAGCATTCAACAAGTAGTAAGTCCAATCGATATAGTCGTCAGCAGCAAGGTTGAAATCATCCTTGTAACCTGTAGGGAATCCTTGAGTAGACCAAGAAGCCCAATCCATACCGTTCATGAACCATACATCGATATCCCATCCAAAAGTTGGGTTGTAAACAGATACTACTGATCCAGTCAAGTGAGCTGTTCCGTCAGGATACTCAACAAAGTTTGCATCAACAGTTGTATAGAATCTGTATCCAACTGGCATGTTCTGCAACCATAGAGACCAGTCTGGGTTGTAGTAAGGGCTTACTGGTGTGAAAAGCTCACAGTCAGCTATCGAACCTTCAGCAGGTAGGTCACCTACGATTTCCTCTGAATAAACAACTTCGATGTTGTTATCACAGTTATCAGTCGCAGTCAATACTACAGGCGCAGGAACTTCGTCCTCACAATCAATCACTAGGTCTTCAACATCTCCACTCAATTCAGGAGCAGTGATATCGTTGATGTGAACATTGTAGCTAAGCTCAGCTGTGTTTCCACAAGCGTCAGTTGCAACATAGTAGAAGGTAACGATACCGTTTCCACACTCATCTGTTTCTTCAGCAGAATCAACAGATACAGTAGCTAATCCACAGTTGTCAGAAGCAGTCAATACAAGAGCTGCAGGAAGATCACCATAACACTCAATCTCTAGGTCAGAAACCTCTTGATCAAACGTTGGGTTCACATTGTCATAGATATAGTAAGTAGTCAACGCAGTAGCTGAGTTGTTACACATATCAGTTGCAGTCCAAGTACGCTCTAGTGTGTATGCATTGGCACACTGACCTTCGATGATCTCATCAGAGAATGTAATTGAAACATCTCCACAGTTATCTTCAGCAGTTGCCATTGTAGTTGGAATAGCTGCGTCACAAGACAACTCATCGTCACCAGGTACGAAAGTGAATTCAGGAGCTAATTCATCAATGTAGTTAACAGTGATAGTCATAGTCGCTGTGTTTCCACAATCATCAGTAGCAACGAATGTGTGGATAGCAGTGTACTCATTTGCACAGTCGCCATCTACGTTTTCAGTTGTCCATTCAACATCAACATTCTCATCACATACATCATAAGCTACAGGCTCAACAATCAAGATATCAGCGTTACAAGGAACGTCGATTACCTCATTCTCACCTTCAAACATAGGAGCTTGTGTGTCAATGATAGTAATTGTCTGCGTAGCTGAATCCATGTTACCACAGTGATCAGTTACAGTCCAAGTACGTACGATGCTGTACAGACAGTCATTGTCAACTGTAGTTTCAGAGAACATAACTTCCAAATCATTATCACAGTTGTCAGAAGCGCTAACCATTGCTGGTGCAGGAATTTGATCTCCGCACTCAACATCCATATCAGCAGGTACACCTGACAATTCAGGAGCAACTTCATCAGTCAAGTGAATGATTTGCTGTGCAAACGACTGGTTTCCACAAGCATCAGTAGCAGTGTAATCACGGATGATTACGCCGGCACATCCACCAGAAACGTTTTGATCTACATAAGTAATAACAGCATCTCCACAGTTGTCAGTTGCCGAAACCAAGATGGCGTCGTCAATTTGATCACATGGCATGTCCAATTCAACTGTATATGGATCGAATACTGGAGCTGTAGTGTCAATCACCGAGATGATTTGCTCAGCAGCAGACTCGTTACCACACTCATCAACAGCGATGAATATGCGAACCAAAGTGTACTCGTTGGCGCACTGTCCTGGCTCCATTACTGGAATTACAGTGATAGTTACGTCTCCACAGTTGTCAGTAGCAGTTGCATCTTCAAGGATGATTTCCTCATCACACTCGTATACTGCATAAGCAGGAACGTAAGTGAATACAGGAGCTTGCTCATCGTATACATAGATGTTCTGAGTAGCCTCGGCACTGTTACCACACTCATCAGTCGCAACAAACGTACGGATGATAGAGTATGAGTTAGGACAGTCACCAGCGATCATTTCGTCGGTAAATGTTACAGTAGCAGAACCACAGTTGTCTTCAGCAGTCGCGTTCTCATCAGAGATAGTCTCCTCGCAAGAGTAGTCTGTGTCTTCAGGAACATAAGTGAACTCAGGAGCAGTTGTATCAACAACAGTAATTGTCTGAGTCATCGACGCTTGATTCAAGCAGTTGTCAGTAGCAGTCCACGTACGTAGGATAGTGTATGATTGTGGGCAGCCACCTGCAACAATCTCCTCACCTACATAAGCGATCTCTACAGTGCTATCGCAGTTGTCAACAGCTTCAACACAATCAGAAGCAGCACCCCATACGAAGTTAGATACAGTAAGATTTGCCGAACCTTCTTGTCCGTCAGTTGCATTCACTCCGAATCCGATTACATCACCTGCGTTGCAGTTCAATGTAAGGTCACCTGTTTGGTTTGCATAAGATCCGTCAACAGTCAATTGGTATTGAACACCATTTACATAGTATGCAGGATCAAAGAATGAACCGTCAACGTCGTTGGTGTTGTAGCTCCAATGGAAAGAGTAGCTAGCGGTAGCAGGACACTCGATAGTAGCTTGAGTGTTAAGTCCAGATGCACCGTTATCATTACTTACGATATACATTTCAGTAGCATTAATGCTTACCGAGCCGTCACCACCATCAAGGTCGATGTTCCAGTTCTCAGGAGCAAAGGCACCGTTGAATCCAGCGTTAGCGTCATCACCTAGGCAATCAGCTACAGCAGGAACCTCGTTACACTCTACTTCCATGTCAACAGGGAATGCAGTGAATTCAGGAGCAACTTCGTCAGTCAAGTGAAGGATCTGCTGAGCGTATGCTTCATTTCCACATTCGTCAACAGCAGTGTAGTCACGGATGATAACACCAGCACATCCACCAGAAACCTGATCGTCAGTGTAAGTAATAACAACCTCACCACAGTTATCGTTGGCCGAAACCAAGATAGCGTCGTCGATCATATCACATGGCATGTCAACTTCAACACTGTAAGGATCAAATACTGGAGCAGTTGTGTCAACTACATTAATCGCTTGAGTTGCAGTACTTGAATTTCCACACTCGTCAATCGCTGTGAATACACGAACGAATGAGTATTCCTGTGGACAAAGTCCGTCAGCAAAATCAACATCCTCATGTGAAACAGAAGCGATGCTACAGTTGTCAGTAGCTTCAGCCATTACAAGTAGAATCTCCTCGTCGCACTCATAAGTTGCAGCAGCAGGAACAAAAGTGAATTCAGGAGCAGTGTTGTCAACTTTAGTGATAGTCTGAACCATCATGGCCATGTTACCACAGTTGTCAAATGCTCTCCAAATACGTGATAGAGTCTCCTCACCAGGACATTCTCCTAGTTCAACTTCCTCAGTCAACTCATATGTTACTTCAACATCACAGTTGTCAGTAGCCAATGGCTCCTCAACAGCTGGGTAGTCATCAGAACACTCGATTACCAAGTCAGCAGGGAATTCAACGAACTCAGGGTTAGTTGTATCAAGAACAGTGATTGTTTGTGAAGCTGAAACTTCATTCTCACAGTAATCAACACCTACCCACGTACGAACAAGGATGAATGAGTTCTCACAGTCGTCTCCATCTTCTAGAATCTCTTCAGAATACGTGATCTCAACTTCAAGAGCACAGTTATCTTCTCCGTAAACATCACCTGGGAAGAAGTAGTTTCCGTTCTCAAGAACAGCAACTTCGTCACACTCAAGTGTTTCGTCTCCAGGAACATTGATAAGCTCAGGAGCTGTATTGTCATCAATTACGATGTACTGCTCAACAGATGAAGTGTTTCCACAAGCATCAGTTGCCTCATATACACGGTAAAGAACACCCATACAACCACCTGAATTCAAGATCTCTTCAATGATTACTACAGTTGCAGGACCACAGTTGTCTGTAGCTTCCAATGTGTAATCGTCAACATCTTGACACTCAACGTGTGTGTAGAACTCATAATCTTCGAATACTGGAGCAGTTGTGTCAACAACAGTGATTGTCTGCGTAGCAGATACAGAGTTGAAACAATCATCAGTAGCTACATAAGTACGAATCAATGTATACTGGTTAGCACACTCACCTGGAATTGTCTGCTCAGTAACGTCAATTTGAACGTCTTCGTCACAGTTGTCAGTTGCAGTTGCAAAAGCAGCTGGAACCTCTAGATCACACTCCAATGTCATGTCGGCCTGAACTTCTGTAAATACAGGAGCAGTCGTGTCATACACATAGATGTTCTGAACAGCACTTGCACTGTTTCCACAATCATCAGTCGCAACAAACGTACGTACTAGTGAATAAGAGTTTGCACATTGTCCAGGGATCATTTGATCTGTAAATTCAACAATTGTAGTTCCACAGTTGTCCTCAGCAGTTGCATTCGTTGCAGGAATTTCTTCCTCACATGAATACTCATTGTCACTAGGAACAAATGTAAACTCAGGAGCAGTAGTATCTTGAACTTCGATAGTCTGTGATTGGGTAGTAGCGTTATCACAGTTGTCTGTGATAGTCCAAGAGCGTACAATTGTATAGTTACCAATACAGTTTCCAGGAATAATTTCCTGTCCGTCGTAATTAATTGTAACCATTGTACAGTTGTCACCGTAAGATATAGCATCAGATACAGCAGGAACGTTATCACATTCAACTAAAAGATCACCAGGGAATTCAATAAAGTAAGGATCAGTGTTATCGATCAACGTAATAGTTTGATCAACTGAAACAGAATTTCCACAGTCATCAGTAGCAGTATAAGTACGGATGATTGAACCAGCACAACCAAGGTCAGAAGCAGCATCTTCAAAAGTTACTTCTACAGTACCACAATTATCAGTAGCAGTCAATTCAACAGCATAGCTGATATCATCACAAGGCATTTCGATGTTGGCATCAAAAGCATCAAAAACAGGAGCAGTCGTATCAATTACATTGATAACTTGAACATGCTCGTTCTCATTGCCACACTCATCCATTGCATACCAAATACGGAAGATTGTATAGTTTCCAATACAGTTTCCTTCTTCGATTTCTGAATTATAAGTGAAAGTAATGTTCTCAACGTCTGAACAGTTGTCAGATACAGTTACCTCAGCAACCTCAGGAAGATCATCACACTGTGCAGTCATGTCCTCAGGAAGACCTGCAAATACAGGAGCCTCATTGTCAACAACTGTAATAGTCTGAATAGAATCAGTTGAGTTAGAACAGATATCTGTAGCAGTCCAACGACGGTAAACGATAAATTCGTTTGGACATTCGCCTGGTACCATTACATCAACTGGTCCTTCAATTTCAACGTCACCTACACAGTTGTCTTCAGCAGCAACGTCTCCAATAGCAACTGGATATTCGTCACAATCAACTGTTACATCTGCAGGGAATACTGTGAAAGTAGGACCCGTTTCATCCAATACTGTTACGATTTGCTCAACAATTGTTGCGTTCAAGCAATCATCAGCTGCACGGTAGATATAAGTGAATTCAGAGTCATTTGGACAATCCGACTCATTTATTACTGGAGCACACTCAGCATCAACGTTCACGTCACCGTGACCATCAACGATAGCACCATCAACAATACCTTCGTATGTGAACCAACCAGACATACCGTAATCACAGTTCTTGTTGTTTGCACCCATTCCGATTTGGAAACCGAAATAGTAGTTAGAAGGCATGTGATAGAAATAGAGTACGTCACCAGCCAAGTCGCCTTGACCTACAGCAGTAGAAATTCCACCAACCAATTCATAGTAAGTCCAGTCTTCATAAAGGTCTGGCTGCGCACAACCTAGATCGTCTTTGTATCCACGTCCCATTGAAGACCAATCTGCCCAACCTGCTTTGTTAGCAAACCAGAAATCGACTTCAAAAGATTCATTTGTGTTTTCATCATTAACAACTGTACCGTACAGGTGAGCTGTTCCATCGATAAACTGATCAAATTGTCCGCCATTAGCGTCAAAGTTGAAGTTTGCACTAGTTACACTTCCAGCTGCAAAAGCTGTAGGTAGCCAAAGCGCCCAGTCATCTCCAGGACCAACTGCTGTTGAGAGGTTACAAGTGTCTGTAAGTTCTCCTGTATTAGATTCGAAAATTTCTACATCAACTTCCAAACCTGAACACTCATCAATAGCAATTAAATCTTGTGGGCCAGGAACTTCTTCCAAGCAAGAAACGAAGATCTCTTCTTCGAATGCTTCGAATACTGGACCTTCAGTGTCAACAATTGTAACTGTCAATGTCTCGGTAATCGAATTACCACATGCGTCAGTAAGAGTAATGTGCTTTAGGCAGATTCCTGAAACTGGACATTCAAAGTCAGTTAGGTATTCCCATTCTACCGAAACTCCAACTGCCGAACAGTTGTCTTCATAAGTTGGGAAAGGAACGTTGGCATCCAAATATGCACCAAGAGCCTCTTCAGAATTAGCCATTGAACATTCAACAGTTACGTCTTCTGGAAACGAAGTAAACCATGGTGCCACTTCATCAGTAATAGTGATGATCTGTGTACACATGGCGTTCAAGTCCTCATAAGAAGCGTTGAAAGTACGCGCGATAATTACTGGGCATACTCCGTCTTCCGAAATAACATCGTCTGAAAAGTCCAAATCGTAACCATCAACACAGTCGTTGAAAATTACGTTAGGTATTCCAGTGTTAATTGGATCAGAGTCTTCCTCGCATGTGATAGTCACATCCGCAGGACATTCAATGCTCAAATCAGGAACGCATCCGCTGCAGACGTATGCAAAACATCCGAAAAATACGTTTCCATGCTCTCCGCCATCAGCGTTCACATTTCCAACCGTAATCTCGATCGTTTGTCCCAAATAAGCCGACATGTCTAAATAAGCCGTCTCAAAAGCAGTTGAATTGTTGCTCTGTAAGTGCTCAACAGTAAAAACTTCAGCTCCGTCGATTGATACGTACGAATACTTGTCTGCTGTCTCACCCGAGAAAGAAATTAGAAACCACTCAAACCCAAGCTCCAATCCCGCGATATTCGGAACCGTGATAGATTGAGTTGCTGTGATAACCGATGGACCACCACAAAAACCTCCTGTCCAAAGAGAGTTGGTACAGTTGGCCGGTGATTCTCCTGTAACACCATCCCAGTTGTCGGCCTGAAGTACATCAGTACACGATTGAGATGAAGTAATAGACCAGTCTCCTGAAGAAATGGTTGGTGCATTGTCACACCCGTCATCCGTAAAGGAGGCTTGCTGATTGTTACCGCTATTTACCGGATGGTAAACGAAGTTTGGATCAGAAGTTAGTGAAGATTGGGCGCTCAAAAATCCAACGCTCAATAGTGTAAAAAGTAAAGTAAACATCGTGGTAGTCACCACCTGAGCTTTTCGAATGCCAGTGTCAGGCATTGTAATTACTCGACATTCAGATACAGTAGAATGCTTCATAGATTAAGTTTTAATTAATTATTGAATAGCAATACTGTAAGTGCCCGATTGGGAGATGTCTTCTGCAGGAAGAAGAAGACGGATAGGTTCGTTTTCAGGAACAAAGATACGGCTATTTCGACGAACAATCCAAATTATTCGACGAATAAATCATTAATCGGGTTGAATAATTGCTTCAAAACGTAACCTTTCCCCAGTCTACCTTGGAAAACTTTGTTAGTTCAATGCCAAAAAAAATAATTTCTAGCCGCTTCTCTGGCGTAAATTTGTCTCATGCTGGATATTGAATACGGAATTTGTTTGCTCCCATCTATCCCTCTTCGCAAGGAAGGGAGCGATGCCTCAGAGATGGTCTCCCAATTGCTATATGGAGAGATCTACACCATTATTGACAAAGGTGCGAAGTGGCTCCTAATCCGAAGTAGCCTCGATGGGTACGATGGATATATCGATCGCAAACAGTACTTTCCTCTCCCTAAAGATGAGTTTGAACAGCTGCAGTCGGCCCAGCGAAAAGTCCTCACTACAAGCTTCAAAGAGTGCCTCCCTTTTCCAGGTGCGCGCTTGATATTACCCGGGGGTGCGCTCGAAGTCCCTGGCAAGCTCGTTCAACAGGAGGGTTTTGTTTCTAGCCATTCGGCAAATGTTGATACGGTTGTGTCAATGGCCAAGCAGTATATAGGTACACCTTATCTATGGGGCGGAAAAACGGTCCTCGGCATCGATTGCTCAGGTTTTATGCAAGTCATCTTCCGTGCAGTCGGCATTCACTTGTCTCGCGATGCGTGGCAACAGGCCAGTCAGGGCGAAATGGTGAATTTCATCGACGAATGTGTTTCCGGCGACTTGGCTTTCTTCGATAACGACCAGGGCAAGATCACGCATGTGGGCATGGTCCTCAAAGAGGAGGGCCAGTTGAAAATTATTCACGCTTCGGGGTGGGTGAGAGTAGATACACTCGATCACCAAGGTATTTACAAAAAGGAAGATCAGGCGTATTCGCACAAGTTGAGAACCTTGAGTAGAGTACTCCCGAGTTGATCCTTGCCGACTGCAATTTCCCATTTGCACGAAGTGCTGAGAAAAAATAAACGCGTGTTGGGGAAAACTCAAAAGCCTACTGCAAAAATTCTCGTGCGCTTTGAATTACATTGCTCCCTATTCACAGACACTCTTAGTTTGCTCGTATGATCCAGATCTCATTGCAATCCATCGATTGGGCCATTATTATCGCCTTTTTCGCGGTTTCT
>JADFAK010000120.1 GCA_015665315.1 Flavobacteriales bacterium | reverse complement strand
AGATAACATTTGGGTGAACACCGATGAGATTCCAGACAATGGAATTGACGACGATAACAATGGATACATCGACGATATGCATGGTTGGAATTTTCTTGGAGGTCCCAGCGGCGATGTGCACTTTGATAATTTGGAGTTTACAAGAGTCTATAAAAGTCTGAAAGATAAGTTTGAAGGAAAGACTAAAAAGGACATTCAAGCCAGTCAAAAAGAGGAGTTTGCTCGCTACGAACTCATGAAAACACAATACGAAAAGCGTGTAAGCGATGCCGAAGAAGAGGCGGCTGAGTTTTACCAAATTGCCATGTTTTATGACCTTGCCAAACAAACGGTCCAGGAAAAGTCGGGTAAAGAAGAGTTTACCATCGAGGACGTCAATGCCCTAGAGGTCAAGGATGAATTCATGGAAGCTGTTAAGGGCTTTATGCAGTACGCCGTAGAAAATGATTTCGAAGCTGAAATCACGGAAGGAAAGAGGCACTACCACAACGTCATTGAATACTCCTACAACCTCGACATCGAATCCAGAAAAATTGTGGGAGATGATTACGAAAATGTCAATGAGCGAATTTATGGCAACAACCACGTTCAAGGTCCAACAGGCGACCATGGAACCCACGTTGCGGGAATCATTGGAGCCGTGAGAGACAATGGCCTAGGCATGCAAGGCATCGTGGCCGATGTTCAAATCATGGTTTTGCGCTGCGTGCCAGACGGCGATGAGCGCGACAAGGATATTGCCAATTCCATCCGATATGCGGTGGATAACGGCGCCAAGGTCATAAATATGAGCTTTGGAAAGAGCTATTCACCGTACAAATCGGCTGTCGATCAAGCCATGAAATATGCTGAAGACAAAGGCGTAGTCATGGTTCACGCTGCCGGAAATTCTAGCCGCAATAACGACAAGTCTGAAAACTTCCCCAATCCTGTCTACGAAGAGTCACGAGAGCATTGTCCGGTTTGGATAGAAGTGGGTGCGTCGGGCTGGAACGCCAATGGAGAATTGATTGCCAATTTCTCAAATTATGGAAAGCGCTCGGTAGATATTTTTGCTCCAGGAGTGGATATTTACAGCACGGTTCCCGGAGATGGATATCGGGCAAATTCCGGAACAAGTATGGCCGCGCCAGTCGTAAGTGGATTGGCAGCAATGCTCTTGTCCTATTTTCCTGAACTAAGCGGAAAAGATGTCAAGGAAATTATTGTCAATTCATACACCGACTATTCCAAAATTAAAGTGAAGCACCCAGGTACTGGAAAAAGTGTAAAGTTTAAGAAGATCTGTCGCACTGGAGGAATTGTCAACGCATACAACGCGGTGAAGATGGCCAGCTCTTGGGAAAGTAAAAGGGCAAACTAGGAAATAGACCAATCGCTATTTCTTCACATAAGGTCGAATGATCAATCGAATGTCGCGAGCGTATCGGAAGTAATTGTACATCCAGTTGAATGCAACAACCAGCTTGTTTCTAAAGCCGATAAGCGCGATAACATGGATGAACATCCAGACAAACCACGCAAAGGCTCCTTGAAATTTAAATTTTGGCAAATCCACGACCGCTTTGTTACGGCCAATGGTCGCCATCGATCCACGATCGGCATATTTGAAGGGCTTCAAGTTGCCTCCCTCAATCAAGCTCATGATGTTTTTGGACAGCAATTTACCCTGCTGCATCGCAACTTGGGCCAACATGGGATGTCCATAAGGAAATTGCTCGGTGGTCATTTGAGCCGCATCTCCAATCGCAAATTCAGCTGGACCAAAACGATTCGTTTCGTCGACTAAAATTCGATTGCCCTTGCTTTTCAAATCTTCGGGAACGCCTAAAACCGGATTGCCTTGAACTCCTGCCGCCCAAATTAGGGTCTGCCCTGAAATCTTGGCCCCGCCGTTGGCTCCTGCAATGTACCCATCGTAGTTCTCGACAAATGTGTTAAGCCAAACCTGAACATCCATCTTTTGAAGGAATTCAAGAGCTTTTTTACTGGCCTTTTCACTCATGGCAACCAATAACCTTGGTGATGCCTCAACCAGATGAATAGTCATTTTTCGCAAATCAAGATCGGGGTAATCTTGAGGTAGGACATGTCGGCGCAACTCCGAAATGGCGCCAGCTAGCTCAACACCTGTTGGACCACCTCCTACAATTATGACGTTCATAAGCGCCTCGCGTTCTTCCAGGTCGTTACTGAGCAGAGCACGCTCAAAATTTTGTAAGATCAAGCTTCGAATATCAAGAGCTTCGGGGATCTCCTTCATCGACATGCCATGTCGCTCGACGTCTTCCAATCCAAAGAAGTTGGTCTGACTACCGGTCGCCAGAACTAGATAGTCGTAGGTCAGTTCACCAATCGAGGTGCAGACTTTTTTGGCCTTCATATCGATTGACTCCACATCGGTAAGTCGGAAGAAAAAGCGTTCCTGACGTTTAAATATCTTCCGGAATGGGTAGGCAATGGAATCGGGCTCCAATCCCGCAGTGGCAACTTGGTAGAGCAGGGGCTGGAAGGTGTGATAATTGTGCTTATCGAGCAGTACTACTTGAATGTTTTTACGGCTGAGGGCTCGTGCCAAGTTCAGTCCGCCAAATCCTCCCCCTACAATAACGATTCGAGGGACATTTACTTTTGGGATATTCACAGATAGTGATTTTTCGTAGACGGCTCAAAAATACGGACTAAGGCCAATATCTTGGTCAGAATAAAGGATTAATGTGCCCCTGACTACTCAAATATTGATTTTAAGGTGGAATAACATTTGCCAGCGGCTAAAAAAATAAAACACCCTACACTTAAAAGCTCAGTCTTGACTACTTTTGCATCGCAATGATAGAATTGAAAGTAGAAAAGCAGGATACTCTCCTCACCATCGTCCAAGACATGATCGGATTTTCATCGGCGACTAAAACGCGAAAATTCATCAAGTATGGCAATGTAATGGTAGATGGTAAGACCATTAATATACCTGGAATTGAAGTGAAGGTAGGCCAATTGGTGGTTGTGAGCGATGGGAAGAAAATGCGCACCCAAATAAAAGGAACTCCCTTTCCATTTGAGGTTCTACATGAAGATTCTACGATGGTGGTGTTTATCAAACCGAGCGGATTGCCTATTCGGTCGGACAATGCCAAGCAGACATCCGTGACGAGAAAGATCAATTCGTGGTTGAAGAATCAAGATACGGACGAGGATTTACTGGTCATCAATAAAGTGGACAAGCGTGAATCGGGTATACTTATTGGTATCCGTGATCTTTCGTTACGTACGAAGATGGAAGCCAATGGATGGCAAGAACGATTCTACGTGGTTGTTCCGCGCGGACCGAAACAAAATGAAGGGGAACGCACAACCAAGTTTCGACGCAATAAGATTGGTTTGCTCCTCCCAGTTTCTGAAGCCGAAGATGCTGTTGAGAGCACGATTAAGTTTCGCGTGATGAGAAGGAACGGACAATATGCCCTCCTCAAAATCACGTGCGAAACCGATCACAAAAATGAAGTGCGTGCGCAAATGGCCGCCATGGGACACCCTATCATCGGAGACAAACGCTACAAGTCGGACAACAACCCTATGTACAGGTTGGGACTGCACGTGTTTTCACTCACCTTTGAACATCCTGTGTCGGGGGAAACAATGGAGATTAAAACCCAAGTCCCAAGGGAATTTCTAAATATTGTCAAGTAAGATGGCAATCACCGAACGGAAATGTAGCAATTGCAAGACCTGGAACAATAACGGTGAGAAACATTGCAAGTCATGCGGGGCTCCGATAACCGCCGATTTGATCATCAAAGCAGGGCATGAAGAACGCAGTCTGCAACGCCAACTGCGACCGAATACCACATTCGAAAATTTTGTAAAAAGGGTCAAGGTATCCCCGAATCCGCTGGTTAGAGGTACTTATTTCTTGGTCTACGGCGTGTGGATGGCCTATTTAGGCATTCTCGCGTTCTTTCTTTGGTTAATCGCATGGATGCCAGGTTAGTAACTCATTTTCGTTCGCCCTTATTTCTCTTAGGCTGGATCCTTTATATCTTGGTTCATGCCGACCGATCAACGACTCATTTATTGCCCAATTGGATCTCTGGTTTTCTGCCCGATTTCCTTTGTCTGCCCCTTATTCTATGGATTTCCTTGGGCATGATTCGCTTTGTTTTCAAGGATTATTCAATTCTTCTTTCGCCCCTCATGATTGTGGTTGGCGTACTGGCTTTTTCTATTCTTTTTGAATGGATATTGCCCACTTTTAGGGACGTCTATACGGCCGATGTCTTTGACGTATTGGCCTATGTCTTGGGCGGACTATCCTTTTATTGGTGGCAAAAAGAAAAGCCCCAGCAGACATAATTGCTGCACAGGGCTTCTCGTCATTAGAAGGGTATTTTATTATTGTCTAGCGGACCACAATCGCCAAGTATTTCGAAGTGCTCCAGAATAGGTCGGGGTCGGTGATTATGAGGGATTCGATTTGTTCATTTTCGTTCCAGTCATAACTTCCACGCGGATGGTTGGAGGCCAAGGTAGCCTTATCGCAAAAAAGCGGGATTTCAGTCGTCTTCCGTGTGTCGATCTGCGCAAAGTACTCCCGGTTGAAGTCCGCTCTTAGGAAGTCTGCCCCGCCCAAACCAAAGATTCCTCCCTTGCGCAAGGTGACTTCGTTTTCCTTCATCTCCTTTTGATTTCCGTAGGCAAACCAGGCCTTATGGTTTTCATCCTCTAGCGAGGCCATTTGGCAAAGAAGAGAATCTTGGTGTGTACGTAGAGCAGTAATTTCTATCGATAGGTCAGTAATATTTGCTTCGAGCTTTTTGAAATTGGTCATGTGTTGTAAAATGCTGGCCTCAAGATTTGATACGGTAGCTTGGTAAGCGACCAGTTCATCTTCATTCTCGGAAATTCTGTTTTGAAGAGATTTTATGGAGATTCTATTCTCTCGCAGTATGTCACCAATGGCCAAGAGATCAGTAAGCAGTTGATCTTGTTGGATTTCGTCGCTGTTGCTGACTTTCAAGCGTGACAGCTTCGCCTCTTTCTCACGAATTTTATCCATGTTCATTTCGACAACCTTTAAGTATCGTTCGAAATCTTGGATCTGCTGGTTCTTGTGAATGACGGTTTCGACCAATTTTTGTCGATCGGCATTCAAATCACGTAGTCGGTTGTCTTTTTTCTCAGGCTCGCAGGCCATGAGGGCGATGGAAATGGAAAGGAAGATGATTGCGTTTTTCATGGCTTTATTTTTTTGTTCTGCTAAAAGAACTCAATCAACGTGCCTTTGTTATGGCCGTGTCAAGGCTTTCGATTATTCGCTGGAAGTCTGCGTTTATTGGTCTTGTCGCTGCTTGAATAACCTTTTGTTACTTTTGCACCAAATCATTCTGCTTTGATAAAATACGATCCTAAGAATTGGCTTGGCCTTGTTTTTCATACGTATAGCCGACAAGTATTTCGAAACCTACTACCTGGTATGTTGGGGATTGGTTTGCTCACCGCCCTTATCGCTTACATCAAAATAGAGCTGCTCAATGTGGAAGGATTGTCTTCGACTGCGGTCCATAGCATGATGGGTTTTGTCCTAGGTCTCTTTCTTGTTTTTCGCACAAATACTGCCTATGATCGTTGGTGGGAAGGCCGCAAGAAATGGGGGGCCTTGGTCAACGATTCGCGAAACTTGGCGTTCAAAGTCAATGCATTTGTGAAGGACGAAGCTACCCGGAACTTTTTCAAACGGGCCATACCGTGGTATGCTCGAACCATCAAGGAGCATCTTCGTCAAGGAATTACAAGCGAAGATCAGCGGGAAATGGAGGAAGATGTCGTGGGAATCGAAAACTTCGACCATAAGCCGAATGCATTGGCGAAGACCATGTATGAGAGGATGAATTCGCTATACGCAAATGGTGAAATTTCTGGAGATCAATTTTTCATCTTGGACAAAGAACTCAAGTCGCTGTCGGATACACTTGGCGCCTGTGAGAGAATTAAAAACACGCCGATTCCCTATTCCTATAGTATGTATATGAAGAAGTTTATCTTTCTGTATACCGTGACTTTACCCTTCGGATTCATTGGGACCTTTGGTTACATGACTGTTCCAGTAGTCATGCTTGTGTTCTACATCCTCGTTTCTGTAGAGCTTATCGCCGAGGAAATTGAAGATCCTTTTGGAAGAGATGATAACGATTTGCCTACCGATAGCCTCAGTGAGAAGATTCGCTTGAATGTTGAGGAAATCTTGGGTTGATACCAAACAAAAAGGCCCTCTCGAAAGAAGGCCCTAGTGTTTTAGGTAATTTAGTTTTTAGTTAATCTTTTATAGGTAGCTGCTGGCCTGAAGCCAATCTCGCAGCTCAATTTTTTCGTCTTCCACTAGGTGTTTGAACGCTTTGCGCAATTCCTTCCGGAAAAGTATTTGATCGAAGCTCACTTTACCGAGCACGGTCTTGTAGTAGTCTAACATATGAATAAAGTTAAGTCGGTTATCTCACTTTGTTAATATGCAAGGACTCTGCTGAGAATGTTAAGTAGTTAGGTTGTTGTTTACAGAGTTCTTTAACGCGTTTGACGAGGAAATGGTTACGTTCATCTTTGAAAAAAGTGGAAATAGCACATTTTACGGTGTATCCGTGTGGCGAAGGGCTACGAATGTGGTCAGACTGCCACAAGAGTGAAAAGTCATTCCACTAAGGTCGTCTCATGCTTGGCGAAGAAATCGTATTCCGGACTCTGTTCAATTGAATTCATCACGACGCCCATAATATCCTCAACAGTTTGAGAATAATCCATTTCAACCGGATCTTTAATCGTCACACGCAATTCAACTCCTTTTTTCTTATATAGGAGTCCGCGCTTATCAAACGCCCTCCTAAAACCGTCAATCACGATAGGAACTACAAGAGGTTGTTGCTGCTTGATCAAGTGAGCTGTTCCTTTACGCCCTTGTACAAATGGTGAAGTTGTGCCTTGTGGGAAAGAAATGACCCATCCATCGGTTAATGCCGTAAGCACTTGATGAACGTCTTTTGGATCAACATCTCGTTTTACATTCTGACCGTCTTTGCGCCAGGACCGCTTGATGGTTACAGCACCAGAAATAGCCAGAAGTTTTGGCAAAAAGCCAGATTTCATAGTCTCTTCGGCAGCCACGTAATAGATGTTGTGCTTGCGCGGAAAGAGAAAGCCTGGTCGTTTCAAATTGTTGGGGTACCCATTGAGTGCTCCGTGCATAACATGAAGCATGCACGAGACATCCGCAAAGTAGGTTTGGTGATTCGCGACAAACAGAACATTTCGCTCTGGCAGGTCGCTTAGCTTCTCAGCGCCAGTGATTACCGACTTATTGGCCCAATTAAATCCAGGGTAAGACAGGGATCCAAAAACCCGAACGGCATTGCGTTTTAAAAAAATAGATTGTCCAAAAACATTCTTGGCCATAGAGTAAATGTACTGTTGATGACCTCTTTTTCCAAGTAGTAGGTCTAAAAAGAAATGCCCCAACTCGTGAGCTGGGGCAATTTTCTAAACCAAAACCAAAATACGGTTAACCAAAACCAAAACTTACAGATAGTAAGCTGTTTAGGTACTTGCAATTAGCGTGCCATAAATTAAGATTTAGTAAAATCGGGTGCGCATTCCTGGGTTGGACATATGTAAGTCATTGATTATTAGCGACAAGCGCAAATACTTCGGCGCTCCTTCTATTCGACGAGATCTTCGTAAAAGTGAATGCACTTCTCCGTGGCCGAAGTAATACTTGCTCGATACATGCCTGGCGTATTGAACCTCCATGCCACGTTTCCGAGTCGATCGATACCGATAATACCTCCATCTCCACCCAGTTTTTCGATATCTTGATATAGGGTGTGTTCCATGGCTTCACCTAGTTCGATGTCGCCATATTCCATTTGGTCGGATACAGATTTGGCCGCAACTGTTCGAATGTAGTATTCACCCCAGCCTGTGCACGATATCGCGCAGGTGCTATCATAGGCGTACGTGCCCGCACCGATAATCGGTGAATCTCCAATCCGACCGTACTTCTTATTGGTCATGCCGCCAGTAGATGTTCCGGCAGCCAAATTTCCGTGTTTGTCCAAAGCACATGCGCCCACTGTCCCGAATTTTGAGTCGATCCACTGTCCGCGATTTTCACTCAGATCCTCAGCTTTTTCTCGTTCGAGGGCTTTGTCCAAGGACTTTCTACGGCCTTCAGTTGAGAAGTAGGAACTGTCTTCCGTGGCGATACCATGCGCTAGCGAAAAGATTTCTGCTCCAGCGCCAGAAAGCATGACGTGTTCCGATTGTTCCATGACCAAGCGAGCTGCTTGGATCGGATTTCGGATAGTGGAGACGCCTGCTACCGCGCCTGCATTGCGATCCTTTCCGTTCATGATGGATGCATCCATCTCGTGCCGACCTTCATGGTTGAAAACGGCTCCCTTTCCCGCGTTGAACAGCGGAGAGTCTTCCAAGATTTCAATGGCCGATTGTACCGCATCGAGCGAACTGCCTCCGTTTTCAAGGATCAGGTATCCTGCAGATAAAGCCGAATCGAGCATTTGGCTGTATGCTTCTTCCTTTTCAGGAGTCATTTTCTTTTTCATAATTGTGCCCGCTCCTCCGTGAATCACAATCCCATAAGCAGGGATCGGATTTTCAATTATGGGATCGTCTTTGGTCTCTGGCGAACAAGCGCACAAAAGGCACAGAGAAGCTGCGATAAGTTTGAAATGAAGGAATCTGGAGTTCATACGCCCAATTTAGGCATGTTTGATTCAATAGCAAGGTCGAAATAGCAGACAAAGAAAAGCCCCGACCGTTGTCGGGGCAATTTTCTAAACCTTAACCAAAATAACTATTAACCAAAACCTTGCATACTAGAACGTATGCTTAGAATTACTTGGGATATTGCAACGACCGTGCCAAAGAATCCTACTCGCCTTTTTGTTAACAGAATTTCACAAACACCTTGATTTAGTGCTGCATAGAACCGCAGCGAGTGCAGATGTTTACTGGTGTTTTATCGCCAAAGGGGAAGATGGGGATAAAGAAAAGAGTGAGCCAATTTCGGGTTATACCTCGTTGGAATTTGGCGAAATAGCCGCAAGAATGGCAAAATTCATCGGTTTCACCCGATGTCGAATCGACTTTTGTTCGCTCCTTGGTTCCAATGATGAATATCATGCTGCAATTTAATTAGGAATTCGAAAGGTCATTTGCCGAAGGCTTGAAAAACAAGGGATTAATGGCGGAAATGGTCTTTTTACCCTGATTTTTACTTGCTTGCAAACGTGCGTACGAGAAGTTACCTTTGCGGCCAAATTAGAACAAATTTTGATCATGAAAGAAGTATATATAGTAAGTGCTGTCCGCACCCCAATCGGCAGTTTTTTAGGCTCCTTATCTGGAATAAGCGCCACATCCTTGGGCTCAACAGCTATTGCAGGTGCTCTCGATAAGGCTGGAATAGATAAGTCTTTGGTTCAAGAGGTTTTTATGGGCAATGTGATGTCGGCCAATTTGGGTCAAGCACCAGCTCGTCAAGCATCTATGGGGGCCGGACTTGGAGAAAACGTTCCTTGTACCACAGTTAATAAGGTATGTGCTTCGGGAATGAAGGCGATTTCGTTGGCTGCTCAGAGTATCATCGCGGGTGACAATGACGTGGTTGTTGCCGGTGGTATGGAGAATATGAGCCAAGTTCCACATTACATGAATGGTCGAGTAGGTCAGAAACTCGGAGACATGAAGCTTGTGGATGGCATGGTGAAGGACGGACTTACCGATGTATACAACAAAGTACACATGGGTGTGTGCGCTGAAAAATGTGCTAGAGAAAAGAATGTTACTCGGGAAGAGCAGGACGCTTTCGCCATAGAATCATACAATCGCTCAGCCGCTGCATGGTCGGCAGGAAAATTCAACGACGAAATAGTTCCTGTATCGATTCCTCAGCGTAAAGGTGATCCGATTGTGATGACGGAGGATGAAGAGTACAAGAATGTGAAAATGGATAAAATTCCAACTTTACGTCCTGTATTTGACAAAGAGGGAACTGTTACTGCGGCCAACGCTTCTACTTTGAACGACGGTGCTTCTGCGCTGGTATTGATGAGCAAGGAGAAAATGGAGGAGCTGGGACTTAAGCCACTTGCTAAGATTGTGAGTTATGCAGATGCTGCCCATGCACCGGAATGGTTTACGACGGCGCCATCTCTAGCACTTCCTAAAGCATTGAAAAAAGCGAATCTTCAGGTTTCAGATATCGATTTCTGGGAATTGAATGAGGCTTTTGCGGTAGTGGGAATCGCCAACAACCGTGAGTTGAACTTGGATCCTACAAAAGTGAATGTGAACGGAGGAGCAGTTTCTCTAGGTCATCCTCTAGGAAACTCAGGAAGCAGGATCATCGTGACTTTGATTAACGTTCTCAAGCAAAATGGAGGTAAGCGAGGTGCTGCCGGTATTTGCAACGGAGGCGGTGGAGCAAGTGCGATGGTGATCGAACTTTGCTAGAATAATATTAGACAGATATGAAAAAAGGCGGTCCATTGGTCCGCCTTTTTCGTTTGGTCAAATTCAGTAAAGCTTAAATCTAGTAAATGACTATCCGTAAAGTAGCACCAACATTAACCATTGCACCCCGTTCATGGATGAAAGCGCACGTTTTTCGAAAAAGCTAGTCGAAGGAATTCCGTACCTACGGCACGGGATGTCATGTTGAGGGGTTCTGGCTACCGATATCTAGTCCCTACGGGACATGTTTTGGTTGTGAAAAGAAATCTCTTTCTCTTCCCCTGTTTAAAGCATAACTAGTCCAGTTTTTAAGCGGAAAGAGCATTTCGAAAAGTGTGTCACATCAAAAATAGCCAATACTTATTTCGTCCTATTTATCTCTCCCTATTTATCTCTCCCTATTTATCTCTCCCTATTTATCTCTCCCTATTTATCTCTCCCTATTTATCTCTCCCTATTTATCTCTCCCTATTTATCTCTCCCTATTATCTCCATATAAAGTTGGTGAGCTTGAAGGCCAGAGCGAGTGCGAGAGCGAGTATTTAGTTATTTGCCTTGTGCTTGAAATATAGTCATGATCTAGTACGGTCCAATTACAGATTAACAGACAAACTAAGTGAGTAGGTTCTTCCCATAGTGTAGTTTACCCAATCGTAATCTTGTCCTTTGTAAGTATAAACTTTCTTGTACGCTGAGTCTAAGAGGTTAGCCGCTTTTGCTCCCACTTGAAAGTGCTTGCCAATTTTCTTGCTAATCGTAAAATCAAGGGAACCTCTTGGTGTTTGGTAGATGTCAGGAGTTCCTCCTTTTGTGATCAATACCAATTTACGACCTTGGATGTTGTACGAAACCGCTGTCATGAACCCGTTGTCTTCATCGTCGTAGGCCAACATGGCGTTGATGATATAAGGAGATTGTCCGTACATTGGACGTGTGTCAGGATGGCTTGAATCTGTTGTACGTATGAGCTCAAGCTCTTGATCAGAAACAGTGGTCGAACTTTTAATCAAGGTGAGGTTTCCACCAATTTCAAGATGTTGAGCCCACTGTCCGATAAATCCAAGTGATTTTTTGACTTCGAATTCTAGCCCATAAATTTGAGCTCGGTCGACATTCACCCAGGT
Organism: Flavobacteriales bacterium; assembly: GCA_015665315.1. Classification (GTDB taxonomy): domain Bacteria; phylum Bacteroidota; class Bacteroidia; order Flavobacteriales_D; family Sanyastnellaceae; genus JADFAK01. The sequence goes on along the minus strand of JADFAK010000120.1, from coordinate 17,216 downwards.
GATTTCTGTATTTGAAGCTGTCGAAATAATTTGCTGCTCAATAGGATTGTCGAAATTCTTGTAAAAGGCACTCAAGGAGATAACCTCTCCTATATAAGGGAAGAATTCCAATCTCAAATCCAAGTTGTCGATCGTAGTCATTTGCAGATCAGGATTTCCAGTTACCTGCTCTTGGGTCGCGAAGTCGTATGCCGAATAAGGAGATTTTTCTCTAAAAGATGGTCGCGCCAATGTTCGGCTATACCCGAAGCGTAAATTGGCCAACTGGAACTTTTCGTCATTCTTATACAGTTGGTAAGTACCCATGATACTTGGGAGAAGATTAATCACGTTGTCCAAGCGACCCGTGAAATTGGCCAATTGGTCGTCGGTAAGGTCGCCCGCTACGATTATATCACTTTCGGCCAACATCGTAGTGTGCTCCAAGCGAATCCCCGTATTCAATCGCAATTTCTTGTTTAGATTCCAGTCTACAAGAGCATAGGCTGCATTTACTGCCATCGATGCGGTGTAGCTGTTCTGAATATCTGTATCGTCTCGTAAGTACAAGAAATCTGTACTGTCTGGAATTACATTCAAATTTGAAGCATCGAAATAGGCGTTCGGATCGCCATCGTATTCAATTCCGTTCGAAACGAAAGTGAATCGGTTCTCATTGTAATCTCGCGTAGTAGAAACCCGTGATCCTCCGATTTTGAATGTGTTCTGCATTTCTGTTTTGAAGTAGAAAGGGATGGCGATATCCACGTTGAAATCCCAAACTTGATCTTTCATGGTCCTGTAATATCGAGTAGGAGAAGGGTAAAGATTGTCGCGAATTGAATAGGTCGTGTCAACGACCGACGTCATCTCACCAATTTGGACGCCGTACTCTTCTTCTATCAATGAAATTGCGGCTGGATCATTTTGACCGGTGATTTCACCTTCGTCGATCAAGTAGGCAATGAAATCAGACAGTCCGTTCAATTGATCTGTAATTTCTGCGCCTGCATCATCAAATATGGCTTCGCGTTCTCCGATTTCGTAGCTATTGTTGAGTAACCTGAAATCTGGTGTATCCTCCTTGCCATTGGTGTATGCAACGCCCCAATTCACATCTGCTTTATTCCATCCTGCAATTTGATGGTCACCATTCAACTGGAATGTATTCAAAGCCCTTTCAGTATATCGCTGCATTCTCTGCTGGTGGTACAAGTTGGGATCGTCCGACGGATTGATTCCGTTTTGATAACGCGATTCATTGGTACCTATAGCCGTCGACATCCACACAAATTTCAAGGCGTGGTCTGGCGCCAGGCGGTAGCTCAGGTTTCCTAGCAAACTCCAGTTGTTTTCAACAGCTCCCATCTCGTCCGACATGGATCGCTCCAAGTTGAGTTGATCGGTGTTTGTGTCCATTCCAGTCAAGGTGTATCGTCCTGATTGACCGTTTTTATAATAGTCGTTCTTTTGATTCCACTGTCCGCCAAAATTGAATCCTAATTTCCGACCGAAGAGATTCACAGCATTCCCGATCGAAAGAGAATGGCTCATATTCATCGGAGCTTTTTTCTTTGGCGTGTCCCAGGTATTTCCAAATGACTTACCGTAGTTTGAAAGGTCTTTGTTCTCTTGAGCTCGTAGTTCACGAAGCACTATGTTGACATCCTCAACCGTATCAAAATCTTCCAAACCATTCACTACTTGGAAGATGGTCATGTTGCCATTCTGACCGATGTCACTGATTTGGTTAATTCCCATAGCGCTCAATTCATCTTCATAGCCTGCATAGACTAAGGCTTCATAATAGCTGCCCATGTACACCTGCGGAACTTCATCAAGCGCCTGAACTTCCGGACTTAGATCACGCATACCGTTGTCAAATCCCAGCCAGTCAGTTGAACTTGTTTCCGATCCTAGTACATCTTGAAATGTGGCATTTTCGTTATATCCCAAGCCAACTGAATACCGGACCTGAAGCGAGTCTGGGAAATCTTTAGTCTGTATGTCAATATATGCTCCAGCCCAATCGCCTGGTAGGTCGGCAGTATAGCCTTTTCGGATCACCAAGTTGTCAATGCTTCCAGTCGGAAATATGTCCATTTGGATAGAATTCCTCCTAGGGTCCAAGGTGGGCACTACATGTTTGTTAAGGGTGGTTTTGATGTATCGATCGCTTAGTCCGCGCACAAATACATAGTTACCTACGGTAGACACTCCAGTCACACGTTTTAGCGCCCCACTTACGTTGGAGTCTCCCGACTTCTGGATGTCCTTGGAACTTCTAAAGTCCAGTGGAGCAGCATCACGGCTCCTTTCTTTCATCATGTATAAGTCGGCCCGCTTATTCTGCCGCACTTCAATCACGGCGCCTTCTCCTACTATTTGGACATTCTCACCTAAAGCAAAGTCTACCTCAGTTGTTTCACCATCGCGAACGAGGATGTTCTCAATTACTTGATCGTCGAAGGAAATAAAACTTGCTGTTACACTGTAAGTTCCAGCTGGAAGATTGTTGATGGCAAAGAATCCGTCCAGATCGGCGTTTCCACCTTTCATCGGATCGTTGGAGATATAGACGTTACATCCTATAAGGGCTTCTCCATTCGTATCAACTACTTTTCCCTTAATGGTTCCCTGTGCAAGTGTACCGAAGCTCAGTAGGCATGCAAGTACTAAAACACTGAATTTGTTCATGGTTATCTTTGTTTGGCTTTTTCGAGAACAAAGGTCTGACTAGACCGTAATGCAGGTGTTAGTCCTATGTTAAGCTATTGGAAAGTGAGTGTTGTGATTAGGTAAAATGCAAAAGCCGTCCAACCAAAATTGGCGGACGGCTTTTCTCGAAAAAACCAGGCAATTTGTTGCCTTACTCTTTAATAAATCGAATGTTCTGATTTCCTTGCTCTGAGACGATTTGCATGATGTAAATACCGCTCGCTAGAGTCGATGTATTTATCTTTTGCTGAGTCCCTTTTGCGACATTGTTCAGCTGCGTTCCCCATACTGTTTCTCCTTGAAGTGCGATTATTTGCATGGTCACATGACTGAGGTCTGTGGCCGACTCAAATGTCAAATCGCTCGTCGTTGGATTGGGGTAAATGTTGGCGACAACGACAGGGGTGATTGCTTCTTCGATCCCCACAGAATAACATCCTACGAATCCGTAGCCATCCAACATGGTCCAACCAGCTATCCAAGGATCACATGGCTCGGCAGGATCGAATGCTCCTTTGAAAGTTGCCTCGGTGAAGAAAGATCCAGCAGGTGTCACTGCACCTGATACATCGTTGATCGGAACTATGCCAAGCCCCGAGTTACTTCCTCCTGAGCCTATAGCCACCTCATAAACTAGACCTGGGTTGGCAACTTCATTGTTCATCGCATTGAAAGAGGCTACCAGTGCTGAAGTAGATGCAGTCAGCGCGGAGATCGAATCACTCTCGCTAGCCCAGCCAGAACCCATTGAAATTTTAAACAGATCAGAGGCCCCAGCGGATGTGCCCGATCCGGCAGTGTTGTGAAAGCAATTTCCTGTAAACCCAAGCTCGCCATTTTCAAACCGAGCGTAAGAGTCTTCACCGCTTGCAAGGTTTTCAATATCAATTCCTTTGCCCCAGTTGAAGAAAATAGAGTTGTGGTATTCTCCTCCTGCGTTGTCGCGGAAAGTCAAAGCTCGCTTTCCTTCACTAATACCTTTACCCATAGAAGTCACATTGGAAATAATCGGGTGTGCATAGGGTGTTCCATCTTCTGGATTTGTTCCTCCATCATGCTCTCCACCGCGGTCACCATTTCCTGAGTCAGGTGTGTCTTGCACCGTAAACCAAAACTGACCTCGTCCTCTCCATCCTTCGTCGTAATCGAATGAATCATCACCGACAAAAGCAACTACAGCCCATTTTACTTGAGCCGTTCCTCCAAAAAACTCGATACCGTCATCTGCATTCGAAATGATCTCAATGTGCTCGATGGTTGTGCCGCTGCCTACACCACCTAAGGTCAGACCGTTGATTTCGTTTCCGGCGCCAATGTCTGTTCCTCCGTGTCGAATCGAAATGTACTTTAGCGATCCTGAATTGTCCAAATCATCCGTACCTCCATAGAGTCCACGCGGTTCTGTTTCAGGAATTCCTTCGATTTGGGATTCACCTGGCGTAGAGTTCAAACTAGCTTCTCCAAGTACGATCAAGCCTCCCCATTGTCCGCGTGTATCATAAGGTACCGATCCATCCAAGGGATCCGCAGCAAAGGTGAAGATGATGGGTGCCGATGCACTTCCTTCTGCGATTAACACTCCTCCTCTTGCAACAACCAAGGCCGAAGCATCGGCTCCTGTTCCTGCACTGCCTTTAATGACGGTTCCTTCCTCGATGGTCAATGTCTGACCGCTGTTGACAAACACAAACCCATCTAAAATGTACACGTTGTCTGCTGTCCAAGTCGTTGTCCCCGTTCCAGAACCATCATCGGTAATGGTAATCTGGTTTCCGGCTATCATTCCAAAGCTGGCGCTGATTGCTAGAAGTAGAATTGATGTGCGGAGTAAATTTGATTTCATAATCTGATTTTTGTTTTCGTTTTGTTTGATGCAAAATTGGGGCGACATCATCAATCGTGGATTATGAGGGGGTTATGCTTGAGTTATCCGAATAAAAAATCGACGTGTCGCGAAGGTTAACTCAAGGTTACTGGTGACTCCCAAGGAATTGCAATATTTGCACGAGCTTACTGGAACAAATGGCCAAAAGATGACGCACAAATTTCAGACAACCCTTTGCCTATCAGATGGAGATCTTTACCATTGCTTTTTGCGCGTTCCTCCTGAAATTGCTGCTTATTTTATCGAAAGCGGAAGTAAACGGCTTGTTTGTACCCTGCAGAACAGTCTGGATTATCATTGCGGCTTGTTACATGATGGTAGCGGAGGATTCATTGTTTCCGTGAATGGCGCCCGTCGCAGGTCGCTGAAATTGGAAGAGGGGCAGCTTATAGATGTGGCTTTGAAGCTGGACAATTCGGAGTACGGAATGCCCATGAGTGAGGAATTTAGGGCGGTAATGGAACAAGATGAGCGAGCATTTTCATTCTTTGAAAAGTTAACCGCGGGCAAACAAAGGTCTTTGATTCATTGGTCTGACGGAGTTAAAAGTTCGGAGATTAAGATTCGTAGAGCCTTGGTCGTGGCACGACATTTAGTTATGCAAAGAGGAAAAGTTGAGTTTTCACTTCTCGCACGTGAAATAAAAGAGGCAAATGCCCGAGAAAAACGGCGATGATTTAGCCGTTTCTGTTCAAGAGCTCCGTCCAAGGTTATCCTTATTCAATGATCTAGGTCATAAAAATGTCGAGCATTTCCATGTATCATTGAGACACTATTTAACCATGCACCCATTTAATCGACATCGTGTTACCGAGGTAGTTGAGGTTCGTCCTCGTTTCCGAATGACAACTTCTGCCACCGAAGAAGAGGTATTGGATATGGCCCGTACTCATTTGAATACGCACGATGACGTGAGTGGAAAAGTGTTTTGGCACCACGCAATTTTCAGGGTGCCAGATGATCAGAAACACTATTGGTCTCCCGAATTGCAATTTTCAGTCGAGAAAGACCCTTTGAGCGGAGAGACTTTGGTTCGATGCTTAATTGGTCCGCGCCAATCGGTTTGGGCTTTCTTTCTTTTTCTCTACGCGCTTCCAGGATTGCTTATGTTCTTTTTCGGAATGAATGCCTTCGTTCAATATTCACTGCACGACGATCTGTCAACCATGTGGGTGATTCCTGTGTGCTTGGCCTTCATTGCTTTGGTCTATCTCGCGGCTTTCTTTGGACGTAAAAAGGGCCATGAACAAATGCTACACCTCATTCGATTCGCCTACGGAATTATGGAGCCTTTGGGCTATGAGCGACAGCACGTCTAAGCTGCAAACTCCTTTCTCATTTGCTGACTATTCTGCGTACTCTTTCTTCAAGTTCGGGAAGAACTAGCTGGCCAAACCATGCATTTTTAGCTTGCCAAATATTATTGCGAGGAGAAGGGTGGGGCAGTGTGAAATATGTTGGCAAATAGTCTTCAAAGTGCGCAACGGTTTCCGTGAGTGTACTTTTAGCCCTTTTCCCCAAGTAATAATCTTGCGCATATTTCCCGATCAAGAGCACAAGTTCCAAATTTGGCATTTTGTCAAACAACGGGGCATGCCATTGCGGTGCACATTCGGGCCTGGGCGGCAAGTCACCTGATTTCCCTTTTCCGGGATAGCAAAAGCCCATGGGAATAATCGCAAATACTTCTTCATTATAAAACTGGTCGACAGTCACACCCAACCATTGACGCAAATTGGCTCCACTCTTATCATCCCATGGAATTCCTGAAGCGTGCACAATGGAACCTGGAGCCTGTCCAACTATGGCGATTTTAGACCGTGGGCTTGCCGATAGAACAGGGCGCGGACCATACGCAAGGTGATCAACGCAAATCGTGCATTTTCGGATGTCTTTGAGGAGGTCTTCCATTTTGTAGGTGTGTGTGAACCAACATTTGCCAGCGGCTAATCAATTAATTTAATATCACCCACCAACACGCCCGATACGCACCAATAGTTAAGGTAGAAATTAGCAGGATAAGAATAATAAAATAGCGCATGGATATTCTTGGTTTAGCATGCGCAAATGTACAATCCAAGCATGAATAAAATGTAGGGTACATATTTCAGTCGGCACGAAAAACCTGGTCCTGCAGCAAATCTTCGACTACGTGCATTTCGAAATTGGTTTCTATTTTGTGACAGGATTCTCGCATGAGCTTTCGGAAATGATCGGCTTCGGGCGGCATGTTTTTTCCGGCATTCTGCCAAGTTGATTTACTAGGCCAACAAGCATAGGCCAAGTAACGAGGACCTTCGATGCGGTGGAGTCTGGAGCCGCGGCTTCCTTCATGCTGATAGATGAGCTCGGTAAGTCCTTTCCATCCAAGGATGAAATTTTTATCCTGATCGGCCTTTATTTCAAAGGTATAGATGACTGAAAACATTCGATAAGATTAGTAGGGTTCTAGCTTTAAATCTAAAACAAAATCTAGCAATTGATTAACTTGAGCGACTCTTAAGAAACGATATGTCGAGCAGAAGAACATTTATAGCGACTTCCTTTGCTGCTGCAGTTGGTGCGGTAGCAGGGTATTTTACCGGAAAACCGGGAAATGAAACTCCTCACCAGGAGCGCATTGCTGAAGATTCATCTACTTCGAATTCACCTCCAGCTGAAGTCTATAAAAAGGGGCTAGTCATCTCGACATGGTATCACGGATTGGTCGCCAATGCCGCGGCTCAGGAAGTAATAGCGAAAGGCGGACGGGCAGTAGACGCGGCCCAACAAGGGGTGATGATTGTCGAGGAAGATCCGACAGGAACATCAGTTGGCCTGGGCGGAGCTCCCGATCGAGAAGGAAAAGTGACTTTGGACGCTTGCATCATGGACGACAAAGGAAATGCGGGTGCTGTGTGTTTTATGGAAGATATTCTGCATCCCATTAGCGTAGCCAGAAAAGTCATGGACGATACTCCCCACGTCATGCTGGCAGGGGAAGGTGCTAGGCAATTTGCCATCGAATCGGGAATGGATACAGTCAATTTACTTACACCGGAAAGCAAGCTACTTTGGGAAGAGTGGTTGGTGACCTCGCAATACAAGCCCATCATCAATGTTGAGAACCACGATACTATCGGACTTGTGGCCATTGACCTAGAAGGCAATTTGGGCGGCGCTTGTACCACGTCCGGACTCGGCTATAAAATGCGAGGTAGAGTAGGAGATTCTCCTATAATCGGCGCAGGCTTGTATGTCGACAACGAAGTAGGCGCGGCAACAGCAACCGGCTTGGGCGAGGCAGTCATGAAAACCTGTGGAACCTTCTTGATCGTCGAATTAATGCGCCAAGGAGCTAGTCCGCAAGAAGCCTGCGAAGAAGCAGTAACCCGAATCTGTGAAAAGCAGGACTATGCCGATTTTCAAATTGGGTACATCGCAGTGAACAAAGCGGGTGAAGTGGGGTCGTACGCCATTCACAAGGGGTTCAACTACGCCATTACGAAAGACGGAAAGGATTTGGGGATGGTGAATGTGGGATCTTATTCTAGCGACTAAGCACCTCAGAAATCTCATTGATAATAGTAGCCGGACCACCAAAATGCTCGACAATATGGCATTCTGGTTTCGCAAGTTGAACTGCCGAGATCAAGGCACCGCGCACATGCGGATCAATTCCTCCTCCTAAAAGAAGCACCTCAAAAGACATCTTGAGCACTTTTCGTGGAAGGTCATCGACATCATCGAGCAATCCAGTTGGATCCAAGCCTTCTCGCTTCAACAAACCCATGATGTTCTCCAATATATACGAGTGCTTGCCAATGACAATAACGCGGGGCTTAATGGCAGCTCCTGTTTCTTGGGTTGGCTCGAGTTGAGTATTCTCCACGATGATTAGCTTTTAGATTTTCAAGATAAAATTACCACTTAGTATCACTAAAACGGCGGTGCTCGAATGAAAGTATTTCACAGATTTATGAGTTGTCTGCTTTCAAACTATACGCGTGAAAATCAATCGTATAGGCCTTGGAATTCAAATAAATCGCAAAAGAAATCCACAAAGCCCACCTAGTTTGGACATGTTCTGCAGCCTTTTCATAGTCCAAAATCATGCCCTTCATACAATTGTTGTGCGAATTTTGAATGCGCAAGGTTCAACTTTCGTGAATTTTAGTTGGCGCGCTTCACTATCTTTGTCGCGTGAAAACTGTTGTAGATTTTATCCGATTATTGCGCCCGATTAACTTGGTGATCATCGCCGCAACCATGTATGTTATGCGATGGTTGGTGATCTATCCTTTGATCAATAACCAGGCTTTTAGCATGGATTTTCAAGTAAGTCACTTGGATTTCTTTATGAGTGTTATGGTCATGGTTTGTTTGGCTGCAGCCGGCAATATTATCAACGATTATTTTGATCTCAAGGTCGACCGTGTCAACAAGCCCGATCGAATCATAGTAGGCAACACAATCAAAAGACGTGTGGCCATGGCGAGCCATCACGTGATAAATGTGCTGGCCGTTCTCCTCGGAATTTGCTTGGCTTGGCGTTACGATCAATTGGTCCTCGCGGTGGTTCCCGTTTTTATGGCTGGCTCCTTGTGGTACTATTCCATTCTCTTTAAAAAACAATTGCTCATTGGCAATTTTGTAGTCGCACTCATGGTTGCAATCGTGCCCTTGTGGGCCGGAGTTTTTGATCTCATAGCTTTGAATGAAACCTACGGAGAGTATATGGTCAACGGACCGCAGTTCTTTAGCGTGCTCTGGCAATGGCTCTTGGGCTTTTCATTGTTTGCCTTCATTATCACCCTTATTCGTGAGGCGCAAAAGGATCTCGAAGATATCAAAGGCGACGCCGTCGGTAAATTTCGCACTCTCCCTCTAGAATATGGTATTTCCATGGCGCGCATGTACATCGGTCTGCTCTCCCTCTTGTGCATTATCGGAATTCTCGTTGTCGGCATTCCCATTAGCGAGATTAGTCAAAAGCCGGTGCTATTCTGGTTGTGCTTTATTTTTACCGTGCTACTTCCTTTGGCCGCGGGATGGTTTTTTACCGTGAGAGGCAAAGGGAAACGTGACTATCACACCGCCGCTACATTTTCTAAAGTAGCCATGGCTGGGGGAATTCTTTTAACCTTTTTCATCCATTAAGCTTCGGTTTTTATTCTTTGCACACAGCGATTTTGTCGATCAGTAAGCACGGGTGGAATTGACAACCTGGGGTGGTTTGCGTAGAATGCAGACGGGGTTTCAATTAATTGCTAACTTTCTGATCTCACAATCATTGGCCATGAAGATTAAATCACTATTACTCGGTTTTACCCTATTCATAAGTTCATTCACTCAAGCACAGGACACTTTTTCAATCGTTGCCGTGGATACGGTGACCATGGAAGTTGGCAGCGCGGGAGCATCTTGCGTCGATCTTTACCAAACGACTTTTGCGGGTGACGATTTTTTGGGAGTCTTGATTCCTGGGATTGGCGCGATTAATACGCAGGCCTGGTATGATGCCGACAATCAGGCCAATGCCACCAATGAAATGTTAGACGGCTGGAGTCCCGAAGAGATTATAGATTGGCTCGTGGAAAACGACGTGAGCAATGCACCTGAGCTACGTCAATACGGTGTCGTCAAACTCGCTTTTGGAGGTGCCTCTGCGGCTGCTCATACTGGCTCGTCGACCGATGATTACAAAGGTCACAGGGTAGGACCCAACTATGCTATTCAGGGCAATATCCTTTTGGGGCCAGAAGTGTTAGACTCCATGGAAGCTCGTTTTCTCAATGCGGAAGGCGATTTAGCGTGTAAATTGATGGCTGCTCTACAAGGTGCGAATAGGGTGGGCGCCGATTCCCGTTGTGCAGATAATGGTACTTCCTCCCTGTTTGCCTTTCTAAAAGTATCCCCCATTGATGCAGATATGGGCGACCCCGGAATGTTGGTATCCGTGCGCACCCACGATGGTGATGGCATCGAACCCATTGATTCCCTACAAGTTCTCTTCAATCAACAAAATTACTGCCCTCCCACAGTTGGTTTAAATGATGTATCCGCCATTCGGCAAATGACTCTTTATCCCAATCCCTTCAATGAACTCATACATGTAAAGGCTGAAATTGTCGAAGAATACAAGCTTAGTGTGCACCAATTGGACGGACAAGAAATCACTCGATCTCAGATTTCTGGAAGCACAACAATTCATACAGAAGATTGGGCCAGAGGAGTCTACGTTGTGCTTATTGAAACAGAAGAGCAAGTGTTACGCTGGAAAATAGTCAAGGAGTAGAAGCCAAGTTCGGGTGTCACTTTTTCTTTCGATGAAAAAAGGCGATGATCAACACAGGTAGCAATACCAAATCGGCAAGGACAGCAAAGATGAGTGTTAAGCCGATCAACAGTCCGATATAAAAGGTTCCCATAAATTCCGAGAAGATCAAGGTGAGGAATCCACCGCATAGTATGAGCGTGGTGACAACGATGGCCTTCCCAGTCGAAATAGAAGTGCGCTTCAACGCATATTGCCACGACCTTCCCTTGGATAGCTCAATTTTGAATTTACTTAAATAGTGAATGGTATCATCCACGGCTATGCCAAATGCTATCGTAAAAATGATGGAGGTCGATACCTTCAAGTAAATCCCGAAATAGCCCATAATCCCAGCAATCGCGATCAAGGGAATCACATTCGGAACCAAGGAGATGATGACCATCTTCAAGGACCTGAACATCAATCCTACTATCAAGGCAATGACTAAAAAAGCAATGGCCAAGCCTTGGAGCATGGTTATCGATAGTTGCTCGTTGTTGAGGTCAATTAGATGGGCGGTTCCTGTGACTTCATACGTAAATGGTAAAGAAGCAGGCGTGTTGTCGGCCAGAAATTGATCAAGGCTATCGTTGAGAGACCGATAGGTCGACCGACCGAAATCGCCTACTTTGCCCGAAAGGCGCACGGCATGAATGCTGTCGCTGTACACGAGCTTCCAGATTCCTTCTTTGTCGTATTTTTCAATGTTGCGAACCAGTTTGCTCAGTTCGCCTTCGGTTTCAGGGATGCGTTGAAAAGTTGTGTTTCCATTGTGGGCGTAATAGTTGGCCTGTTTGACGATCTGAGCAGGGGAGAGGAGTCCGCGCACGCCGTAATTTACCGTAAGCCAATCGTCTAGCTTTGCGTTGAATTGTAAAAATTCAGAAGAACTCACATCGACAGAGTCGTCGAGCATGAGGGCAAGTTCAAACGGACGAGCACCCGTCAAAAAGGTCTCGAAATAGCGGAATTCTTGCTTCAAAGGATGATCCTCCTTCAGGTCTTCGAGCATGTAGTTGTCGACTGTAACCATGCTCGCCCCAAGAATGCTCAGGAAGACAAAGCCAAGGGCCGACCACATTATACCCTTCCGAAATCGCAATACCCAGCCAAACAAGCGGTGCATTCTCACGGTCCAGAATACTTTGGTTGATGGGACCGAAGCGATTTTAGGCGGCTTAATCAAAATCATCACGGCCGGGAGCAAAGAGTAGGCCAGTAAGAAGGCAACAAATACACCTATTGCAGTGTATAAACCGAAATTGCTAATCGGCTTAATGCTTGAAGTCATGAGGGTTAAGAAGCCAATAGCTGTGGTCAAAGACGTAAGAAAAGTCGCCATGCCCACCTCTTTGAAAGCTACCTTGATCGCTGCGATTTTCTCTTTCCCCAGTCGGAGCTCTTCAAAATACTTCGAGAGAATATGCACCACATCACTCATACCCACTACAAATAGGATAGTAGGAAGCACGGTGAGCATGAGATCAATGTCTACGCCCAGCAGCTTCATGATCCCCAGGTTCCAAATGATAGAAAGCATGACTACCAACAAGGGGATCAATACGCCCCAGGCCGATCTAAACGCGACGATCAACAAGACGATAATCAGCAACATGCTGAGACTCATGAAGATGAGCATTTCATTGAACATCATGTCCACATACACCTTCTGTCCCACAGCTCTACCTAGGAGGTGTTCTTCGTCAAATTCATATTTCTCGAGCACGGCCGACATGGAAGCGGCTAGCTCATCACAGCCCTCTTTCGACAAAAATTCCTTGTGCCTAATCTGAATAGCGAGGGCTTTTCCGTCGGATGAAAACAGCGATCCAATAAATTGTCTTTGCTTGAAAATTCGCGCTGAATCAGCGGCAAGAAGTTCGGGATTGTTCAGATGAAGAAGGGGCACTTTATGCGGTTCGCCCATGGCTCCTCGGTAAATCTCTACCAAGGAAGTCGGCGATACAACCCGCTCCACATATTGTAGTTGCTCAACGTCTTTGGTGAGCATATCAACTTGAGCCAAGAATTCGGCATCAAAAACACCATCATTCCTTCCCACCCCAATAACCGCAAAGTCATTGTCGGTCTCAAAAGCCTTTCGAAAGTCAAAGTAAAACTCTGAGTCAGGATCATCCTGCGGAAAGAAATTCTCGAAGTTGTAGTCCAGTTTTAAATCACTGACTAAATACACCGCTCCGGCCGTCAGCGCAACGATAATAAGAATAACAACCAGACTGAGATTTGTGTACTTCAAAAGATCCTCTTCACGAATGCGCCTCAAAGATCGGGAATAGATGGATTCGAACTTCTATAAACTCGTTAAAATTCTGATCTAAAACCGTCGTAACATCTGAATCGAAGGTCAATTTCACAGAAAATGACTATCCGCAAGATGTCACCTGGAACTAACGCGGTGAAAAGTCGGTTCGTCCTCTCAATTTACGTCCCTGCGACTTCCTTACATCTTCTAGATTAAATCCTGATAACAAGCAACTTGGACGGCAAATCCAGTTGGCCTAGTTTAGGAGTAGGTTTAACGTTTCAGGCGATAAGAAGCTAGCTATTGGTGTATTTGATGGAAGGGTAACGATCATCTTTAAGGACGTAATTCCATACCTACGGCATGGTGATATCTCCGTTGTTTTATTTTTCTACCGATGTATAGTCCCTAAGGGACATTGTCAATTCCATAACCTAACTATGTTGCCATCCACGTAACGTAAGGGAATTCATTCACATTTACACCAATTAGAAATCTCGTAAAATATAAAATGGTGAGCACAACGGCGACACGTAGGCCCCATTTCTTTTCACAACCAAATCATGTCCCGAAGGGACTAGATATCGGTAGCCGTCAACCCTCAACATGACATTCCGCGCCGTAGGTACGGAATTCCTTAGGCTAGCTTTTGCGAAACACTTGTGCTTTCATACATGAACGGGGAACACTTGGTGTTTCTTTACGGATAGTCATGACAAAGAATAGAATAGCCAACTTTTTATTTCAGTAATCATTCCTTGATAAACGCGCTAGATCACAGCATTCCAAGCTTAAGGATTGAATCATATCGTGCACCATTGCGCAGACCGTCAATAAAAGCAACGCAAGAATTGGCCATAAGACTTTATGTCTACTCGAATGAAGATTTAAGTCGATTGTATTTCAATTTGTTAGGAGTGCAATGCAAGGTTTATTTGACTTTGTAAATCAGGATTAGCGGCGCATTTAAGTGTATTTTCCACAACTAACAATAATCACACTTTTTTATTACCACACTAGATAAAACCTTTTTTATGAAAACACTATACTCATTTTGTCTTGTTTTTGCTCTTGGATTAACTGCTGGAGCTCAAAATTTTAACTTCAGCAGTGAGCAACATGTTGACATTGTTCTCACCGAAAACAGTGAGACGTCGGAGATTAACTTCTCGACTCTGTCTCCTCAAGAGATTACCTATAAATGGGAATTGGTTTCTAATACAATGCCTTCAGAATGGAATTTCTCTCTTTGCGATTACAACAACTGTTATATCGGGATTCCAGCTTTAGGCACCATGGTTACTATTACACTCGAGGAGTCTGAAAATGGAATGGAAGGATATTTTATTTTGAACACTATGACTGGCGGAGTCGCTGGAGGTGGAGTAGTAGAGTTGTATGTTTATGATGCGGCAGATTACACTATTGGCGAGTATGTTTCTTGGACTGTTGCAACGGAAGGATTTGTTTCGGTTAATGAAGTGGACGAAGTTGCAAGTCTTGACGTGTTTCCAAATCCATCGAGCGATCAATTAAATATTCGCTTTGATAACTCTTTTACAGGTTTCATCTCGAATAATATTGGACAAAAAGTCTTGGATATTCGAGGCAATCAATCAACGTCAGTTGATGTTTCAGCATTGGAGTCTGGACTTTACGTGATCTCTATCCTTTCAGCATCGGGTGAGGTCTACAATCGCCAGATTGTTATCCAGTAATTTGAATGGTAAGGTACTTACTGGTCCTCATAGGATCTCTTGGTTTACTTTCTGCTAAAGCCAGTATAGTTCAGGATACGTTGTATATCAATCAAGGGCTATTTACCATGGTTGATACGACCACTATGCCGTCGTATGCTTTCAATAGCTCGACGGTGTACAATCAGCTTAATACTAGGATCATTCTATCAGTAGGGGATACTCTTCAACTGACAGTCATCAACACGGATTCGAATGAACATGGTTTCGATATAAAAGGAATTGGCGGGGTACTGTGGACTATTGCGCCGACAGATTCAGTGCAAATTGAGTCCTACTTTTCTGAACCAGGTGTATTCATCTATTACGATCCAACTCTTGATGGTGATTATCGCTACATGGGTTTAGGTGGAATGATTGTCGTGCTCGATCCGAATTCAAGTGCCCAGAATTTTTATTGGAATCTTAAAGAGCATCAGCCATCTTATAATGAGGATATATACAATGGACTTACAGTAGATTGGAACGCTTATTACCCATCATATTTCACTTTGAATGGCAAGAGCAATCCATTTATCAATGAAGATGCAGCTGCGCGTGTTGTCGGTAATGTTGGAGATACGCTCCATGTGTATATGGTAAACACGGGAAATTCAATTCACTCGATTCATTACCATGGTTACCACGCCAACATAATTCGATCCACCAAGTTTCCTTTTCACGTGGGAAGAAGCAAAGATACCTTTGCCATCCATAGCATGGAAGCAGTGGTTGTTGAATTGGTTCCTCATCAACCAGGAGAGTACCCTGTCCATGACCACAATCTGGTTGCCGTTAGTGGCGGAAATATTTATCCGAACGGAATGTTCTTAACGATACTGATAGAATGAGCTGGTCGAAGATCTTTACATTCCTTTTACTGATTCCTTTTGCCGCCGCGGCCCAGGATGATGTTGACGTATTCTTGATTGCCAGAAATACGGGAGCAAAAGAATTGGCCAACGGAGATACCATCCGTGTATTCGGGTTTGCTGAATCTCTTGGCGAACAACCTGGAGTTCCTGGGCCCACGATTACGATAAATGAAGGTGATTCAGTGCACATTGATGTATGGAATGTTTCTCAGGGAGCTCCTCATACAATCCACTTGCACGGTTTAGATGTGAATCAAGAAAATGACGGAGTCCCTCATTTGTCTTGGGATATTCCGCACATGGAGCACGGCTTCTATAATTTCAAAGCTCCGCACCCTGGCACCTATTTGTATCACTGCCATGTGGCATCTACTATTCATGTACAAGCAGGCATGTACGGATTGATCATCGTAAAGCCGAGCGATGGAAGTAATACGACTTGGGAAGGAGGTTATGAATACACTTCAGATTATTCCTATTTCCTTTCCGAAATCGATACAACATGGCATACTGATGAAGTATTGTTGCACGCGCATGATACCACGATGACGGTACATCCAGTTTCGATTCCAGTCTTCGATCCGCAATTTTTTCTGATCAATGGGTTTTCAGATCAACAATTGGAGGAAGAGCAGGTAGCCTACAATTCCACTGTCAATCAAGTTGATCACATCCGATTGACCAATATTGGCTATTGCGGAACACGGGTCATATTCCCTGCGCAGTTGAATGCTGAAATTATTTCGTCGGATGGCCGACCATTGTCTACCACAGAAGTGACCGATACAGTGTATATCTACCCTGGTGAGCGCTACGACATTTTAAGTCAGCCCGACGCCCAATTCAATGGTACTATTCAATTTGAATACTTCGATCTCAATACACTTGCTCTCAAAGGCACACAATCCATTCCGGCTGAAGTGAGCGGTTTTTTCAGTGTGGGCGAGCAGACTATTGATCCTTTTAGCTTTAGTCTTGTCCCAAATCCAACAAATGGAATTGTTAGCGTGGGATTTGATTTAGCCCAAGCTCAATTGGTTGGCATTCGTATAAGCGATGTAATGGGCAGATTGCTTGAGAATCTACCGGCGCAAAAGCTAGGGCATGGTTCGCATTCAATATTACTCGACCTTCAGAATTATTCAACAGGAGCCTATCTAATCACAGTCCTATTAGATGGCGTTTCTACCAACTCCGAGATAGTCATATTGGATTAGGATTGCAGCACCGGTGTTTTTCTTATTCTCAGTTTAGGGCACACCCATGGTCAAAATGTCAGCCTTTTTCACTCATTCCCGCAGGCCTGTCAGTACGAATCTGCCACATTTGCGCTTGTCGCTGATAGAAATGCAATGGCATAGGGATTGACTAGAGGTGGTCGTTAAATTATTGAGAACAACACATTTTAAACACAATAAAAATGAGCAAAATAATCGGAATTGACCTTGGAACTACCAACTCA
>JADFAK010000177.1 GCA_015665315.1 Flavobacteriales bacterium | reverse complement strand
CAGTATGGTGCCGACGATTACGGGATGCGGAAATACGTGATCGCCTTTTTAAAGAGAGGTCCGAACCGAGATTTGCCGAAGGCTAAAGCCGATTCATTGCAAGCCGCACACATGGCCAATATCGGACGAATGGCTGAAGCAGGAAAACTGGCTATTGCAGGTCCTTTCTTTGACGATGGAGACTTGAGGGGGATCTATATTTTCGCTGTGGAATCGATCCAAGAAGCCGAAGAACTCACCCAAAGCGACCCAGCCATTCAAGCGGGAAGTCTGGTTATGGAACTCAAGGAATGGTACGGCTCAGCGGCTTTAATGGCTGTCAATGATATCCACAATGAGATCACCAAAATCGAATTCTGACAGCACCCTATGGCAACTCGCAAACGACAATTGTATGATTATGTTCTGGCCGATTTAGACGCTAAAATTGAGGAAGCGCAAGGGGCTATTGACTCGGCTATTGAATCGCGGAATAGTGATACCAAAAGCAGTGCTGGGGATAAACATGAAACGGGTCGTGCCATGGTTCAGATTGAGTTGGACAAGAGTAAGATGCAACTTGCTAAAGCGCTGACACTGAGGAGTGAGATGGCACGTATTGATCCGGTAAAAGCATGTGAAAAAGTGGAATTTGGTTCTTTGGTCACAACCAACAATGGTATTTATTTCATGGCCATTGGAATAGGAAAAGTGACACTTGACAAGTCTGAGTATTTTGTGATCTCGCTCGCATCTCCCATCGGGCAGGCCATGCATTCCAAGCAAAGTGGGGCGATTGTAAAATTTCAGGGGCGCGAATTTGAAATAACCAATATTGAATAAGTAAATTGACCGTGTTAACCACCGTCAGATTTGCGTCCATGCTCTCCTTAAACCGTCACTTCAATCTTTTACTCTTTCTTACAGCTCTCATGGGAATTTCGATGGGGGCATTTGCCATCAACGGTTATATTTCTTGGCAGCAGTTTACCCAATTTGACATTTTTGGGACGATTGCCGAGATAATTCGCTCTGAAAACAAGACTTTTTGGTTTTACACCTTTTTTATCATCGACTTTGTTTGGGCTCCTACGCTTCTATTCTACTTATATCGTGTATTAATCTCATGGTTGGGCGGGTATTTAGCCTCCGGCAAATGGCTCCGCTGGGGCATCCTCGGATTTATCTGGGCAGCCCTCACATTCGATGTAATTGAGAACAGCATGTATATGTGGGGATTTGCAACGCATGCATCTTCCATGTCGGCTATCGCAGACGTGTCGGCCCTGAAATACCTTTTTTACGGTCTGTTTATTCTCCTATTCATAGCCGCAGCCTATCGTTATCATATCCATAATAAACTAAGGGCTATCGGGAAGTTCGTCGCTTCGGCATTTCTTAGTTTGTTCATTATCGCGGTAATTGTTCTTCTGCTCACGCAAATGGATCAAGGAAACACCATTGTTATTCACCTACTCAATCACCCTGTCAGTCTGGCCCTCGCCTTTGTCCTCACCACATTCCTAGGAGTCATTCTCAGTCACTACCCGATCTATTTCGAAGCCGCCCTTTTCCCAAAAACATCGCGTTCGGTGCAATGGGTGATGGCCAACAAACGGCGGTTCTTGGGCTTCGGGGTCATCTATTTTAACTACAACCGAAACAAGGTGAATTCGGAGAATCAAGTCATTGAAGATAAGGGCATCCCCGCTCCTGATAAATTGGTCAACGCCGACGAAACGCCCATCATTGAACATTTGCGTAAGCTAATAGGCATTCTCATTCATCTCGCGCTCTTTATCATTCTCCTTACGGTTTCGCAACAGTGTTTTAATTGGGGGAATATTGCTCCCAAGCTCACCTTGGTCGCGCTATTGGCTGCTGTGTTGTTCTATTTACATTGGCACAAAGAATCGAATCTGCAAGAGGAAGCAGGGTTTGACCGTCCGCGCCCAGTGCGCCTTGCAAAAGCCTTCCCTAGCATTGTCATTCTCCATGTCCTTTTCGTAGGCATGTCGATGATCGCTAGTTTTATCCTGGGATGGTCCATAATTACTGTGCTTATTTGTCTGCTCACCTGCCTCACAGGCATGTTCACTTTCCTCGCTTTCCGCATCACCCGGTCTACCCTCAAATACGTCTTTTACACCGAAGCTTTGAGCAGCTCCAAAGCATTGTGGCTTAAGAATAGCGATCCAAGCCAACTCACCCCCTATCGCGGAATATGGAAACGCTACGCGCGCTTGAGCAACAACGTTTACTACCTCTTCAATATGCAAAATGTAGGCTGGGGCGCACTGGCTTTTACCCTGTGTCTGGTTCTATCGGTGGACTTTGCCATTTGGGTGAATCCACTCACCATGATTTTGGCGCTTATTGTGGTTGCTTATAGTGGTATAGCCCTGTATATCAAACACATACTTTATTACGGTCAGCCCAATATTCCACCATCCACGAAATTCAAATCGTATAAATACTTACTGCCTTTGGTCGGATTCACTTTCCTGGCTTGGGTAGCTTTCACCACTACGCAGGGCAATTCCTTGCATGAGATTTGCATGTCCGACGAATCTCCCGAAGACATAACCAGCCTTGACGAATACCGTTCCAAATTTCCTCAAAACCCTGGACCCAATCGCTTCTACGTGGGCTCTTATGGAGGCGGATTGAAAGCGGATCTCTGGAATTTGTTACTCCTCGAGAAATTGCAGACGAGCAGCCAGGGGAATTTCTTGAAATCTACGGCTTGCTTGAGTGGTGT
This sequence comes from Flavobacteriales bacterium, assembly GCA_015665315.1. Lineage (GTDB taxonomy): Bacteria > Bacteroidota > Bacteroidia > Flavobacteriales_D > Sanyastnellaceae > JADFAK01. The sequence goes on along the minus strand of JADFAK010000177.1, from coordinate 26,927 downwards.
TTCTGGCGGAGGCATAGGCATCTCCAACTACTGCGCGCTCGTAACCGAAAAAGCCGATCGAAGTGCTTCCAACTCGACGACAATCGACGCCATCGGGGAATTCAACGTGCTCTCGATCGATCTATCTATGTCGGCCGGGAAGGACTTATTTCGCGAGTTAATCCCTTCTAACAACCTGTGTCCAACCGATCGATCCTACGTCGCCATGGAGCGTTACGCCCTACTTTGCGGCATGTCGACCGAGGATTATAGGTCACTAACATTTAGACAATATTGGAATAATGCGCACAAGGCAAATGGCTTTCCTCCTATTCTGATCAATACCGTTTCGACTTCGGGCATTCAAGGCATCGCCTCTACCATAGGTGCCAATGACGAGCAAATCGTTCCAGGTTCCATAGACATTCTCTCCGGTGTCGACCACAAGTCCCTCACTTTCTACGGTGCTACCTCAACGTGCAACCGATTCCCCATTTTCAGTCCGGCCGCCCGTGTCAAAGGCAAAGGCCACTTTCTGGACGGAGGTTATTACGATAACTCTGGTCTGCTCGCCGCCTATTCTTTCTACCACAAAGTTCATGAGGTCGACAGCACGGCCAAGCCAGTATTCGTGAGCATTTCCAACTCAAATTCGTGGTATATCCACCAGGTTTTAGACGAGTGGGAAATAGCTCCAAAGAGCGAGAATAATTCAGGTGAACTGTCGGCCATCCTAGGCACCGTGGCTTCAATCGACAAAATTCCGAATTACATTGCGACCTTCCTGAACGAGGAATTCCATTTCGTCGAGATTCCAATGCCTCATCCCTTCACCTACGAGCAAGCCTGTGCAATATTGGGCAACGAGCCGACAGATCCCTTGAGTTTGATCGACAAAATCAACCTCCACAACGACTCGATCTATTCGGCCCTCGAGCGCTATGCTGGATACGATCTTGACAAGTGGGGCGTTGTTGTCCCGCCTCTTGCTCGCCTATTGAGTAAGCCCGCTGTGGAATACCAAAAAGCCATGATTGGCGAACATTACTTGGTAAAAATGCGATTGGAGGAGCTAGTCCGTTTGTCGAAATGAATCGCTTTTATTTTAATAGTTTAGCAAGGCCAGCGACAAGCGCAAATGGTTTGGATCACCCACCAATCGCCATGTGGCGACACAACATTGCACTCTATGTCACAATTTAAAAAACGCATTCTAAGCTTCGCGCACGCCTTCAAAGGAATCACTTACGCCTTGCAGACAGAAGTCCACATGAAATTGCATGCCCTTGCAGCACTTGTGGTGATATGTGCAGGATTCTATTTTGATGTGACCACAATGGAATGGGCACTACTCGTCATGTGCATCGTCGCGGTGATAGGCATGGAAATGCTCAATTCATCGATCGAAAACTTGTGCGATCATCTCCATCCCAGTCGGCATGAAGCCATTGGCCAGGTCAAGGATATGGCTGCGGGAGCAGTTTTGGTTGTTTCAATTGGAGCAGCGGTTGTGGGCGGACTGGTTTTTTGGGATTATTTGATGTCTTAATGAGTAGATTTAGCCTTTTGCAGCGGGGGACAAAGCCTTACTCAAAAGGTCTTTTGAATTCATGAGCCAAATAACAATTACACGATAGAATGTCCTTACATTTATCGGCTTCAATTAAGCACATAACTTTCCGCTTGAAGCACTTCGTGGAGACGGGAAAATTCAACAACATTAAGAAATGAAGATTTGTTTTATCATGTACCCTTGGGAACGGGTAAATCCTGCTCAAGATTCAACTTTGAGAATAATACATGAATCAGTAAAAAAGGGGCATGAAGTTTCGATAACGCACCCTTCTAATTTGACGATCAGAGATAGCGTAACCTTGAGCTTTTGCAAGAAAATTGTGGCCAATGGGAAGCCGAGTGCCAATATGATTTCGTTTTACAAGAACGTCACATTTGACTCTCAAATAGAGGCTTTAGGAGAATTCGATGTCATATTCATGCGCGACAATCCACCCATGGACGGTCTGCTTTTGAATTTCCTGGACTCGATTAAAGACGACGTGTTTATTATCAACGCCATAGACGGACTGAGAGAGGCTAACAATAAGATTTATACGGCTGCCTATTACGATCCAAATCGCGAGCTAATTCCGGTGACCCACGTATCAAAGAATGTGGATTATTTGCTGCGCATGATCAAAGAATCGGAGAACGACAAAATGATCATGAAGCCATTGGACGGGTATGGCGGAAGCGGAGTCATTGTGATCGAGAAATCGGCAATGCACAACATACGCTCGCTACTCGACTTCTACATCAATCGCGAAAAAGGTCAGTCCAACTACGTGATCCTGCAAGAATACGTCGAAGGAGCTGAAGATGGTGATGTGCGCATATTGATGCTGAATGGCGAACCAATCGGAGCATTGAGACGTCGGCCAGTTGCTGGCGATGTACGTTCCAATATTTCAGCTGGAGGATCTGTAGAGAAGTACAAGCTCACGAAGCAAGACAAGATTCTCTGCAAGAAAATCGGGGAGAAATTGGTACGTGACGGAATTTACTACGCTGGACTGGACTTGATTGGCGGAAAACTCATTGAGGTGAACGTTATGAGTCCGGGAACTATTACAGACATTAACCGACTCAACAACACCAAGCTACAGGAGAAAATAATCAAGTATTTGGAGCACGTCGTTGAGCAACGAAATGAACTTAAAAAAGATTTCAGACCAGAAGATTTGATAGGCCATGCAGAAGCTTAGTGTCAATGAAATTATCAAGCTGATAAAGGCTGGACAGACTTTTGAGGCTACCACTTCGGACAATTCACTTAGCATTAAAATCAATCGCTACGTGCCATTTTGCTGCACTGCCATTCATGATGGTAGTGCTTTGCGTGCTAACCTAAAGCCGAAGATTGCACTCGATGAATACGCCAGGTGGTATGAAGAAGATCCGCATACGGGGGCTTTCATCGATTCCCTGCCGATCACGCTGGTCGGAAAGGATTCTAGGTTTGAATACGACCTCAATCGCCGACCAGAAGAGTGCATTTACGAAGAGGCCTGGGGCAACAAAGTTTGGAAACGTCCGCTCTCTCCCTCCGAGAAACAAGCGAGTCTGCTAAAACACAAGAACTACTACCGCATTCTACACGCCCTCATCGCCAAATTGGATGAATTGTATGGCGCCTGTGTTGTCTATGACATCCACTCGTACAACTACAAACGCTGGGATCGAGAAGTGCCTTTGTTCAACATAGGTGCTGAGCGTGTTGACAACAAAAAGTTTGGTCGTTTTATCGAGAACTGGCGAGAAGAATTAGCTGGTATTTCGCTGACGGGTGTGGTCAACGAATCTAAGATCAACGATGTATTTATGGGGAGAGGATACAACCTCGAATACATTACGACGCATTTCCCAAATGTATTGGTTCTGGCCACCGAATTGAAGAAGGTCTATAGCAACGAGCTAACCGGAGAAGACTATCCCAAGCTCATCAAAGAGATTCAGCAAAAACTGAAGTTGGCCATTCTCAACAATGCTCATTTCTTCAGCGAAGCCAACACGTCCTGGACGTCGAAGAACAGCGCCAATCTGCTCGATAAGAAGCAGGATCCTGCGATTTATTCTGTGGACAAGAACATGTACCGCATTCTCAAGAATTTTGAGCTTTTGGTATACGTCAATCCGATCAATACCGCCAGTGAACATAGGCGATTTGTCAAGAACAAGTTTACTGAGCTTCCTCGTTTCAAGTACTCACCTATCCGAATCAACCCGTTTGAGTTAAAGCAACAGTTGAGCTCATTGCAGACGAAGGATATTTCGGACGTGTCTATTCGGCACTTGTACGAATCGGTCATCAACAGTTATTTCGACAAGACCGATTTATTGGCCTCACTCAATACGAGAAAATTCCTCTATAATTCCCTCCGTTATTTTGGCCGACCAAGTAAAAAGGACCTTCTAAATGCCGAGTACCTTTTGCACTTGCCTGTGATTCCTTCGGAGCCGAAAAAAGTTCCTTTTATTCCCGTTGAAGAAGGAGTTTCGATATTCAAAAACGCCTTGGATGCGTATGGCATGGAATGTAAGATTGACATGAGCACGAAAGTGATCTCGAAAGTCATGGTCTTGAATTCCAAGCGTACCATTTTGTTCCGACCGGATGCTAAGTTTACGCTGAAAGAAGTGCATGCCTTGGTAGAACACGAGATTGGGGTTCACATGGTGACAACTCAAAACTCGTCAGACCACGATTTGAAAATCTTCAATTTAGGTTTACCAGTAAACACCAAAACCCAAGAAGGTCTAGCCATTCTAGCCGAATACTTGAGTGGAAACATCACCTTGAAGCGTCTTAAGAAGTTGGCCATGCGTGTAGTAGTGACCGATATGATGTGCAGTGGTGCAGATTTCATCGAGTGTTTCAACTATTTACATGGAAAGCAACAAGTTCCATCTGACGAGGCCTACACGATTGTAACGCGCATATTCCGCGGAGGTGGATTTACGAAGGACTACTTGTACCTCAATGGATTCGTACAAATCCTTCGCATGTGGAACTCCGATCAGAGTCTGCTCCCACTCCTCGTGGGAAAAACATCCCATGAATTCTATGGCACCATCAGCGAGATGATCGACCGAGAGATGATCAAATCACCGAAATATGTAACACGCAGCTTTAGAGATCCGATCGACACCACAGAGAATCCGATTTACGATTATATTATTTCGGGGTTGAAGTAGGAATCGACTATTTCCAGAATTGTCGAATGTGAGTAATAAAAGATCTTGGGCGTACTCAGAGATTGGTTTTTCCAATACATGGTTGCCATGGAGACTGACCTGAACATGATTGTGTCCAATTCTTTTGCTTGTCTATGATTGATTCACGTTCTGCTTACTGGGGCGTAAACAGCAGATTTACAATAAAATACATACCTTGGGGATGAATCAACTGTACGCCTATAGTTCCTCATTTGCAGAATTGTGTATCTCTTTTTTTAAAGGAGGTATAGACAAGGAAGCCAATTGAGGGCTAAGACTTACCAAACCGCACTCGTATGAACAAATCAAGAAAAATTCTAGGATGGGTCTTCACGATTCTTGCCATCATTGCTCCAACCTGGGGAGTCATAGGTAAGTTTACGAATGAAGGTATGCAGGCCAATATGGCGTCCATTGGGTTCAAGGAGCTGACTTCTATGGTGGCTATTGGCGAATTGATTGCTGTTGTTCTCTTCATTATTCCCAAAACTGGTAGAATTGGAACCATTCTGATGACCATGCTTATGAGTGGAGCGATCGCAGCCCACTTGGGACATGACCAAAGTATTGGATTGCAAACAAGTGTGATAATCTTGGTATGGATTGCAGCGATTATTCGTTATCCAGATTTTTTGAGATTGGAGGCATAGAATTATACGTGCATGGTTGCTACAAGAACTCGATCACCAAAAATAGTTGGTCTGTTTTAAATTGCTGCAAAGGCGATTTAACCTAGAAGAATTCTATCACTATTCTTATTGATATTGCTGGTAGTTTCTTTGAGGATCCCTATTAAAAGAATAAACTTGGCCGTGCGAATATGGCATTGCGAACAAGTCAACCGTCATTCAATCTTAAACACTTCTGTCTCCATGACCATCTCATAGAGATTAGACGAAGAAACCATTGTAAATGAATTCTCGCTTGTTTTGACTATTTCAATAGTAAGGATCATGTTGTCAGGCAATGGAATCTCGTTTGGATTTTCGATCACTCTTTTAAGTTCCAAGGTATATGAACAGTCGTCCAGCCATTTCACTTTGAATTCTAGTTTCAATTTTGACGCATCACCATATTCTATTTGTCTCGATCCATATCTTTCAATAATGGAATCACCCCTATCGGCGTCGACAATTTTAAATTTCCCATCCTTGAACTTTTTGCAATCGACTTCTTGGCCAACGAGCACTGTCGAAATGCAAATTAGAATCACCACAATCAGACTTTTCATGTTTTAAATTTTTCGGTTATCCCTTTGCTTTGTTAGATTATTATATCGGCTTGCCCCAGTAGGAGCCATTTAAGTTCAATAGAAAATCATCAAGCCCCCCAAGTCTTATAAGTAAGCAAGGTCATTGCGGATGTCGAATACCTGTATTTTCATTTGCCTTGTGCGAAATTTAAAAACCCATCATTTTCCTTCGGAAGCAGATAATTCAATAATGCGGTCGATAGTCGTTTGCATCTTGCTAAATTCTAAATCTATTCCTAGTATATCTATGAGATACTCTGCCCGCTGGCGAACCATGTTTTCAAACTCGCCGCTTTCGTAAGCCGAAAGATCAAATCTGGGATCGTCTAGGTCATTTCTATAGTTGAAGTGTGTATTGAAAAAAGGATTCAATTGCTCAACCACAAATTGTTTTGAGCACAATTCATCTTCTTGGTAATCAACCAGTACATCATTCCATGATATGAGGAGTCTACGCAATTCACGATCTGAAATCAATTCAAACGAAGAAGTATTCACCAAGGAGGTAATCACTCCTTGCGACGGATTGAAGGTCCATCTCTTTTTCATATCGATCCTTTTCCATTTGAGACTATCCATCGCCACCTCCTCAATGTCAATTGGAAACTGATTACCTATCCACTTACAAGCATCTAGGGCCAATTGATGCTTGCCAACTACAATGTCAAATTGTATTTTATTCTCAACGAATTCTTGATGCAATTCTGATAGGAGAATCTTCTCCTTATTCTCGGCAATTCTTTGTTGATTCCAATTGCTCACTTGCAGTGCCAGCAGAATACCGATCATCACGAGAAAGATCTCGCCAATAGCATACTTAATATACTTTCCTGTTTTATTCTCCATAAGTAGGTTCTGTCGGATTTGTCTGAAGAATCTAATCATTGCTTTCCGGTTTCATTGACCTGGTCGTCCTAAATCTAGTCTGCTCTTTGAGCTAATTCAGCTTGAATGAGTCTTTGAACCTCCTCATTTTGAACGATTCCTTTCTCATAATTCATGTTCATCCAATAATAGAACTCCAAAGCTTTCTTTAGCGCCTCATGGAAGTAGGTGTTGTTTTGCGCCGACTCAAGGTCGACTGGTTCTCCCCATAAATGTCCGTCCTTAAAAGTCGTCTTTACGTTTTTATAAACCTCAGTCATATGAAAATTCTTTATTGGCTCGTAATCTGTCCGCAAATCCTCAGTAATGTAGAAATACTTGAAATCGTACAATTCGGAAATCATGATTCGAAGTGAATCGTTTTGAATAATATCAATTCCCTTGGATTTAAGGTTCTCATATGCCACTGTTATTGGTTCGAATGTGCCTCTCCCCAATAGCCTATTGTACTCCTTTCTTAACGAATCAGTTAACGGGGTTTTATTCATCAAGTGATCTAACACATTTTGATTCAGCACTTTTTTTCTTTCATTAAACTTAATCTTCGATCGCAGGTTCACGACATCTTTTTCGAGATTCACTGCAATTTCCTTGAGTATATTCGTTTCAAGTTTGTGCTCTATTCGATCGTTATTCCAGTTGTTTATTTGCAAGGCCAAAAGAATACCTATCATGACCAAAAACACTTCCCCAATGGCGTATTTTAGGTATTTGCCTGTTTTACTTTGCTCCATAAGGTCGTATCGTATTTTGCGGAAGATTTTAAACATGATCGGGTTATATAAAGTCGACTATTAATCCTCCAGCTTCTCCTCTATTTGTTCCAAGACCGTTCGATGTGAATACTGGCGGCAATGACCTATTGTCGGCAAAAACTCTATCACAGCATCTGATTTTGGACTTGTCGTTGTCTTTAGGTAATCGTCAAAACTTCGCATGGCAATATTCAGATAAAAGTCATCCATGTCCCCCATCGAAACGTAGACTTTCCCCGCTATTTTCGGTCCGAGTGTTGCCCAGTTCTTTTGGACGTATTTCAGCAAGTCATACTTTTTCCATTCTTGGGCAACCTCATGATCGATGGCACCAGTGAAGGGATCGAACATAACCGTTGGCTGCCCATCGGCCCCTTTAGACCCATAAAGTGCATTGAAGGCCGAAAATTGTCCGCCTGATTGAATGTAGGTATTCGTAGAACTCACCACGTTTTCGTAGGCCATGTAATTCCGCCCCGACCACATTGGTTCGCCCGTAGTTGAACGCCTCATGGGCTGCTCATATCCGTGCTCATTGACAAACACGTTTTCATCTTCGTAAATGTTCACGAGTTGGAAGTCTTCAAAACTCACTCCGTCAGGGCTGTAAGAAAAGCATCCGCTAAATACGTCTGGATAAATCAATTGAAGCGCGAGTGAAACCCAGCCCCCTGTCGAACAGCCATCCACAAAACGCGTTTTAGAAGCGCTAGTTCCACGAAATTCCGATTCGATATAGGGTATTTGTTCGTGAATGAGAGAATGTCCATACGGACCACTATTTTCCGAGTCAAGCTGATAGCAATCGCCAAAGGGACCGTAACCGTCTAAAAATACGTTGATTATTTGTGGTGAATCATCCGACTCCCACCACGCCATGAAGTCTGCGTCATTGATGAGCCGCTGAACTCGTGAGTATCTACCTCCGTAACCTGCAACGTTGTAGCGGATGGCATACTCAACACCCGAGTTTTCCTCGTATCCAGAAGGCAGTAATACAGCAGCTTTAATCGACATCGGCATGCCCCACCAAGCGGAGAGGGTGTCGCTGACCATATTGATCTCTCGCACCATAGGATGCTCAATAGGTTCGCTTCGGATGACTGTGTCCAGTGTGATTTCTACCTTGCTTTTTTTGTTCACGACAACTTTTTGAATCTCCTTGGAGTAGGTACATCCATCTTGGTACAGACCAAAATAGGGATCTGGATCCCATGCCGCTTGGATGTAATATGTGCCTTCGGGTACATGTTTAAACGACCAATCAAAAACGCTCACCCACCCGGTTGACTTTTGAATAGACAGACCTTCTTCGATGGGAAATGCGTCAATATTTTTGGCCATCACGTTATTTCCGCTGTTGGGATACATACTGCCAAGAGGCATGCGCATGGAATCCGTGGACACGCACAAGAGCAGACGACCGGAGTTATCGAATGTTGTTTTCAAACTATCATCCACCTGAACGTGGAAACTTATTTCATGTGTTTTTTGAGCAAAGACAGAGGCTGTGACACCTATGATTAAAACGACAAGCAGACTAGTTTTTGAAATCATGAAATGTTGGTTAAGATCTTATCAATATACATCTTCGCTTGGCCAAAGTCTGCATTCTAAGAGAATACTCCTTTTGAAGCTAGCGCCCAATCTAACCATTTTTCACAAGTTGTACTGTCGTAATTAGAGCCAAGTAAATAGGATATCAGACCTGAACATTAAGCCTCTTTGTCCAGAATCAAAGGATAAATCTCATCCCTCAAAAGTACATAAGGGTCCTTTTTCACGTCCCAATCGTTGTAATTTCCGGCAGTTGTAACGACTATAATGTCATTTTTTAAGTCCCAATAAATATTCTGCCCGCCATTCCCACGGGCCGCGATCATTTTGAATGGAATGTCCAACATGAGTTCTGCCCACATCCAAAACTGATAGCCGTAGGCATCATTTCCTTTCGTTACGGCACTTGGAAACTTTACTCTCTGGGTAAATGATTCCTTGACCCATTCAGCAGAAATAATTTGATCCCCCTTCCAATAGCCTTTGTTTCGGTAGAGAAGCCCAATTTTCATTAGATCTTGTGATGTTAGGCGCAGACCGCTAGAGGCAGCAAATTCATCTGAACCTTCCCAAACAGAGTATTTGCTCCATTCGAAACGCTCGATGCCCAATGGCCCAAACAAATTTTCCGTCGCAAATTGATCAAGCCGCGTGCTCGAAACTCGCTCGATTATTTTCGCCAATACTTGTGTCGTGCCCCCGTTGTAATTGAACTTTTCTCCGGGCGCACTTCCCAATGGCCGACTTAAAACATATTCGACCGGCACCTCGCTATGGGTCATTTGATACTCGCCATTTTCGGCGTGGTCATAGGGCACGTCTTCCTTCCACTCTATCCCCGTAGTCATGGTCAGAAAATCTCGAATAGTCCAATTTATCTTTTCTCCGGTGAAAACCGACTTCAATTCTGGAAAGAAAAAGGCCACTTTCTGGTCAACGCTTTTGATCAATCCTTTGTCCAAGGCGATCCCAACACAGGCTGAGACAACGCTTTTAGTTATACTGCGAACATCATGCAATGTGTTGACAGAATGTTGAATCACTCCTATGTCCTTGCCGAAAATCTGATCTCTTCCTTGGAAGTACTTTTCATAGACCAATTCACCATTTTTCACGATCAGTACACTGTGAATATTCGGGTATTCTTGAGCTTTTATTTTTGAGGTGATTTTATTCATACTTGGTACGTCAATTCTATGTTCGTCACACACAGTGCACGAGGCTTCAGAGATTATTTCATTCAACTTCCATGCTATTTTTTCAGAGCACTGTTTCTCATTTTCACACGATGCAAGTTTCTTCACTTATCGTACCTAAGGTATGCACCGCAGCTAGGCAAAGGTATCTATTTTCAAATGCCAGTGGGATGGCTGCGGGGCTATTGTGTATCACCTGCTGTTAGGCATTCATTTTATTTTGTTCCATATTTTCTTTGGCAACAATGGCTCAATCATTTGTCCGAGATAGGTTTTCGGAGTCTCTTCGTTTATCCCAAAACTTTCAGGTTCCGATTCAGGACATCTATAAGTCCCAAATATCACGTCCATTAGAGGGGAAATATTACCATAATTGCCCGCCCTCCGATTCAAATCATGATGCCAATGATGTAGTTCAGGAGAGCCTATTAGCACTTTCAAAAACCCAAGCGGCAACCTCACATTTGAATGAATGTATATGGCCCATATCCCGCGAAAAGCAATTACACCGGCAATCGATTCCAAAGGGAACCCCATAATGAAAGCTGGTAGATTAATCAGTCCAATGGTATACATAGAATCGATTGGGTGCTCACGATGTGCTGCCAACCAATCTAAGTGCTCTGCGCTATGATGTACTTTATGAAAGCGCCACAGAAAATCAACTTTATGTTGGAGTCGATGACCCCAGTAGATGAGAAAATCACTTATAACTAACACCTCGATTGCTCGCAAAATATATGGCTGACTTTGAATCTTCGATTGAAAGGAAATTGGAATAATCGATGTTAAATACTCTCCAAAGTAGTTTAGCGTCCATAACACCAAACCGCTCCAGAGCACATACTGTCCAAGAAAAAAGCAAAAATCGAGGCCCCAATTTGGTCTAAACACTTTTTGACCTCTCTTAGCTGGGAACACCCTTTCCATTGGTAAGAACACGAATGCTAGGAAAAGAAAACTAAGACTAGTCGCTTGAATAATATCAAATATCTCGTGGCCCTTCATTCTTTTGTCAAGGAGTCAGCAACAGTTGAATCAGGTATTATATAGTTCAAATCTTTAGAATTTAATATGATTCCAGACTTAGAACTGTATATATGAGGATTGACCTTATTGGATGAATCAGGTTTCAGCCTTATTGAATCTTCAACTTGGACTGAATGGTCTCTTAAGATCAAGACTTTCGATGAAGACATCATCTGGATAGTTTTAAGAGAGTCTGTCCTTGGCACAGAGTCTATTTGGTTATTGAGGGTGCTTCCGTTCGGACTTTTTAACAATGTAGATTTATTCCCACCAAAAAAACCAGACCTAAACGCTACAAAAGCGATTATTAGTGAGGAAAACAATATCAGGGTAAGTCCCTTTATAATTTGACTCTTCATATTTTTCTACTATAATGGTGCCCAACGTATCTAAGGTATACTCTGTAGCTCGGAAAAGGCATATCTTTTTAATGCCGTGCGTTGGCTTGTGCGGCTATAGTGTATCACCTGTTATTAGAGATTTTTAATTTTCTTTTATGGAGTCATCACTTGATGTTCTTCTAGTCGATTGAATTTCCCCGTTCTTCATTTCAACTCTTAACGTAATTGATCTATTGATGAATCCAAACTTCTTGTAGCAAATTGAACATATCAATACCAAATCATATTTTCTTCCTCGTAGTGGTATGTCTAATACCTCAAGCATTATAGGCAATGAGATTAATTCACGACTTCGCTTGTCCTCAAATCTGGTAAAGTACTTATGGAAACTTGCCTTAATAAGTGATTCAGTGCTTTGATATTCGACCAGAAACCTGTTTAAAGATTCAACTTGTTCATCTGAAACCGACCCGTTTTCTGAGCGCATATAAATATCAGTATCGCATGACCTCCGCTCTATGGACTTCATGACATGAAAAGTAGACTCCTTTCCTCCGAACATCGGTTTTTTGAGATGCCATTCTTTTTCCACTATCTCTTTACTGATATTTTTCATTCTAAATGCCCTATATCAGCCGAATATATGCAATACCAACAAGCCTTTTGAATTTGAACTTTGAATCATACGTGAAGATTTAATCCGCACACCATCAATGTCGTCTTCCACCACCTGAATAAGACATCGCCTCTCCTTTCCCGAAACCGTAGCTCACGCCAAATGTGATAAAGCGGCCGCGCTGACTGAACGAGTATAGGTAAAAGTCGGTTTGATCAATTACACTTTCAAATTTCCGACTGGCGAATAGATCTCGCACGCCCACATTGGCTACAATCTTGCCTTTCAAAAACTTCTTCCTGATGCCGGCATCGGCAAAGGCAAAGCCCGATATATTCCCCTGAACGGTCTGGTATCCCGACTCATAGTTGCCCGTGACTTCAAATTCGAAATCCTTTGGAAGCTTGAATTTTGTAGTGAGCTGACCGTTCCAACGATCCCCATTGAAATCAAATGACCTCCCTTGGAACTCTCCTCGACGCTCAAAATAGTTCAGATTGAAATCTCCCGTCAGCGTAAACCACTTGGCCACATTGTACTTGCCATTGAGCTCGAAACCTGTCGTCCCGTTGGTCCCAATATTCTCTGGAGTCGTCGTATTCACGTTGTCCTCAAGGGTGGACACCCGTTCAATTACCTCTCGGGTAAATCGATGGTAAATACTTCCATTCAGCGAGATTTTGTCCAAAATGAGAATACTTGTCACCTCATAAGAATCAGTAAATTCAGGTTGGAGGTTTGGGTTTCCCGTGCGGATATTGAAGTTGTTCGTAATGTTGAAGAAAGGGTTCAAATCCCACAATCTCGGTCGCGAAACACGCTTGGAGTAACCCACTTGGAATGAAAGTCGCTCAGTTGCCTTGTACGACGCATGTCCGCTTGGAAAGAGATTGGTGTAGTTCTGGTGGTTCTTCTCATCGGTGGTGACCAACTCCGTAGCGAGGTCTGTATTCTCCATCCTCAATCCCAACTTAATCCCAGCTTTCTTACCTTCATAAGAAGCCGTGCCGTATACTCCCAATACTTTCTGATCGTACAAAAAGTCGTTGGTCAGGTTTTCATTTAGCACATACTCCCCAGCATCAAAATCACGTACCGAGTAGTCATTCCCTACTTCATTGAGTTCATATTGAGCCCCCGTTTCGATCGTTATCTTCTCTGTCAAGGGCTGGACATAATCCAACTTCATGGTGTAATCTGCCCGCTGGAAATTGGTCGCCGTGAGTTGATTCACCCCAAATTCCTCGCCTGACGTAGTCGTGCTAGAAAAGGTCGACGATTGATCCTTTCCGAAAAAACTTCCCAGTCCGCTGATCATCAAAGTGTGGTCCTCGTTATCGGCAAACTCCTTCTTGTACTGCAAGTCGAATTGCCACTTCGGGTTCGTCGCTTGGGTATCTTCTTCTCGCAACCAGCGCGAAATCACAACGTCGTCGCCGTCGAGCAGACTGAAATCAGTACGGGATGGACTATCTTCTATTTCGTAGGCAAATTTTCCCGAGAGCGTCAATACATTCAACTCATTGATATGGTAATCGGCCCCCAAGGTAATATTGTAAAACACTTCATTCCGAAACGCATCGCCTTCACTTTCGATAGTGCTCCCTCCTACGCGATCAATGTTGACCGACTCCGAATAACGCGGCAGTGATCGGTATCCGGCGCCTCCTTGAGCGAAAAGGTTGAATCGTTGTGTTCGTCGGTTCACACTCACCCCTATGCTATGGTTTTGTGGCCAACCTGTATTGAGAGAGATCGAACCATTTAATCCTTTCTTCTCTTCCTTTTTCAGAACTATATTCAGGATTCCAGAGGTTCCCGCGGCGTCGTATTTGGCCGATGGATTCGTAATGACCTCAACACTTTCGATCATATCGGCCGTGATGGTCCCGAGCGCATTGCTATTCCCGTCGGAAAGCACCGATGGTTTCCCGTCAATCAATATTTGCACGCCTGTGCTACCCCGCAAACTAATCTCCCCTTCGATATTCACGTTCACCGAAGGCACGTTGTTCAAGACATCCAATGCACTGGCGCCCGTGGTACTTAAGTCTTTTCCAACTGTAAACACACGCTTGTCAAGTTCAAAGGTAGTACGCGAAATTTCTCCTGTAATCACAGCTTCTTCCAAGAGTTCCTGATTCACAGCTAGGAGAATTTGGCCCGCATCTATTACCCCGTTTGCCACTTCTAACCCCCGAATGGTGTCGGTCATGTAGCCGATAAAACTAACCGTAAGAAATACATTGGCCGACCGACTTCTCGTGGAAAATTGCCCCGTTTCATCGGTTGTTGTCCCGGTGATCAATTCCGATGTTGTGGTTTCGTACACGGCTACCGTCGCATAAGGGACTGGTTCCGAGCTCCTTTGGTCCAACACTACGCCTTTTACCATGCTTGGTCGGCCCTGCGCTAGTCCGCTCACAGCCAGCAACATCATCGAAACTAGGACTATTAACCCGCCAATTTTTGATCTCATTAAAGCACTTTTCTTGGGCGGCAAATATAAGCAATGACCTACTCACTCTCGCCTTTGTGAGCTACTTCCTTTTCACCAGTTTGCCTCGGCATTGACATCTTTTTTAGGGCAGCACATGCGTGCAAATGTTTCTACTCCTCCCCCTCACCTCTTGTTTACATTTCACCATCTCGATCGTCTGACCCTCACAAGGACGTACCGATCAGTTCGGAATCATCATCGATTTCAGAAATAGTTTGCAAAAAATGCAATGAATCGGAAAAGCATCGTCTTTCAGAGTGAGCCTTTGCAAATATGCATTTGACGAATGTCTAAAAAAGAGAATTACAACAAGCTGAATGCCTTCTTCGACGAGGAGTACGATATGCTCAAGTCCTACGTCAGGTCGAGGATCTCCGATGCGGCAGATCGCGATGCAGAAGATATAGTGCAGGATGTAGCCTTGAATTTATTCTCAGCTGTTGGAAGTTCGTCGCCTATTAACAATGTTGCTGGATTCGTGTATCGGTCGGTTCGAAATAAGATCATTGACACCATGCGCACGCGGAAACTTTCCAAGTCACTCGAAGATGAAACGGAGTACCGACTAACTGAATTCATGGAGCTGATCTACGGTCGGTCCGACAACGCCTATCCTGAGCACATTCGCCGGGCTTTGGTTCAGACGATCGCCACGCTTAAGCCGCATTACAAGCAAATTATTGTGGCCATCGATATTGAAGGATATAGCTACAAGGAATTGGCACAAGAGACGGGAATTCCAGTAGGAACATTGATGTCTCGCCGACACCGAGCGCTAGCAATCCTTCACCGCATACTAAAAGAGAAAATTCATACATAAACATACCATCATGTCAAACTACTTTAAACATAAAATGAGATCCAAATCGCCCGGTCAAATTGCGGGATGGATTGTATTGGGAATCCTGGCGGCTGCGGCACTTGCAACCATTTTCGGATTCATCGTCATGTGGCTCTGGAACGCCTTGATGCCTACGATTTTCGGATTGATAACCATTGGCTATTGGCAGGCGGTGGGGCTATTTATTTTGTTCAAGATCCTTTTCGGCGGACTAGGAAGTGGATCGGGGAAAAGTGGTCGGAAAGACAAGAATGGATGCAAGGAAAAGGACTCAAGCAATGACTTTTCGAAGTGGGAGAAATACAATCAATTTTGGGAAGAAGAAGGGAATGAAGCCTACCAAGAATACGTGCGTAGGAAGTCAGAAGACGCCGAAGAAGAATAGGCTCGTTCCTAGGATCTTTTTCCAAAGACTTCTTTCAAGGCTTTGGTACGGTAGGCAAATATTTCTTCAAGTTTGCTTTTGATGATCAGGGAATTGGCTATTCCTCCTAAAAATCCAAATGGAGGCTGGTAGCTGATAATATCCTTCATCAAAGTGCCATCGGGCGTCGATTCCAGAAAATGCTGATGATGCCAAATCTTGTACGGTCCGACTCGCTGCTCGTCTACGAAATAATGCTTGTCCTCAACGTGGGTGATTTCCGTTACCCACGTTGTCTTAATACCCAGAAGCGGCGAGACTTTGTAGGTGATCATCATGCCTTCATACATTTTATCCGGAATGTCTGCCGAGGTGATGTCGAAGCCCATGTAATCAGGCGTAATCCGCTTTAGATTCTGAGGATTTGAAATAAAACCCCACAGTTCGTCGACAGAATTGGTGAAGGTTTGCGAACGCTTAAACTGATAAAAACCCATACTTAGGACTTGGATTTCACTAGTTCGATCTTCGCCAAAATTTCATTCGCTTCGGCCGTCTTGCTGTCGCTCAATCTTCTATTCGAAGTAGATAGTGCATAGGCCTCTTGGAGCAGCTTTTTGTAGGTGGCTTCAAGCTTTTCGATTTCTGATTTCTTTTTGAATATGCCGAACATGGGATGATGTTTTCGAATGTGGTTATAACGAGTAAACAACTGAGGGCGGGAATTGTTTGCACATACAATTGCTTTCCCCTAAATTCTGGTTTTACCCAGCCTTCAAGCCGAATCCCGAATGATCGGAATTCCGAAGGCCACATTACAACGAACTTTTTATGATTCCCTTGACAATGTCAATCAAATGACTATTTCATACACCTCTCCATCACCTTGTCAAATCGACTGTCCAAACATACACTTATTTCAGTAGTTATGAATGTCCCATTGTAAAACAAACTAAAAATAGTTGCTGGACTGGGAGCCGCTTGTGCTTCTTCCATGGTTTCTAGTTTGATCACTTTTAGATCAATGTTTCTATTTTTGGCTGTTTCCACCAGGGAAGATTTTGCGTGAAACTCGGCAAAGGGACAACGGTTGGAATAATAGACCACTATTCCCTTCTTGTGTGGACATTCTCCACTTTTGACCGAGTCGTTGAAGCTGGGTGAATCGGCGTTTTTAGTGAGCTTCAAAGACAATAGGCTAAATCCGCTGGTGGTTCTTTCAACTTCTTCAAATCCCTGTTTGAGAAACCACTTTGTATCGCTCATGAAATGATACTTCTTCGTTCCAACAACGGTGACTAAACCGCATTTGCCTTGTGCTAGAGCATCATCAATAGCCGATTTCAACAAGGCTTTCCCATACCCTTTCTTCTTATACTTCCCAGAAACCCAGAAACAATTGATATTCAAATAATTGGGCGCCGTAATTGGAATCCATGCGTTTTCGGCCGGACCATATTCGATGAAAACCTTGGCCCGTTCATCGATTCTGCGGAAGACATATCCGTTGTTAAACTCCTTTGTGAGCCAGTTTTTCTTAGCCTGGTAGCTATCAGCGCATTTCTTGTCAGAGAAGGCACAACAAATATGCTCTGAACCTATGTTTTGGGGATCTAAATCGATAAGCTTTTCCATATCGCAACTGGATTATTCATACGGTTAAACGAATTCTCGAATTGTCTGCTTCTCATTTCATTCAAAATGCATCTTCATCCCCTCATGCGATTGCGTGAATCCCAAATCCTCGTAAAACTGAATCGCATCGGGCCGTTTTTTATCGGTCGTCAATTGCAACAAGTGCGCTTTTCTTTCCTTCGCTCTGGCAATGGCCCATTGGAACATTTCCTTGCCCAGACCCATTCCGCGCTTGTCTTTTCGGATTCTAACGGCCTCTACTTGCGCTCGTATTCCGCCTTGGTAAGTCAAGTACTGAATAAAGGACAATTGCAAGGTACCCACGATTTCAGCTTGCTCGTCTTCTACGACGATTAGCTCCTGATTTTCATCTGAATTGATCTTCTCGAATGCATCAAGATACGCCGTCGGCAATGGATCCTGAAAATCCTCCCTTGTCTGGCCCAATTGATCATCGGCCAACATGCCTACTATGGTTGAAACATCCTCAATTGTGGCTTTTCTGAAATTCATTTAGGGATCTGATTTAGATTGCGTTGGACGGCAAATTGGCGGACTATGCAAAGAAATCCATTGATTCCAATCGCTGGCTAAATATATCAATTACCCGCTCATTCCCACGTCAAAATGCGCTATTCAACGGATATTTCAAACTATCAAAGGAAAATCGCCCTCTTCACCCGTCCTCTTAATAACCATAAAATTTCTTTGATGCTTAAGCCACATTTCATTCTCTCCTTTTTCTTCCTCCTTATCACTTCTCTTCTCACCGCTCAATGCGATGATTTCGATCCATGTACGTTTGATTTCTTGGACGAATTTGGAAATTGTCAGCACACCGATCTATGCGATGACGGCGATCCGTGTACCCTTGATTTTTGTCTGGATGGCATTTGCATTAATGAGCCTTTTGAGCCGACTGGTCCGTGTGATGATGGGTATCCTGGGACGATAAATGATGTGTATACCGATTGTATTTGCATGGGGACTTGTGATGATGACAATGCGCAGACTTACGATGTATTTGTTGAGGATGTGGGCTGTGCTTTTATTCCTTTTCCTATCGGGACATCTCCATGCGAAACCTACGATTGTGAGGATCCTATCCTGGAGTCTATTAGCACCTATTGTTCTGTCACTTACGAACTAGCCAATGGCGAGTGCCTTATTCTTCTTCTCAATGGCTCGGGTGATGACGAGAACGCCTGCACAATAAATGACAGCTGCGATTGTGGCAAACTAACGACGGAGCCAATCGATTGCAATGACAATGATCCATGTACGATTGACACTTGTTTGCCCACTGTGGGCTGCGTCCATTTAGAATTGGTCCCAGGCATGCCATGCGACGATTTTAATCCGGCTACAACACTCGATCAATACGATGAATTCTGCAATTGTGTGGGTGTCCCTGTAGTCGAAGGCTGCACAAATGCCGAGGCGTGCAATTTTTCGCCTACAGCCAATACCGATGATATGTCCTGCTTCTTTGTTGGAAGCGATTGCGACGATGGGAACCCATGTACCATTTTGGACGAAATCGACGTCAATTGCAATTGTACTGGAGTACTCCTAGAATGCAGCGATCTCAACGCTTGTACGATCGACAGCTGTGATCCTGCCACAGGTGAGTGCATCCATACCCCTATCGATTGCGACGATGGAAATAGTTGTACCATTGATTCGTGCGATCCCAATACCGGCGAATGCTCCCATACACCCGTCTGGCTCGAGGCCATCGCCAATTTGGATCACCCTGCTTGCTACGAACTTTGCGGTTATCGCGTATACAGCGCCTTGGGAACAGAAGTAGACAATACAGTCGATGACAATGCATGTTTGGCCGACTTAATCGTGCAAGTGCAAGGACAATATTCCTCCGATGGTGATCCCGTCCCAGACTGCGTTTACACCCTTCAATTGCACTACGTCGACCTGGTTTGCGACGACGGTGATCCATGCACTTCCGACTCCTGTAATTTAGAAACGGGCAACTGTGTTTTTACTCCGATAAGCGAAGGTGATCCTTGCGACGACGGAAATCCGGAAACATTTAACGACCAATACGTAGGTCCGAATTGCGATTGCGTGGGTACACCCGAAGTATATGGCTGTCCGCAAACCAACGCCTGCAACTACAACCCGCTTGCTACTTCCGACGATGGAAGCTGCGTTTTCCCGGGCGAAGCTTGCGACGATGGTGATCCATGCACCGAAAACGACATGCTCGACGCTTCCTGCAACTGCGTGGGCACGCCAAAAAATTGCGACGATGGTAACCCATTTACCACTGACTATTGCGACCAGCAGACCGGAGATTGCGTGCACATCGACGTTTGGGACGTATTCCTCCAGGACAATCCCGAATATCCATGCTACTTCTTGTGTTCTTGGGTCGTTTATGACCTCAACACAGCGGTCGAATACGACTCCTTTACTTTTGACCCGTGCAATGGCGACCTTACGGTTCCCGTGTATCTTGATGTCTACGATCCCCTGCTGGATATCACGCACCATCTAGTGCTTGAGATCTCCTACGATGCCATTGACTGCGACGACGAAAACATTTGTACCATCGACACGTGCAATCCGCTTACAGGTGAGTGCATTCATACCGAAGTAATTGGCGGCGAAGCCTGCGATGACAACGATCCGTGTACGATCAACGACACTTACAACGAATTTTGCGATTGCGTGGGAGAGCCCGTCAGCTGCAACGACCTAGATCCTTGCACCACCGATTATTGCGATGGCGAAGGCAACTGTATTTACGAGCCTATCGACTGTGACGACGGCGATTATACGACTATCGATGCTTGCGAAAATGGCATATGCACTCATACGCCATTTTACGATGTAGACCTTGAAGGTGCTGCAATTCCCTGTTATGAAATTTGTGGATTCGAACTATACGATGTCCTAAATGAGCAAGTCATATTGGAAGGTGGAACTTGCACCTCATTTGACTTGACCGTAGTTAAAACGTATACCCTCTACAATCCTGGAACCGATGAAATTGAGGTTTATGAACTTCGATTGAAATATATAGCAATTGACTGCCCAGATGACGGTGACCCGTGTACCAATGGCATTTGCGATAGCGAAGGAAACTGCATTCATGTCCCTATCAATTGTGACGATGGCAGTCCGTATACAATCGACGAATGTGTCAACGGCGAATGCACGCACACCGGAGTATGGGTAGAGTTGCTCACCGATCCAACGCTCAATCCATGTTTTGACTTGGTGGGGTATATTATATTCGTGGATGACAACCCGATTTTCACTGCTGGCTATCCCGATATAGACTGCGACAACGAGCAGTTTATCAATTCGTCGGTCACCATCGACGGCGTTGAATACCCCTACCAAATTTACGCGTGCTACGTGACCAAGAACTGCGACGATGGCGATCCGTGTACCGATGATTTTTGCGACGAGGAAACAGGATTGTGTGTTCATCAACCAAAGAACTGCGACGACGGGGATGAGCTCACTATCGACACCTGCATTGAAGGCGAATGCGTCCACATTCCCATTTGGAACGAATTACTCACTCCTCCCGAGTCACCTTGCTTCGACCCCTGTGGCTACTACATTGTCGACAACACAACAGGCGAGGAAGTTTTTAGTGCCTTGCCATCCCACTGCTGCTGCGATTTTGAGGAAGTGCTTGCGATAAGTGGTGCTCCTGGGAATTACAGCATTCACTACTGCTACGAGGGAACCGTATGCGACGACGGCGATGATTGTACGATCGACGCCTGTGATTTGGCGACGGGCGACTGTATTTACACCCCTATTCTACCCGGAATGCCCTGCGACGACGGGAATGCGCAGACTACCAATGATATGTACGACGACAATTGCAACTGCATTGGATCTAGTCCGTGCGCGGAAGATTTGAGCGGCGACGGACAAGTAAATACCGTCGATCTCCTGTTGATGTTGGGCGCATTTGGCAGTCAGTGTGATTGAGAAGCCATGGCAAAATCTAAAAGGGTCTTCCAGCACGTACGCAACTCTCAAGAATAGCCCTGTTTGTAATATACAACCCAGCGACGAGCGCAAATGATTCAGGCCATCCCATGATGAAACTTTCTTCGTAGCACGGGGCGTTTTGGGGTGAATGATGGGGTGATTCAATATACTCGTGGGCCAT
This sequence comes from Flavobacteriales bacterium, assembly GCA_015665315.1. GTDB lineage: Bacteria > Bacteroidota > Bacteroidia > Flavobacteriales_D > Sanyastnellaceae > JADFAK01. The sequence goes on along the minus strand of JADFAK010000177.1, from coordinate 5,042 downwards.
GTTGCGAAAATGCGGGCATCCCGCCATGATTTTGAGAAATATCAATTGCTTGCATACAAAACAACATTTGCCGAATGGCAGATTCAAATTAAGATATGACGAACAATTGTGATTGATTTATCCTCATTCCAGGTAGATGTATGCCCCCCTTCCCCCTATGGCAACAAGTCCAATATCACATTCGATGATTCGATTAACTCTCCGTAAAATTCCTCGAGGCTAACACTTTGGAAATAGCGCGACAATAGCAGGGCTTCTAACTCGGTATCCGAAAGCAGCTTTTCTTCATCAATCTCGCTTGTGGCTCTGGGGTCTCCTTTATAGAACTGCTTTATAAACTCCCATTGGTTGTCCTTTTGGTAGATTTCGGGATAGGTGCGGTTGATGTGGCCTTCGTATTTGGTTTGAATTTGGGTGTTTGAGATTTTTTCTCTCTCTTTCGTTCGCTCAATCAATGCATAATAATCAAGAATAGCCGTTTGCAATTCGGCCTTCAGGGCAGGTAGTTCATTGGACTGGGTTATGGTTTCTATAGCGTTGGTGTTCGGACTGAATTGATATTCAAGGAGCAGTTTCATCATGTACAATTTGAGCCTGTTATTAACGGGGATATTGGTGCGGATTTGCAGCATAGAAGAATCCGCGAAATGGACGTTTTCCGTCATATCCTGTTTCAATTGAATCAACTGTCGCTGGTCCTCTTGAAGATTTCGCTTGAGAATGGATAAGTGGCTGTTGACCGACTTATTTATTCGATTTTCCTCATTCCAATTGTTTATCTGCAAAGCGATCAAAATCCCGATTACCACCAAAATTATCTCACCAATCGCGTAGAGCAGATACTTGCCAAATTTGTTCTCAGTCAGCATTTCCTGTCGAATTTTTCTAAAGAATTTTATCATGGACTTAGGCTATTCTGCCTCATTTAAATCCTGATCTATCAAATCGAGGATTTTGACAATGCTCTTGCGGAGGGCATGGCTTTGTTCGTTGGCGAAAAGAGCAGCCGACAATGCAGTTGACAACATATTCTCGAGGTCAGGGTCGGAAAAGAATATCTCTAAATCAGGCTCTTTCTTTGAACGACCAATGTGAATTGATGCTTGCTTGTCTTTATCTAGTAACAAGGTTTGTACAACATCCAATCCTCCCCACTTTCTTGCATTTATATTTCGGGTTGGGAAGACAGACTGGAGGTAGGGCACATATTGGTTGCGCAGAATACTTATCCAGGCCAACTCCTCTTCTGTGACTTGCACCAATTCACTGGTCCATCTGGACAGTTTTTGACGCAGCTCCAAATTGCTGATTAGATACAATCTCCCGGAGCTAATAAGGTCGTTGGTAATGGGATCAAAAGTAGGTGCGACTGTAGTCCTTGCCAGAAAAACCTCCACAGAATCGGCCACAATAGGTATCAGTCCGTCGTGCATCGCCAGTAATTGGTACGACGCATTGGTCATGGCTGTTCGCATAGAAATCTTTTGATCCAATTGAATAAGGTTGTCCCTGAACTCTTCGCTCAATTGCTGCAAAGTGAGTACCTCTTGTGCGCGCAGATTACGCTCCTCCTTCATAAGATTGAGTTGCAAGGCAAACAGTATACCGATAACTACCAAGGCTATCTCCCCTATTGCATAAAGCAAATACTTAGTCACCTTGTTCTCAGTCAAGAGCTGTTGTCTGATTCTTCTAAAAATATGTATCATAAGTTGTCGGATTGTCGGATCAATTCACGTGATACGCTTAACTCAAAAAGTGATAGAATTATGAGTACAAGAATTTCGACAAGGATATAAGCCCAGCCAAAATGCGAAATTACTGAAGCGTGGTAGATAGCCAGGCCGACGGACAAACAGCAATAAAGGAGGTTGGCTACCGCAATTCCTCGAAGGAAGATTCCTAGCTTCAATTCCACCTTAAAGAAACAGTAAAAATCATAGATTGTAAATACACAGGGAAATGAGGCTAGAATATATAAGGCCGAGCGCGGGATTCCGAAAACAGATTCCAATCTCACCAATACAATCCCCAGAAGAACTGCAGATACTATTGCTCCTAGTCCGTCTACCAAAAACAACCTTCTTGGTTGCGTACATCCCCAGGCCAACAATTGTTTATAATCCATGGTATTCCTAAACGTGAGGGGTTGATTTACATTTCAAGTTCTTCTTCAATTAACTCAATTATCGAAGTGGTCTCGCTTACCAATGTTTTCAAATTGCTAACAGCGTCCAAGTTGACCCAATAATGCACGGCTGCATTGTTGATGTATTCATCTTTTTTCGCTTTCAAGTGACCGACTTGATCGGGGACCGATTGTTCACCAAATAGAAAGGCAGATACCGGTTCAAACCGCATAATGCTATTGTGGTAGGAAAAAGGCGCATCGATGGGAAGTGCCCAGGCCGTGCTAATTCGAATCCACTCGGCTACTTGCTTGTGCTTGGCGTAGTGCTTTACCAGTTGCTCGCGTAATTCTTGGTTGCGGATAACTTTGAGGTTTCCAGTGCTCGAGAGATCGTCAAAGGTCGAGGTCGACGAGGTGAAAACCGGATAGATACTCCCGTACCCAAAAAAATCATTCGCCGCCTTGATAACCTGTGCATCGGAAGTCGAATCGGAGGTTAAAGCCAATGAGAGCTGCTCAATCGTTTCAATTCCATACTCCAATTCGGCTATCTTCTTGGTAAACGTCTGCACATCCTCCCTATTCTCAGAGAGTAAACGCTCGAGGTACAAACTTTCCTGTTGGGCCGATTTGTTACTTTCATTCATGTTGTTAATCTGCAAAGCGATCAATATCCCGATCACCACCAAGATAATTTCACCCAGTGCATACAGGAGGTATTTGCTAAACTTGTTTTCGGTCAAGAGTCGCTTGCGGATTGTGCGGAAGAGTTTTATCATTTTCTTAACTAGAATAATATCGGGGTACTCAGTTTTGGCTAAGCATAAGTGTTTATTTCGCGAACAATTTCATCAATTCTAATTGATCCAAGTCTGTCAATTCTGTTTAACTCAAATAAATTAATAATCTCTACCACTCGATCGCCAGTTATTTGAATTAGCCGTGGATGATTGGGGTATTCCCGATTTAGCTGACCCAGTCCCTGTTTAATAAAAGTTTGATTTTTTAAGTCACCAACAATTTTTGATTTATCGTAGTACATTCGTTTAATTTTTGAGTCAATTCTGTTCCCAATTAATTCACTAATCTCGGCCTGAACTTCTCGCTTGGTCGGATAAAAGAATATATAGGTTCCATCATTATTCTTAAGCCATTCGCTAAATCGATTAGATTCATTGAATGATATGTACACTTGGTGGGCCATGAAGGCGATTATCAAAACACATATGATTGTCCAAAACAATCTGATTTCCGAGGCAGCCCAGATGGCCAAAATCGCGAACGGAATCGTACACCCCAAACAACCTAATTCTTTCGAGTATTCCAATGTCACGAGAGTTTGTTTGCTATCTTGATTACCCAAATCTTCTTTCTTAAGCACCGCAGCACCATGTTAGCAATATTATCGCTCCACGCATTTGTCCCATGATTTAGGTCGCAGTCGTTTCGGCATCCTTCAGATCCTTTAATTGGTCGAGAATATCCGAAGATTTTATCAATGGATCCCATTCGTTGCCTGAAAGAATAAACTGGCGCACTTTTGACTGCGATTTTTGCAGACTAAGCTGGGCGTATAGCCAATAAGTTATGTAGGTCAGAACAACTAAAACGAGCAGATTAATCCCTCCATACAACCAAGGCGAGTCGATAAGTGCATCCATGCTAATCCAACAAATTGACCAAAAAGGCAACTGAACGACAGCCAAACGCGCACTGTTGTAGCTCGACAGTTTCAGCTTCGAAAGTCGCTCTTGAACATGTTGAATCTCATCGGCCCCGTTGATTTGTCCGATTAAGTATAGCTGACGCATATACAGGCCAATCGTAAGTAACATAATGATAGTTATGGCGCCAAAACCAATCGTTGGAAAAACACCACCCGCTAGGAATGCAACTGCAGTCAGCCCACACATGAAAACAGCGTACGGAATCCCGATCATCAATATCATGGCTTTTGGTCGGCGTAATTTCCCAATCGACTTTTGCACCCGTCCTTTCGTCACTTCCATCGCGAGTTGTTTATTGACTGCCACTACTTCGTCCATAGTGCTGCCATAGGACTTCCAGATATCAACTAGTTCTTGGTCTTTCATGTGTGTACGTTTTGAAATTTAGCTTTTAGTTCCTTTTTGATTCTGCCGAGGCGGGTAGATACATTCGTCACGGAAAACCCCGTAATTTCTGCGATCTCTTTGTATGAATGTTCGTCTAGAAAAAGCAAGATCAATGACCTATCAATCTCGCCCAGTTGCTGGATAAAATGCTGTAAAAGCTTCAGGTTCGGATCTGCTTCCAAGGTTTCCTCCCCTCCTATCGTTGATTCAAGAATGGGGGAAAGATCTACCGAATTCTCACGGCGCACCTTGGATTTTCTGTAATATGAAATGGCCGTATTCAAAGCGATCCGATACATCCAAGTCGAATGCTTGAAGCTACTATCATACCTATCAAATGAAGTCCACAGCTGGATAATGATCTCCTGAACAAGGTCCTGTCTGTCTGCCGAATCCCTACAATACGAATTGGCAACGCGGTAAATTATTCCTTTATGCGATTCGAGCAGTGATAAGAATATGTCTCGGTTTTTGTCCAAAGTGCAATCTGTTTACTTCATTATTCGCAGCAACTTTCAATTTGTCACAATAATCCCGAGATTTTTTTCAATTCCACGTCCTTGTGGTAAAGTATTCTCCATTTTTTCACTCAGCGATAAACGCAAATGACTCTTCTGGTGGGGTGAGTATCAGGTTCTACAAAAAATCTCAAAACGCGCTCTCACACTCGCTCTCAATCCGCATGCGTGAAGTTCTATCAATCGAAAAGAGGCGATTCCAGCCTTAGAATCAACATTTGCCGAATGGCAGCATCCAAAAATTCTCAATTCTCGCTCTCATTCTCGTTCTCAATCCGC
>JADFAK010000002.1 GCA_015665315.1 Flavobacteriales bacterium | reverse complement strand
CTCCAGGCCGAGCTCTTCGACACACGTTCCCGCGCCGAGAATTACATCAAGGAATTCGGTCTGCTCGTTAACGGTAAAAACATCAAAAAGCCGGGCAAGAAATTCGAAATCGACGCCAAAATTGAATACTCGGAGCCGCCTCTCAAGTGGGTAAGTCGTGCTGCCTTGAAGCTTATCGAGGCCCTGGATCGTTGGGATATTCAGCCACAAGGGCAAATGTGTCTAGACGTAGGATCATCAACTGGCGGCTTCACAGAAGTTTTAATCGATCGCGGAGCTAGCAAAGTGTACGCGGTAGATACGGGTACTGCTCAACTGCATCCTTCATTGCACGAGGTGAAGAATATTGTGTCGATGGAGCAGACAGACATTCGCACCGCCGGCGGACTGATTCCTGATCGATGCTCGTTAATTGTGGTGGACGTATCCTTCATTTCCCTCGAACGCATTTTACCAGAATTACAGCAATACGCTTCTTCCGAGGCGACGATTATCACCTTATTCAAACCCCAATTTGAAGTCGGCAAAGCCTTCGTGCGCAAAAACGGAATTGTTAAAGATGAGAACCGTGTGATCAAAGTCCGCAATAGATTGATTGAAAACGCAGACCTTTGGGGAATCAAACATTGGAAGACCATCGACTCGCCTGTTACCGGTGGAGATGGAAACAAAGAGTATTTGATGCTCTGGAAATTCAAATCATAAGCCATTGACCACAACAAAGCTCGATATTCAGGCTATCCGCGATCAGTTTCCCATTCTCAGCCAAAAGGTGAATGGCTATCCCTTGGTGTATCTCGATAATGCTGCCAGCAATCAAAAGCCCAAAGCGGTCATCGACGCGATAAGCAACTATTACGAGACCACCCACTCCAATGTACATCGTGGAGTCCATTACTTGTCACAGCGCGCTACAGAAGCATTTGAGCACGGCCGTGAGACCATGGCCAAGTTTGTGAACGCCCGTCATGTCAATGAAATCGTGTTTACATCGGGTACGACCGATTCTATCAATCTAGTTGCGCAGACCTGGGCTCGTAAATTTTTAAAAGAAGGAGACGAAATTATTCTCTCGCATCTCGAGCATCATTCGAACATTGTTCCGTGGCAAATGGCTTGTGAAGAAAAGGGCGCCATAATCAAGGTCATTCCGATCAATGAAAAGGGCGAACTCGATCAAGAAGCCTACCGCGCATTGTTGTCGGCCAAGACCAAATTGGTGGCAGTCAATCACGTAAGCAACGCGCTTGGCACAGTCAACCCCATCAAACAAATGGCGGCCGACGCCCACGCAGTAGGAGCAGTTTTCCTAGCCGATGGAGCGCAAGCCACCGCGCACGTCGCGCTTGACGTTCAAGACCTGGACTGCGACTTTTACACCATTTCAGGGCATAAGATGTACGGTCCGACCGGCATCGGGATCTTGTACGGCAAGCTCGATTTATTGAACGCCATGCCCCCGTGGCGAGGTGGAGGAGAAATGATCAAATCGGTGTCGTTCGAAGGCACAACTTACAATGAACTACCTCACAAATTCGAAGCGGGAACGCCACACATTGAGGGCGTCATTGCCTTGGCTGCAGCTGCTCAATGGATGATGGATTTGGGAATTGAAGCCATGGCCGCGCATGAGGATCATTTGTTGCATTTGGCGACGGAAGGACTCAAGACCATCGACGGATTAAAACTCATAGGTACTGCCGACAACAAAGCATCGGTGGTTTCTTTTGTGGTGGAAGGTGTACATCCCTTTGATATTGGGTCATTATTGGACCAAATGGGCATAGCGGTGCGCACGGGACATCATTGTACCGAACCACTCATGAATTTGCTTTGTATTCCAGGAACCGTGCGGGCTTCGTTTAGTGTTTACAACACCGAAGAGGAAGTCGAAAAGCTCATTGCCGGCGTAAAAAAGGCCTGTTCCATGCTACTTTAAATTCCAAGCATTGCTCTTAATGTGATTGAAGGAGAGCGCTTTCTCATTTGCGCGCATGCGTCATTCTTCCTTATATTTACCTACGGCTCATACTTTTACGAGCGACTGACCACGTGTCAAAAAACGAAAACCAAACCTCTATTGCCATGAAAAAGACGCTACTTCTCTCACTTTGTATCCTCGGTGGATTCTCTGCATCTGCACAACTGGGGACGGGTATGAATCAATGGAAAATAAGCTCAGTTGGTCATCAACGCGGTATGCTCATGGACGAGTATAAAAGCATGTCGATTGACTGGATGCGCGGACATACCAAGAACGAAGAGGTGATTTTCATGGAGGAAGGCGAGTACGAAATTATGAATGAAGCGTGCGTGATGGGCCAGCAATTGGGCTTCAACTTAGGCCTGTCTAGTACCAATTTGAAGAACGAAGAAGTGAGCACTTCACAGGAAATTCGCTTTTCGGTAAACGCTGTTGTAGGTCGCGAGGCCATGGTACAATACAATGAGGACGTCGACAACCAAGGAGAAGTGGACACCAAGTCGACAGTGTTTTGTTTGGTCGACAACGAAGTGAACATCTCCGGCGCTTATCTATTGAAAAAGAGACTTTGGCGCTTGGATCTAGGCGCGGGAATTGGTGGTTCAGTGGGAACCAACTTCAATCCGCAAATGCTGAAAATTCGCAGCTATTCAGGCGGCAACCAAGAGGAAACCGGCACCCAATCAACGACCGAAACCTACGCAGCCAAGAATTCTGTTTTCGGACGTATTTATATTCCACTCACCATCGGCATTTGGATGGGCGACAAGATGGAGTTCTTCGTTGAGCACCGCATAGGAACTGGCGCGGAGAAAGTCATTGACGGAGGTACGAATCAAATGGGACCTTCTATGGCGATGTTGTTTGGGTTGCGGTGGCATTTGGATTCTTTTGTGGCTGCGAAATAAAATTCATCAAGAATCAATTTATCGCGTTCTCATGAATCTTGAGCGCGATGGAACACATTTTAATAAACCATAAAGGCCGTATCGTAAGGAGCGGCTTTTGTATTTTATCACTTTCATTTAGACAATCCTTAATTGCTCCACTCGATCAAACACGCCCTAACCATATTTGTGAGAATCATTGCTATTCTGTTGTTTGTAGTCCTGCAGCAGGCCATGGTCGTGTTTATAGGATTTATATTGTACGCCACTGAACACCTTGTTTGGGGAATAGTCATCTGGACGCTCTGTATTCCTATGGTTTATGTGAACTTCTATACGTGTCGGTATATTATGAAGTACGGTTTCATCAACTTCATTACAATGAATGCGGATACTTCACAGATTGATGTACCGCGAGGTATGCGGTGGTATGATGATTAAGTAGTAGTGCTTGGGAAGGAAGACTCGGCTCGTGCCCGCGCACGAGCGGTGAGTTATTAAATGGCTTCACAAAAAAGACACAGAAGACGCCGAAAAAAGAATTGGACAAAGCTGAAAAGTTGATGAACGAATACTTCAAGACAAAAAAGTAAATGGCATGAAGAAGTACGAAAACATAAAGACATTTGACGAGCTCATTGAGCTTGAGCACGGAAAAATTGGTTCCGAAACAAGGAACAAATACGAAGAGGGTGCTCAGAAGTTTATCATTGGCGAAATGCTCAAAGAGGCGCGAAAAGAAGCAAAATTGACCCAAGAGCAATTAGCTGAGCGCACAGGTACGAAAAAGAGCTATATCTCGAAGCTTGAAAATGGAAAGGGCAATGTCCAACTGTCAACCTTGATCAGGATCTTCGAGCAAGGATTGAATCGCCGGATTGGATTGACCTTTTTGTAAGCTGCAACTTCCTGGAAAATCCTAACCTCCGCCCCTTCCCCCACCCACAATGTCGAATTATGTTAATTTAAAAGCCCCCAACCCATTTTTCCGTAGTTTTAGTTCCGCTTGAATGCTACGACTTGTAGCGTTCCTATTAACCACACTTGATTCCTTCCAAAATACACACGCATGGCCATACACGAACTTAAAATTAACGGCAATCGACAATCGGTTGACGTCGACGATGATACTCCCCTATTGTGGGTTCTTCGCGATGAAATGAATTTGGTAGGCACCAAGTATGGCTGCGGAATTGGTCAGTGTGGTGCCTGTACGGTGCATATCGATGGAGTGGCGACGCGTAGTTGTCTGACTACCGTTTCGTCGATTGGAGATAAAGCTATAACGACCATCGAAGGACTGTCGGCCGATGGAAAGCACCCACTGCAAGAAGCGTGGAAATCGTGCGACGTGCCGCAGTGCGGGTATTGTCAGTCTGGACAAATCATGACGGCTGCCGCCTACCTCGAAAAGAATCCGAATCCTAGTTCCGATGAAATACGCCAGGCGATGCACGGCAATATTTGTCGCTGTGGCTCGTACAACAGCATCCAAAAAGCTGTAGAAACCGCCGCCAAGAGCTAATTTCAAAAAACCACACCATGCCTTCTACACCAAAAAATACGATAAGCAGAAGATCCTTTTTCAAAACATCGGCGCTCGCCAGTGGCGGAATTTTGATCGGAATAAGCTTTTTAAACTCATGCGCTCCTTCGACCGAAGTGCCCGTTGATATTGCCGACATCACCTTCAACGATTTCAATGCCTTTATCCGCATATCCAACGACGGAAAAATCACCATATTTTCTCCCAATCCAGAAATTGGGCAAGGCGTAAAAACCACCCTTCCTATGCTCATCGCCGAAGAACTTGATGTGGCTTGGGACAATGTGTTTGTCGAGCAAGGCAAATTGGACGTGGATAATTTTCAAAATCAATTCGCAGGAGGAAGCAACGGCGTAAGAATGGCGTGGTTGCCACTGCGTGAAGCGGGAGCCACTGCGCGTATGATGCTCATGCAAGCCGCCGCCAATCGCTGGGGGGTAGAAGTGGGCGAATGCTCCACTTCAGAAGGCATTATCACCAACGCCAAAGGAGAAAAATTGGGCTATGGCGAGGTGGTTCTTGAAGCGGCCAAGCTCGAAGCTCCGACAGAAATTAGCCTAAAAGACCCGGCCGACTTCAAAATAATCGGTCAAGAAATTGGCAACGTCGACGTAGAGAAAATCGCCCAGGGAAAACCTCTTTTCGGACTGGATTTCAAGCGCGAAGGAATGGTTTACGCTGTCGTTATGCGTCCGCCGGCGTTTGGGCAGACCCTCGTCGATTTCGATGATAGCGAGACGCGCACCGTTTCGGGTGTGCTCGACGTCATTCGATTCGAAGATAAAATTGCCGTGGTCGGTAAGAATACCTGGTCGGCCATGAAGGGCAAGCGCAAACTCAAAGCCAATTGGTCCGAAGCCTCTCCAGCGGAAAGCAGCGAGGGACATGATCAGGCTTTATTCGCCCTGCTCGACGGCTCGCAATTCGAAACCATGCGTATGGATGGCGATGTGAAAACGGCTTTTGCCGAAGCAGATCAGGTTATTGAAAGAACTTACGAGTCGCCCTTCCTCCCGCACAACTGCATGGAGCCCATGAACTTCTTCGCCGATGTCACAGCCGATAAAGTGGATCTCGTAGGACCTATCCAAACACCAAAAGGAACGGCCTACGAAATTGCCGAAGCACTCGGACGAGATATGTCTACCGTAAATATGGACATGACGCGCATGGGCGGTGGTTTCGGTCGGCGATTGTACGGCGACTTTGCCATGGAAGCGGCCCAAATTTCCAACCTTGCGAAGAAGCCTGTCAAGGTGGTCTATACCCGCGAAGATGACATGACGGCTGGCATGTATCGTCCGGCTGTGAAATACCGCATTGCCGCTTCAATTAAGGACGGGGCCATTACTGGTTACCACCTCAAAGAAGCGGCGGTCAACGGAAACATGTACAGCTTGATTCCCAATTTCTTTCCGGCTGGTTCGATCGACAATTACCAAGTCGACGTCGCTTCTTTCGACAGCAATATCACCACTGCGGCGTGGCGAGCGCCCTACACGAATTTTCACGCGGTAGCCGAGCAATCCTTCTTTGACGAAGTGGCCAATGCACTCAATCAAGATCCCGTTCAACTTCGACTGGACCTCATCAACAAGGCCAAAGGAACTCTGGACCCATTGCGTACCTACGATCCCGACCGACTTATTGGCGTGATCAATTTAGTGACTGAAAAGTCCGATTGGGGCAAAAAGAAGGAAGGTGTTTTTCAGGGATTTGCCTCCTACTATTGCCACAACACACACGTTGCCGAGGTGGCCGAAGTCGTTATGCGCGATGGAAAGCCTTTCGTACAAAAAGTAACCTGCGCCGTCGATTGTGGCGTTGTGGTGAATCCACTGGGTGCTATGAATCAGGTGCAGGGCGGAATTATCGACGGAATCGGACATGCCATGTTCGGTGAATTCGGCTTCGAAAACGGAAGGCCTACGACCGATAATTTTCATGCTTACAATTTGATTCGCATGAACGACACTCCGCAAGTGGATGTACATTTTGTTAAAAACGACATCGCACCTACCGGATTGGGGGAGCCTTCTCTTCCACCTGTGGGAGCGGCCGTGGCCAATGCGATTCATGCTGCGACCGGCGTGCGTGTGTCCAAAATTCCATTTGCCAAAAACATGAATCCCGAAGTTCTTGCCTAGCCCATGACACATGAATTTCGCGAAATAATTGACTTTTACGTAAGCACCCTTCCAAGCGGTCGAAAAGCCGTTTTGGTCACCGTGGTCGACTTGGTGGGTTCGTCCTACCGCAAGCCTGGCGTGCGCATGTTGGTCATGGAAAATGGCGAGTCGGTGGGTGCGATAAGTGGCGGCTGCGTGGAAAAAGACGTTCTGCGACAAGCGCAAATGGTCACAGACACAGGTAAACCGCTCATGATGGCCTACGACGGAAGGTTCAAGTTAGGATGTGAGGGAACCATTGCGATATTACTCGAACCATTTGCGCCTGTCGCTAAGCTCATTGAACATTTCAGAAAATCGATACTTGCTCGTGAATCCTTTCAAATAAGTGCTCCTTTTTCAAAGGAAATGGGTGTTTTTGACGGACCGGGAAGTAGCATCACATTTGCCGAAGGCTTCAGTTTAAATTTCAATGGAAAAGACAAAGCCCCAATGAATTCGTGGGACGGACCAGTCTTTACCGAACACCTGCCTCCTTGCTTTAAACTGGTCATTGTGGGCACCGAACACGACGCCGTTCAACTGTGTAACTTGGCCTCGATGACGGGCTGGGAAGTCACCGTCGTATCCTCTCCAAACAATCCAAAATCAACCGCCGATTTTCCGGGTTCCACACATGTTGTGGACTGGTCGGTCGAGGAAATGGAAGAGCAACGATTCGATCAACAAACTGCCGTGGTTCTTATGTCGCACAGCTACGCCAAAGATTTAAAACACCTGATCGCCTTGCAAAATAGCGAGCCCATGTACCTGGGAATTCTGGGGGCGAAAAAGCGCTTTGAAAAATTGCTGTCCGACTTCATGGACTTTTGTCCCGCGCTTGATAGCGACTTCCTCGATTGCGTGAAAGGTCCGGCTGGCCTCGACATCGGCGCTATCACTCCGCAGGAAATTGCCGTTTCCATCATCGCCGAAATCCTATCGATTCACCGTTCGAAGTCGGCCGCAACCAAGACCATCAACGCTGAGGGAATTCATTTTAACGCATGAGTCCCGAAGACAAACCCATCGCTGTTCTTATCCTTGCCGCTGGAGGTTCTTCGCGCATGGGGAAGCCGAAACAACTTTTGCCATTTGGCCAAGACACGCTTCTCACGCACGCAATTCGCACCGCTCAAAAAGTAGATGGAACAGACGTTTGTGTGGTGATTGGGGCTGAGTCGGAAACGATTGAAAAAAGCCTCAACAAATTGCACGTGCGCACTATAGTAAACAGCAACTGGCAAGAAGGCATAGGTAGCTCGATCGCAGTCGGCATTCGAGAAATAGGCGCTTCTAAATACCATGGGGCATTGATTCTTCTGGCCGATCAACCAGCAGTTGATGAAGCTCATTTGACCAAATTACTCCAGGCTTTTGACAACAATCCCACAAGAATTATCGCCACGGCTTACCCGATAAATGTAGGCGTTCCGGCTTTGTTTGGCCATGAACATTTCCAAGCTTTGATGGAGCTATCAGGTGATCAAGGCGCTCGGAAAATCTTGAAACAGAACGACCCAATCGTCATTGAGCCCCCGTCGTATTTTGATGATATTGACACGCCGGAGGATCATGCGAGGTGTGTGGAGGAGTTGCTGAAAAATTCGCCTACCCAAAAATAATTCCGTCAGAATTTTAACAAAGCGCTCGTTTCACGCAAAGGACCAAGTCAAAGTCTCTATCAATTTTCATATCTTGAAGATTATACCAAAGCACTTATGAGAACGCACGCATTTACCTTGTGTATAGGACTACTATTGACCTACACTTCTTTTTCCCAAGTTACCACAGTCCTCGTCGAACACCTCGGCACCACAACCGCCTACACCGAATTGCAAACCGCCATTAGCGCCGCGCCTAGTGGTGCCAAAATCTACTTGTCCGGCGGAATCCACAATCCTTCTGGGGTTGATATTATCGTCGACAAGCCACTCGAATTTATTGGTGCGGGATTCGATCTAGATACACTCGTGGCGACCAATGCCTCGATTGTTAGAGGTGATTTTACGCTCGTAACGGGTGCCGACAATTGTATCCTTCGCGGATTCAAAGTGGAAGATGGTAAGCTGGATATTGGCTCAGGCACTTCGTCGACCGATGACATTACCAACCTCTTTGCCGAACTCTGTTGGTTCGAAGACGGCATCGACTTTTCCGATTCAGGAAATACGACTGCTCCACCTTCATTCATGATGCTTCGCCACTGCGTTTTTGCCGATGTTTCCATGTCCTACGCGCTTAACGTAACCCTCCAGAATTGTCTGATCTTCGGAAATATTACCACCGCCTACAACGGAATCACCGTGGATCATTGTCTGTTTGAAAACGGTTCTTCCGTAAGTGTCGAGTCGGTCAACGGCATGCTCACCAACAATATCTACCTCGGCTCAAGCTTCTTCGCATCGGGTGAGTCCAATATTTTCGCCAATTCCATTTTTGTCGACACCACCCCCGGGTTTGACGTCGAAGACCAAATTGAAAACATGTATATCGCCACCGAAATTTCACTCTTTGGCGAAAACCTAGACCTCAATTTCAATCCGGATGTCGACTATTCGACATTGCCAGGAAGCATCGCTGCCAACAATGCTACAGACGGCACCTTTATCGGCCATGACGGTGGAGTCGCGCCTTGGCCGCAGAATTACCTGACCGACTACCCTTATATCTGGAATTCTTCGACGATAAATTCGCAAACAAATGCCGCAGGTGATCTTCCAGTCAACATCAAAGTAAGTGCGCAAGGGCAATGAGGTGTGGAATCCAAATATCGACCCTGCAGCTATTGAATGCGATGGCTATTTTATGTCTGCTAGGCCTGCACGCCAAGTCCCAAACTATTATCGCCTATCAATATTGGTACGACAGTGACTATGCGTCGGCCACAAACGTGAGCATTGCCCCTACTGCCAATTTCGAACTGGACGACGCATTGCCGACTACCGGCCTATCTGTAGGCTTCCATTCCCTGCATATTCAGTTCCAAGACGACTCGCTTCACTGGAGTCCGGCCATGTCCAAAATGTTTTACAAACCCACCGATGTTCTCCCTGGGAATACCTTGGTCGAGGCCGAATATTGGTACGATCAAGACCATAGCACGGCCCAAACGATAGCGCTAGGCGGGAATTTAACCGAGACGATTCAACAAGATTTATCGGCAAATTTAACCGACGGCTTTCACCAAGTAGGCTTTCGAGTAAAGGACGACCAAGGCTACTGGAGTACCCCGATGTGCCGCGTATTTTACGGACAACAAAGCACCAACCCCAACAACATCGAGCATTATCGTTACTGGTTCAACGACGCTGTTTCTACTCCCTTTTCTACCGCTATCCTCTCACCCGCATCGCCCTATACCTTGGATGAAGCATTGCCCACGGGAAGTTTGCCCGAAGGACTCAATCACACCGTGAGCATTCAATTTCGCAATACCAATATGCTGTGGTCCCCCATTCTCACGGCCGAGTTTGACAAAATAATTGGCTGCTACGGCGACCTCAACGGCGATTTCCAGGTCGATACCGGCGACTTACTCGACTTCCTGGGTGCTTTTGGGTGTTCGCTCGATTGCTCGGCGGGTGACTTGAATTTTGATGACATAGTCGACTCGCAAGACCTCTTGATTTTCTTAGGTCTTTTCGGCAGTGAGTGTGATTTTTAAGGCTCTCATTTTTAGCCATAAAGGCAAATGCTTGTGACTCTCTGTGATCAATTTTTGGCCTTCCACCTGTAACTATTCGGCGATAAAGGATAGCATTCTACTTGGAAAGCCAAACTCAATGTTCTTATTTGCACTGTGCTTCCTGCCAAACTGAAAATTAGAAACATGGGAATATTGCTCACATTGGTCTTGGCCGGTGAAGCCATATTCATGCTTCCATTTACGATTGCCAGGGCTTTCAGACCAACTTTCCTGCAGGTTTTCGATATTACCAATCTCGAATTGGGCGAGTGTTTCTCCTACTACGGCGCCGTCTCCATGTTCAGCTACTTCTTTGGCGGTCCGCTAGCCGATAAGTATCCAGCGCGGAATTTAATGGCGGTTGCGCTATGGATCACATCCCTTGGCGGACTCTTCATGGCAACGATTCCCGATCAAAACACCCTGGTTACTATTTACGCCTTTTGGGGTCTTTCTACCGTCTTTCTGTTTTGGGCAGCGCTCATTAAGAGCACGCGCGAGTGGGGAGGAGATGCGTTTCAAGGAAGAGCTTTTGGACTTTTGGAAGGTGGCCGTGGCGTCATGGCTGGCATGGTGGGGGCTATTCTCTTGCTAATCTTTGCACTCCTAGCCGGAAATACCCACACCCCAGAAATTGAAAGGAGCCACGACTCCTTCCAAGTAATAATTCTGGTGACTTCTGCAGTGGTATTTCTCGCTGGCGTATTGGTCTGGTTTGTAGTTCCCAAGGGAAATGCTGCTACATCTTCCTTGTCTCTTCCCAAGCCGGCCGAAGTGCTCGAAGTCATCAAAATACCAGGAGTGTGGATGCAGGCATTGATTATTATTTGCGCCTACGTTGGCTACAAATCAACCGATGATTTTTCCCTTTACTCCTACGAGGTTCTTCATTTCACCGAAGTCGAGTCGGCCTCGGTAAGTACTTTTAGCATTTGGCTTCGACCCATTTTTGCTGTCTTGGCCGGTTTTATTGCCGACAAATATTCGGGCGTCAACGTGATCAAGGCCTGCTTTGCTGTGATGGTGATCGGTTCGCTTTTGATTTTCAGCGGACATTTCGAGCATCAGGCCTTGGTAGTCCTTATTATTTTCACGGCCACACTTTCAGGGGTTTATGGAATTCGAGGAGTATACTTCGCCATCATGAAAGAGGCCGCCATTCCCATCGTGGCAACCGGCACGGCAGTGGGCATTATGTCGGTAATCGGCTATACGCCCGATATTTTTATGAGTCCGCTTATGGGCTACTTGCTCGACAACAACCCCGGGCCACTGGGACACCAACTGGTCTTCCTCGTTCTCGCCGGCTTTTCATTTGTCGGTCTGCTCGTAAGCTTCATTTTCGGGTATTGGACGAAAAAACACAGCGCTAGCTGACCTGCCCCAGCATTTGCCGAATGGCTAAAAACCCTTTCAAACAGGCGAAAAGGCTTTCAAAACTATCTTCCAATCCCCTCCCATTCTATTATCTAAATTCAATCTAAATAAGTAACTTTGCACCAACCCAGCGAACATGAGCAAGGTAGAGGAAAGACAGACGGAAATTGTAGAAGAATTTAGCTTTTTCGAGGATTGGATGCAGAAATACGAGCATATCATCGAATTGGGTAAAGACGTGGAAGTGATCGCCGACGAATACAAAACGGAGGACAATATCATCAAGGGTTGTCAGTCCCAAGTATGGCTACACGCCGAGCGAAACGACCAGGGAAACGTGATTTTTACGGCCGATAGCGACGCGATTATTACGAAAGGACTTGTTGGATTGATTATTCGTGTATTGTCTGACCTCCCGCCCAAAGAAATTGTGAATGCCGACCTTCATTTTATTGATGAAATCGGTCTGCACGATCATTTATCGGCTACACGGAGCAACGGATTGGCCGCGATGATCAAACAAATGAAAATTTACGGCTTGGCGTTTACCGGACAAACCGCATAGAATAGAAAGAACGAAAGACACCATGAGTGGCATGAGCAAACTATTCGGAACAAAGAAATCCAAGCGACAATTAGAGGATCAGGTTGTTGAAGTTTTAAAGACCATTTACGACCCTGAAATTCCTGTGGACATTTTCGAATTGGGCTTGATTTACGACGTAAACGTCGATGACGACATGCACGTAACGATCGCCATGACGCTCACTTCACCTTCTTGTCCCGTTGCGGAAACCCTTCCTGTAGAAGTTGAGGAAAAAGTTGCTGGTCTAAAAGAGATCAAATCTGCAAAAGTTGAGATAACTTTCGAGCCACCTTGGGACAAGAGTATGATGAGCGAAGAAGCTCTGCTCGAACTGGGGTTTATGTAAAAGCTCACCGTGGATTCACCGAAAAAAATTGCCCTTCTAGGTTCAACAGGTTCGATAGGCACTCAAGCTCTTGAGGTCATAAGCGCGCATCCTGATAAATTTCAAGTGGAGGTGCTCACTGCGCACTCCAACCATACTTTACTCCTTGAACAGGCGCGCAAGTACAAGCCGAATGCCGTTGTTTTAGTCAATGACGCGCACTACAAAAACCTGAGCGATGAATTGTGGAACATGGGAATCAAAACCTATTCAGGTGAAGAAGCCCTGGCACAAGTTGTTGAGATGGACGATATTGATTTGGTGGTCACGGCCTTGGTGGGATTTGCCGGGTTAAAACCTACCATGTCGGCAATTGCAGCTGGAAAGAACATTGCTTTGGCCAACAAAGAAACCTTGGTCGTAGCGGGAGATCTTGTGACTAAAGCAGCAAGTGCCAAAGGAGTGAATATTTACCCGGTCGACAGCGAGCACAGCGCCATTTTTCAATGTCTGGCCGGAGAATTCCACAATAAGATCGAGAAGATTTACCTCACTGCTTCGGGCGGACCGTTCAGAGGGTTTTCAAGCGAACAACTGGGTAAAGTAACGCGAGAGCAGGCACTCAAACACCCGAATTGGGAGATGGGCGCCAAGATTACAATTGACTCGGCGAGCATGATGAACAAGGGCTTGGAAGTGATCGAGGCCAAGTGGTTATTTGGACTCAAAGCCGAGCAAATCGACGTCATTGTTCACCCACAAAGTATCATTCACTCAATCGTTCAATTTGAGGATGGATCGATGAAAGCTCAAATGGGCTTGCCCGATATGAAGTTGCCCATTCAATACGCGATGGCCTATCCCGATCGAATTCATTCGGCTTTTCCACGTTTCAATTTCATGGATTACCCCAACCTGACCTTCGAGCAGCCCGATCCGAAAACGTTTCGAAATCTGCAGTTGGCCTTCGACTCCTTGCACAAAGGCGGCAATGCCCCGTGTATATTGAATGCTGCAAACGAGGTCGCCGTGGCCTTGTTCCTGCAAGATAAAATTGGCTTTCTGGGCATGTCGGACCTCATCGAAAAGTGCCTCACCGACGTCCAGTTTATCGAGAAACCTAGCTTGGAAGATTATTTCACGACCGACCAGGCCACGCGAGAATTGGCGCAGGAATTGGCAAGTAAATAAAGTTTTCTAAAAAATAAGCGACAAGCGCAAATGGGTAGGTCGCCAGCTTAAACCTTCATGATATCGGCCTCTTTGGCAACAACGATAGACTCGACCTTCCGATTGAAGTTATCTGTAAGCTCTTGTACTTTTGCCTCCAAGGTCTTAGCCATATCTTCACTCAAACCTTCTTTTTGGGCCATTTTGATGAAGTCATTGGCATCTTTTCGGGCATTTCGCAGACTTACCTTGGCGTGCTCGCCTTCGGCTTTTGCTTGCTTGCAGAGGTCCATTCGGCGCTCTTCGGTGAGTACAGGTACATTGATCAAGATAACTTCACCATTGTTCTGTGGGTTCAAACCTAAGTTTGAATTGATAATAGCTGTCGCAATAGGTTCGAGCATTTGCTTTTCCCAAGCTTGGATGCTCAAAGTACGCGCATCGGGGGTATTGACGTTGGCCACCTGACTTAATGGCGTCATGCTACCGTAGTATTCAACCATGACACTAGACAACATTGAAGGGTTGGCCTTTCCAGCACGGATCTTTGCCAATCCAACTTCAAGGTGCGCCATGGCTTTTTCCATGAGACCTTTTGATTCTTCTATTGCTTCGTTTACTTCTTCAACCATGACTTAACTATTACAGCTGCAAATTTATCAGATTTCCACCAAAGTACCTACCGACTCCCCTTTCAAAACTTTTAGGAGGTTTCCTGGGGTGTTCATATCGAATACAATGATGGGTAGATTATTTTCCTTGCACAAAGTAAAAGCCGTCATATCCATGACGTTCAATCCCATTTTGTACACTTCATCAAACGTGACCGTCTCAAACTTAGTGGCCGATGGGTCTTTCTCAGGATCAGCTGAATAGATGCCGTCAACACGCGTGCCTTTTAAAATGACATCGGCATCAATTTCTATCGCGCGAAGGGAAGCTGCCGAGTCGGTCGTAAAATATGGATTGCCCGTTCCGGCTCCAAAGATGACTACTCGTCCTTTCTCAAGATGGCGCACTGCTCGTCGGCGAATAAATGGCTCGGCGACGGCTTTCATTTCTATGGCAGATTGCAATCGAGTACTGATCCCTTGCTGCTCCAATGAAGCCTGCAAAGCCATAGAATTGATCATGGTTGCCAGCATCCCCATATAATCGGCCTGGGTGCGTTCTATGCCCCCTTCTTCACCCTGAATACCGCGAAAGATATTGCCTCCACCAATGACGATGGCCAACTCACATCCCGCGTCGACTACTTCTTTGACTTGCTTGGCGTACTCTGTAAGTCTGGTGTGGTCGATTCCAAATTCTTTATCACCCAAAAGGGCCTCGCCACTTAATTTTAGAAGTATTCTATGGTATTTCATGCTGCAGTTGGATTGATTTTGCGAAGATGCGAAAAAACACGGGTAGTGAAATGATGAAATTCGAGTTTTGCTCAATTTATATTGGCAAGGATAAGAGTTTGCCCGCGAGCTGATTGCGCATCATGTGATCGCCATATTCCCCAATTGCCGTTCAATAAGATTCATCTTTTTCATCTTGATTCTGCAGATCGAAGCATTTAGTCGGCATGATAATCGGTACTTTAGCACCCATGATGCATCGATTATTAACCTCATTTTTCTTTCTGTTGCTAGTTCTCACGTCAACGGCGCAGGACATTACCGGAACCTGGCACGGAATGGCCGATTTCAGCGGTTCAAAGCTTCGAATTGACTTCAATATCGATTCCTTGGGTACTATTTTGGTATGCACCATCGATAGTCCGGATCAAGATGCTTTGGGGATGCCTTGCAGTTCGATTTCCTTTGTGAAAGACAGTCTTGAGATTCAATCGGACTACATTCAACTTACATATAAAGGTCAGTTCCGGAATAATAAATTTCATGGATTCGTTTTCCAAGGAGGCTACAAAGTTCCACTTCTTTTACAGCGTGATTTCATTCCGGCCTCTAAGCCTCATCGTCCGCAAGAACCAAATGAACCCTACGGCTACGCAGTCTCTCACGTTTCAATAAAAAATCCAGATGGAGGTCACACGTTGGCAGGAACGCTGACAGTTCCGAATGGCCAGGCCAAATCTCCTTTGGCTATTCTCATTTCAGGATCAGGACCACAGGATAGGGATGAGACCATCATGGATCACAAGCCGTTTTGGGTTTTGGCCGATCATTTGACGCAACAAGGCATCGCTGTTTTGCGCTATGACGACCGGGGAGTAGGTGAATCTGGTGGGACTTTTGCCGGGGCCACTTCCGAAGATTTTGCAAGTGATGTTGATGCTATTATCGACTGGGCCCTTTCCCACAACAAAATAGATCCGATGGCCATAGGTCTTATTGGGCACAGTGAGGGTGGAATGATTGCTCCGATGGTCGCTGCGGAGAATCAAATGGTGTCCTTCGTAGTGATGCTGGCCGGACCGGGAACAAGCGGACGTGAAATCATACTCGATCAAACACGCTTAATCATGGAATCATCAGGTTCGTCTGAAAGCGATATTGTCACCATGGAGAATATGCTACGCGAAGTAAGCCAGGTTATTCAATTCCCGGATACGACGAAGTCATTGGACGAACAATTGAGGCCCCTCGTAAGCCGTGGATTGGAAGCAGTGAGCGACGAGGAGGCCGAGGCTTTTGGCGGCCGAGATAAAATGATCGACCTGCGCATAGAGCAGTTCAAGGATCCGTGGTACCAGTACTTCATGAAGTACAATCCGAAAGAAGCGATAAAATTCACACGATGTCCGGTGCTAGCGATTAACGGACTTCTAGACCTTCAAGTGCCTTGTTCAAAGAATCTATCAGCAATAGAGTACGCCTTAAAACTTGGTGGAAATCCAGACTTCGAGATTCACGCGATGCCGGGGTTGAACCACCTGTTTCAGCATAGCGAAACGGGGTCTGTGGCTGAATATGGACTTTTAGAAGAAACGCTGGCGCCTGAGGTCTCCATTCTGATTGGGGAGTGGATTAATGCGCGGTTCTAATGCCGAATGATCAACGATTGTGGTTCTCGTCAAATGCCGAGGATAATTTAGGCTTTTGCCTACCATCATAATACTTTGCGCTGTCACGGGTATACTCAAAACCGAATCCAAAGCGACCGCCTTTGTTTTTCCCTTACTTCCTACGAGAAAATCAAACGTCGAAAACAGCTATTCAACGACAATCCGCTGCCGATCAAGTACCTGAAATTCGCGATCAAGGGCGAGTAGCTGATAAACTCCGGAAGCCAATGAATGAACTGGAAACTGCATGCGATTCTTTCCCGCAGTGGATTCCGTGAGAACCAGACTTCCTAGTGTGTCAAACAGCCTTATTTCTGTGACTTTTTCGTCGGTCCATTCCAGCTGGAGGAATTCACTTGCGGGATTGGGATAGGCCTTCAGTATCGAGACGTTCTGGTCGATTTCTTTTGTGCCTACAATGGGCTCACACCCTTGCCATTCGACTTCACCACAAGCATCGAGTTTGAGGAGCCAAGTTTGTTGTGGTTCTTCAGGCATGTTGTGGTCCAAGTGTTGACCAACAGCAATGAATCCACCATCTGCAGTGACCTCTAAATCAAACAATTGATCATTTATCCAAGTATCCCCTTCATTTGGATTAGTATGGTAATAAGTATTAAACCATTCCTCATTCCCCAAACTATCAGTTTTTAAGATCCATCCATACCAATGCGTTACGGGTGTCTCAATACCCCACCCAAGAACCGCGTATCCCCCGTCAGGAGTCTTTACCAGATCCTGAATGAACCCCCATTCAAATATGTTGTCAAATTCGAACTCCCAGATTACTTCTTGATCTTGGACTGAGAATTCCATCATCCTCACCTTTGACCTTGACCCATCGCTGGATAAGGGAGACACTTCAAAGCCTTGCAAATAGCTCACGATGAAATTTCCATTGTCTTTTTGAACACCCCAAGGTAGCCAATCATTTAAATCTTCAGCTCCCCAGCGATACTTCCATAAAAGTGAATCACCGTCTGCGCTTATGCGACAAATAACTTGATCCCAGTCGTGGTACACCGATCCAAAAACAAGAAGGTCCCCATTGTCCAATTCAAAAAGTTGATTGACTCGAAGAAATTGATCATCATACAATTCAATATTCTTCTCCCAAAGAACATTCCCCTCGGAATCCGTTTTTACCAAGAATAAATCTGAATACTCGTACCACTGATCCTCATCCGTGTCAAAGGCTTGATGTCCGGCAAAAATGAGCTCCGATGAACTCAGCTCATAAGCAAGATGAAATTCCTTGTAACTTATTGAATCAACTAGTAAATATTCGTTGGACCACTCGATTTCACTAAAGTCACTATTGAATTTTGCGCAAATACCTGCAGACTCCACACCTAAACCTTCACCTCCCCACGCATACCCTCCATCTGACGTCTGAATAAATGATTCAGCATGGTTTATAAAGAATAGAGAATATTCATCCATGCTTAGTCCATCAAAAACCGAATTCTCACCGTTTAAATCGGTTGTCCTCAAATGAAGATTTGCACCAGCGGTGTCCATTCGCATGCCAAACACCATATAACCATCAGATTCCACCATCACATTTGTGCATATTTCCGAATGTCCGTTCGTATCATAGGCATTGTTGAAATATTCGTATTGCGAATACAAGGGACTTTGCCCAAGGAACAAGGCTAGCAATATGTGTAGGATTAACTTCACTGTATAACGATTAACTCTGATGCGAGAATGTTTCCTCTGTCTAACAAGGTGAGGAAGTAGGTTCCTGTTTTGAGATGTTCGAATTTAAGGATAAAAGGTAAGGCAATCCCATGGCTAGATATAAAGAAATCATCGAGCCTTCATTCTTGACGGGGCAGCGGCTATTGCATTGGTGTTCCCTAGATCTACTGGATGAAATCTTGATAATAAGCAACTTGGACGGCAAATCCTCTTGGCCTAGTCCAGGATTAGGTTTAACGCTTCATGCGATAAGAAACTAGCCATTGGTGTATATGTTTGACGAGAAACGATCATCTTTAGGGCGCAATTCCATACCTACGGCATGGTGATATATCCGTTGTTTTGTTTTTCTACCGATATATTGTCCCTTCGGGACCTTGGTACATATGGGTGCTTCTTTCCGGATAGTCGTTAATGATTTTATTTCAAGCACAAGGCAAATTACTAAATACACGCTCTCTTTCTCATTCTCCCACTCGCTCTGGCCTTGAACAAATGACCTGTTTGCATTTCTCAGTAAAAAAAAAGCCAACCCCCTTTCGGAGATTGGCCTAAAACAAAGTAAATTTTATCGTCGTATTAGTTCAATGCAATACGGCGGAATTCAGTAACGGTTAAGTCTTTATCAGCAGACTTTAGGTACTGATCAATAGTCATTTTGTTGTCTTTGATGAAAGGCTGGCTCAAAAGAGTAGCTTCTTTGAGGAACTTTCCAAGACGCCCTTGAGCAATCTTAGCAGCCATTTCAGCTGGTTTTCCTTCTTGGATAGCTAGGTCTTTACCAATCTCCAACTCCTTCGCAATAATGTCGGCAGGAACACCATCAGCATTAACTGCTACAGGTGCCATAGCTGCTACTTGCATAGCAACGTCGCGTCCAATTTCACTAGAAGTATCTTTGGTAAAGCCAACAACAGATGCAAGGCGGTTACCTGGGTGATTGTATGCAATCACGCAACCAGCGCTTACCTGCTCGTAAGCTGAAAGCTCAATCTTCTCACCAATCTTACCAATTTGCTCGGTAATCTTGTCTGAAATATTGAGACCATCACCATAATCCATTGCCATAAGGGCATTGAGATCGGCAGGGGCATTTTTCAATGCAACATCCATGATTGTATTCGCTACAACAGCGAAATCATCATTTTTTGCAACGAAGTCAGTTTCGCAATTCAAAACGATCAAGGCGCCTTTGCCACCACCGTCGGCAACTTTGGCAATCACTAGACCTTCTCTTGCATCACGGTCGCTACGCTTGGCAGCAACTTTCTGACCTTGCTTACGAAGATGGTCGATAGCCGCTTCGAAGTCGCCATTGGCTTCTTGAAGAGCTTTTTTACAATCCATCATTCCAGCTCCAGTTTGCTGTCGGAGCTTATTTACATCAGCAGCTGTAATCTTCATGGCTACAGTGTTATATTGTTAAAAATGTGTTTCTAATCGAACCGGAGAATATTCCGGCAATGCGTTTATGCTTCTGCGCCCTTATCGGCATCAGGAGTAGCTTCTGTTGCTGCTTCAGCCTCAGGAGCAGCTTCCGCCGCCTTTGGTTCTGCAACTTCTGCCTTCTCTACTTTCTCAGCCTTTTCCGCCTTGTCAGCCTTTCTTGCTCTCGGAGCTTTTGGAGCAGCAGCCTTCGCTTCGTTCTTCTCTTCAGCGTCACGATCTGTTTTGCGCTCACTTAGTCCTTCCTTGATAGCTTCACAAACAACGTCCATAATAGTCGCGATTGACTTTGAAGCGTCATCATTTGCTGGAATTGGGAAATCAACGTTTGAAGGGTCAGAGTTGGTGTCGATGATAGCGAAAACTGGAATACCCAATTTCACTGCTTCAGCAACTGCAATATCCTCCTTGCTCACGTCTACAACAAAAACAGCTGCAGGAATACGTGTAAGATCAGCGATTGAACCGAGGTTTTTCTCGAGTTTCGCTTGCTGACGAGTTTTGAAAAGACGCTCTCGCTTCGACATCGCCTCAAAGGTTCCGTCGGTCTTCATCTTCTCAATACGGTTCATTTTCTTTACAGACTTACGAATCGTAGCGAAGTTTGTCAACATACCACCTGACCAACGCTCAGTCACGAAAGGCATGTTTACAGCACCAACGCGCTCAGCAACAAGCTCTTTTGCTTGCTTCTTTGTTGCAACGAAGATTACTTTCTTACCTGACTTTGCAATTTGCTTAAGCGCAGAACACGCTTCGTCAAGTTTAACTACAGTCTTATGTAGGTCGATGATATGGATTCCTTTCTTCTCAGTGAAGATATAAGGAGCCATTCCTGGATTCCACTTGCGCTTTAGGTGTCCAAAATGACAACCAGCCTCAAGTAGCTGTTCAAATTTTGCTCTTGGCATTGTATAAAAATTTACTTGTTTACTTTCACTAATAGCAACTCAACGGCGAGTCTGTAAATACAGGTCCGAAGAGTTTGGATGCTAAACAAGTCCAGTAGCCGCGTATTAACGCTTGCTGAACTGGAACTTCTTTCTCGCTTTTGGCTGACCTGGCTTCTTACGCTCAACCATACGTGGATCACGAGTTGTAAGACCAGCGGCCTTCAAATCAGATTTCCATTCTGGATTGATCGTAATCAATGCACGCGTAATCGCCAAACGAACAGCTTCAGTCTGCCCTGTTTGTCCACCACCGTCAACATTGACTTGTAGATCATATTTCTTAGCCGTCTCTGTAATTTCGAAAGGCTGGTTTAGCTTGTACTGCATAACTAGCGTCGGAAAATAATCCGTAGACTGACGCTTGTTAATAACGAACTCACCAGTACCCTCTTTCATATAGACACGAGCAACTGCTTTCTTTCTTCTTCCGAGTGTGTTAATCACTTCCATAATGGTGGTAATAATCAGTTGATAGTATAAGTCGTTGGCTTCTGAGCTTCATGTGTGTGCTCAGCACCCGCAAATACATGCAAGTTTTTGAAAATCGCATTTCCAAGCTTGGTGTGCGGCAACATACCTTTAACAGCCTTTTCTACAACAAACGTTGGCTTCAATGCCATCGCCTCTTTGGCTGTACGGTAGCGCTGTCCTCCTGGATATCCAGAAAAACGCACATATTCCTTGTCTTCCCACTTGTTACCCGTCAAGGCAACTTTCTCCGCGTTGATAACAATTACGTTATCACCACAGTCAACGTGTGGGGTGAAGTTGGTTTTGTGCTTACCACGCAATAATGCAGCAATTACAGAACTCAATCGTCCTACTGGCTGGCCTTCTGCGTCGATCACCAACCATTGCTTATCTACTGTTTCCTTGTTTGCGGAAACTGTCTTGTAGCTCAGTGTGTCCATTGATATTGATGTTTCTCCCTCCAAAAAGGGGCTGCGAAGATAATACTATTTTTTCAACTGCACAACGTAATGCTCAGAAGTTGTTTTTCAACACGAAATCCCCTTTTTTGAACCATTCTGCCACAAGTCACCCCCAAAAAAAAAGCACCCCGAAAGTCGGGGTGCACAAAACGCAGTAATAAAAAACTGAAATCTGAGCTGAAAAAGCTTGTTGTATAACGACTCTTATTTGTCGTTGAAGATCCAGATTAACTCTGGTAAGTTCGATGGTGATAAAATCGGCAATAAGCGATTAGATCCGTGTGAGTATTTATTTGACATATTGTTCGGTTTTTATAGGAATTCGAAACAATCTCTCTGATTACTTGACTACAAGTTACGTCCTTGTTATCGCTTTTTTTGCCATAAATCCCCAAGTGGAGTGTCTGACTTAAGGAACGGTAGAAAATTTGAGAAAAGCGGTTTTTCACGCCCAAAACCGGTAGACAAACCAGTCGTTTACAGCTACTTCGGTCTAGAAAAATGCCCTCACTTGCATGCCGCCTTGGTGTATGGTACGCCCACTTTCACCCCTTCGGCCATTGTAATTTATGTTCAACTGTAGGTTCTTGGCCACCTTGCCTTGCACTCCTATATTCCATGTGGAATTGATTCCTTTTTGCAAACCTTCAAGCATCTCAAAGGCCAAGGCCGTACCTCCCTCTCCTGAATAGGATATGTTCAACAGATTGAACTCACCTTGAATACTTCCCTTGCCCATTTGACTGTAGCGCACCGTTACCCCTGCTTTTCGCAAAACGGATTGCTCAAGATTGAACGAATTCTTTTTTTCTCCATACCGACCGTTCAGCGCGACCTTTATATTGGTGTTGGGCTGCCAAGCAAATTCGGGAGACGTACTATAGGTGTCTAACATATAACTACGTGATGCCAAAAAATCACTCGCAAGTTCTTTGCGCCCAATAATTCCCTGAGCCACAAATGAAAAATGCTCGGCAAAATTGTAGCGCACGCGTACTAAATGTTCTTCCAAGGACCGACTTTCAAATCCATTGGTAAGCAAGGACTTGTTGCGATTGTCCTGATAGGTATACTCCAAGCCAAACTTCGGATGGGATCGATTGAAGAACAAGGTGGCTCGCACGGCTCCTACCAAGGCTACTAAATCTGAATCGGCAATTGCCGTATAAAACGGGTTGAACCGGTCGGCCCCCAATGAAGTGCTCGTCTTACGTTCACTGCGATACGAGAAGATACCTGAAAAGCGTTGGGCAAATTTTCCCACTTTTTTCTGAGCTTGCTTGAGACGAGCTGGTGTTATCTGCAGTGTTTGATTGAAATCCCCGCTGTAGATTTTAACGTATTCAGACGTTTGCACGAATGTGCGGATATAATTGGCCTCGTATGCAAACTGGGCAATTTCAAATTCATCGAGGTCTTTTACACCATCCTCATTGTAATCATTCCATACATACACTCCTTGCCCCACGGGAACTTCAAAGTAGACAAACTCGCGTTTCTGCTGCAACCCAGAGCCCGTTTGATAGAAGGTGTTCAACTGAATAAAACCCTTCCACAAATTCAAGGTGTGATCCAACCGGCCCAAAAACGTTTCCTCGGGGGCTTGCGCGATGAGCTCCTCGTTTACAATTCTCAACTGGCGATTGCTCGCGGTGAGTTTGAGCTGACTGCTTCGATTGCTCAATAAATTCAAAGACACTCCATATTGACGCGCTCTGGCTGAAGGCGATAAGGCGGCAGAATCTCTAGCTAAATCGGTGCGCTCGCGGTAGAAAATCTTGTACGAATTGGTCCAACTCGCAGGCGAACCAAGGTATGCTTCCCAATCGTAGAATTGGTAGGAGCCAGTGAGCAGACTGTCACCAAGCGTTCGTCGGTTCAACTCGTGTTCGTCATTGAAGCCAACTTGCAAAAAGGGGAAGTCGTAGCTCAAGCCTGTTTTGTGGCGGATAAACTGCGATTCCAGCACGCCAGACGTTTCCACCCATGAGCCAGTGAATCTCGCATTGGTCTTCTTGATATGAATGTCGTTATCTGTGCGAAGACTGTATCCCGTGTGGTTGGAGGTGGTCGAGAGGGATTCAAAATCTACTCCTACAAAGCCATTTGCGCTATGCGCTAATCCAATTCCTCCTCCCCACAAAAGTGTTCCCAAGGTATCCGAAGAAGCTGCCATGTTCCAGTTGCGCTCGAATTCTACCGATCGAAAGCGCTCGATGGCCCTAAAATTTTGATCTACATATTCTACGGTTGCCCGCGGCTTGATGCGCCATCGTTTCAAGGAATCCACGGTTTCAACGGGCGAAAATCGGTCAAGATCAATTTTGAAGGCCAATCCGCTGTTGTCGTCATTGCCCCTGGACGAAAAGGTATTGATATCGGTATTGCTCATGGACCCCTCCACTTTGGCCTGATAGGTCCGCGCAAAACGCACCGACCCTCCCGCTGTGAGCATCTGTCGCTTCCTGGGCGCGACCAATTGAATAATCGGGGCGTGTGTCCCTTGATGGACGATTACATTCGAAATAGTATCCGGAGCAATCCACCTGAACACCCTGCCCACAGCCGTAAAATCATCTTCGATATAATCGCCGTTTCCAGCACCTACCTTGCTAAAAGCCGCCCGATACAGCGCTGTCGTTTCATCGTTGGAGTGAACCAATACCGAATCATATCCCAAACTATCCACCAGAGCATAGAGCACCACATTATCGGCGAAGCCAACGCTGTCAACCGAATTGGTGTATGCCTCACTCAAGTTGTCGCCGACTTCACCGAGTACAAATTTATCTTCGGCTGTAAGATCCTGCTGCAAGGGTTGGTTTTTACTGTCTTGCTCGCTATATACATTGATAAACCAGGTGGCCGGACCGTTCACCCCGCTCACAGAAGCTTCGACCAATGAACGCGCGTAATTTTTGTCCGAATATTGAAATTCAACGACGATTCTTTTATCCTTGGTCATGGGCTGTGTTGCCGTAAATATCAACTCGGCCGAATTGTAGTCTATCACGTAATCTCTATCCAGTCCGCGCTCAAGCAACCTACCATCGATAAAGACCCGCTCGGTACCAGCTAAAACCACGATAAAACTTTCGTTTTCAGCTCCAGTCAGTCGGTACGGACCTTGGTTTCCTTCAATCGCTGTGAATATATTCCGGGCAAATTTTCCTTTGGAAACAGCCGCCGAGAGTCGGTAGCTCTGACTTTGATTCTGGGCGAAGATGCTCGATCCGTTCTCGGAGGATCGATTGGCGCTAAAAGTGGCTCCTTGCGCACGTTTGTGAAATTTCAGGAAGCTGCCAGGGCCTTGTCGGATTTGAAAATCCCCTGCGGTCAGATTAAACCTCTCGTTATAAAGTTGAATGAACACCTGATCAAAATCCTGCAATTGCTGGGTGTTTCCATCGGGTTGAATGGGGATATTATTATCTGTGACAGACGCCAATACTGAAATTCTGTCGGTCAGTTTTCCATTCAACTGCAAGTCCAGACTGGAGTTCACCGAGAGATCTTGGTTGTTACCAAAGGTGATCCCCCTGGAAATCGATCCGCTTTTTGTGAGTCCGGCCTCGCTGAAAAAGGTGGGGTCACGGTTGTAGTCTCCGGGGACGTAAATCTCCAACGATTTGCCCGCAGGACCTATCAAAGTCGAGTCTTTGTGACTAATCCCCGCCGAAAAATCAAAAGGCAGTACTTGGAACATCACGTCAACCGAATCGAATGGCGCAGGCTGATTGAATTCGACACTCGCCGAAACTGGAAATAATGTATACATGGAAGTCTCCAAGAGCTCTCCCTCATGCATCACAGAAAATGTGTGTGGAGCAATGCTCAAGGAGTCCAAGCGTATCTTTTCACTTGTAGGTATGCGCAGGCGACGTTGCACCGATTGTCCGAGAACCGACTGGCAAACGCAGATAGATAGCAATATGAAGAACAGTGAGCTTCTCATGAACAGCGAATCGGGGCCAAATTACGAGGATTCTGCTTGGACTAAAGTTGTTTAGGTTAATCAAACGTTAGGATGCCAGTTTTCGCATGCAAATTGTCTATAAATGACAATGAGCATTCAATTCCTGTAAATGATTGGAATAGAACTCCTTCGACCTTAAAAAATCGGCGGGGAGTTTATTTGCTCAATTGAACTAGTGGCAAGATTGAATACGAATGCATAAATTTACAACGCTACTACAACCACCTACCTGTTGCTTTAATATGAAAATCAGAACTGTAATAATCGACGATGAGCCGCGCGCACGAAAAATGATGCGTTCGCTCATTTCAGAATTTTTCGAAGAAGTGAACATCGTTGGCGAGGCCAGTTCGGCTGAAGAAGGCAGGATGGTCATCAAGAAAACAAGTCCTGATTTAATCTTGCTCGATGTCGAAATGCCTAAAGGAGATGGGTTTTCATTGATCGATTCCTTCGAGGATCTTGATTTTGAAGTTGTCTTTACCACGGCCTACAACGATTATGCGATTACCGCTATCAAGCACTCGGCATTGGACTACTTGCTCAAGCCAGTTTCCATCGACGACCTGAAAGCGATGTTTGACCGCTACAAGGAAAAACGAAACAAATTCCGCAATAAAAGCGCCGAGGCCTTCTTCATTCCTGAAATATCTGGCGGAGGAAAGCAGAGTCAGAAAATAGCCCTTCCAACGACCAAAGGCTTTAAAATTATCAAGCTCAACGATATCATTCACGGAGAAGCTAGCCGCGTATATTCCTCTTTCTTCTTAGTGGACGGCAAGGAAATATGTGTTTCCCGTTCGCTAAAATATTTCGAGGGGCTATTGAAAGAGTATGGCTTCATGCGCGTACATGGGTCGAGCATTATCAACCTGGATCACATTGATGAATATTTTCGGGGAACCCAAGGTAAAGCTGGCCACGTATTGATGTCCAATGGACAAGAGGTGAGTGTTTCGAGAAATAAGCGGGTCGATCTTTTGGAGAAATTTTCTCTCGGACAAGGCTAACTGTCTTCTTTCAAGTAGATCCTTTTCACCCTTTCGCTCACCGAACTGAGAATCTCGTATGGAATGGTATTCGCCATTTGCGCTAGTCGCTGAATAGTGGGATTCTTACCAAAGACTATTACCTCATCCCCTGCGGCACATGGTATTTCAGTGACATCGATCATGCACATATCCATGCAAATATTCCCCACAATAGGCGCCATTTTCCCGAACACCTCAACGCTTGCCTTTCCATTGCCCAAGGACCGAAACAGGCCATCGGCATAACCTACAGGTATGGTCGCAATTTTCAACGTTTTATCGGCAACGAAAGCCTGACTATAGCCCACGCTCTCCCCAGGAGCTATCTCTTTTATCTGTGAAATAATCGTCTTCAAGGTGCCTACATTTCGGAGCGACAAACGCGTATCGGCCGACACACCGTACAAGCCAATTCCGAGGCGTACCAGGTCCATTTGGTACTCAGGAAACCGACTGATACCCGCTGTATTCAAGGCATGGCAAAGAAAATCGTGACCCAAAGCCTCTTTCAGCTTGCCCGAGAGTTCTTGGAATAAATCAAGCTGTTGGCGCGTAAAATCATCTCGCACATCCTCGTCACTTGCCGCCAAATGCGTAAAGGCCGAAATGACCTCCACTTGCGGCATAGCATTGATTCGCTTTGCGAGTTCGTCCATCTCATTAAACCTAAATCCCAAGCGATGCATTCCCGTATCTATCTTTAAATGAATGGGGTAGGCATGATTTACTTGTTTGGTTTTTAGCGCAAGCGCAAATCTCTCTAGTGTTTCAAAACTATAAATCTCAGGTTCAAGGTGGGCGTCGATCAAGGCCTCCAAACTGCCTCTTTCCGGATTCATGACCATAATAGGCAGACCAATTCCTTGATTGCGCAAGGCTATTCCCTCGTCGGTATAGGCCACACCCAAATAATCCACTTGATTGAATTCCAAGAATTGTGCTACTTCATCGGAGCCGGTTCCATACCCCTGCGCCTTGACCATAACCATGAGTCGAACATGCGGTTTGAGCAGCTGGCGGTAGGTATTGAGATTGTGCGCCATGGCATCGAGGTCAATTTCCATGATCGTATCGTGCGTCTTTTCCTGCAAGGCATGAATGACACGTTCAAATGCGTAAACACGCGCCCCTTTGACTAAAACTGAAGAAGATTGAATGTCCGTGAGCTCACTCGAAGCCAACAGGTCATCAGTACTCTGGAAAGTATGGATGTTGGGGTCATCGAGGTGCTCACTAATTTCAGCTCCTACGACCAAGATTTTTTTGAGTCTGTACTGACTTTTTATCGCACGCAATTGTTTCGCCTGCTCTTGAAGAGATATGGCCGCCTGATGCATTTGGCTGATAATAAGCACCCGTTCTTCATCCCCCATGCGATTGGCCAGGTGGTCCAGCGCAATAATCAAGGATTCGGGATCGGCCGAATACGCGTCGCTTATCAAGGCATTCCCGCGCTTGCCCCTCAGAATTTCCAGGCGCATTTCGATAGGTAGTAACTTACCAGTTCGACGGGCGATCCAAGCAGCATCGTAGTTCATTTCGAGCAGACAAACAATGCAATGCAGGGCATTCTCAATGGAGGCTTTGTCGGAGAAAGGTAGGTAGAATTCAGACTGCTGATTCTTCCATTGCAAGGTCAAGTTGCTTCCTTTGTCGGCCAAGGCAGCACTAGAAACCGAATACTTCGAATCGGCCGTATCGCCCCAAATCACAATATCCAAATGAGGGGCAAGCTGGCGCAATTCCTGAATCGCTTCGCGGTACTGCGAGGAGCAAATTACCTTTTTTGCATGCCTAAATAGTTTGACTTTCTCTTGGGCCAGTTCCAGTTGCGATGAAAAATTTTCGCGGTGAGCTTGCCGAATATTCGTGAGGATCCCTAGTGTTGGTTGGATGATCTTTTCCAGCTTCTCCATTTCACCGACTTGAGATATTCCCGCTTCGAATAGACCGAGTTCATGTTCGTCGCCCATGGCCCACACCGAAAGCGGAACGCCGATTTGCGAGTTATAGCTTTTCGGACTACGCACGATTCGAATTTCGCTTGCAAGAAGTTGGTTCAGCCATTCTTTGACGATGGTTTTTCCATTGCTTCCTGTAATCGCGACAACTGGATAGTCGAAGTTAGAGCGGTGGTGCGCGACAATTTGCTGAAGAGCTTTGGTTGTATCAGGAACCAAGATATAGGAACAGTCTTCTAAACTTCCTAGGAGCGTGTCCTGTTGCACGAGGAAAGAACGCAGACCTTTGTCATAGGCTTGGCGAAGATATTTATGTCCGTCCCGTTGCTGACCGCGAAGAGCTATGAACAGACTAGTAGCTGCAACTTGTACTTTCCGACTGTCGGTGCACAAGGCGCTTACTTTGTTTTGGTTTTTGGCAAATAACTCGCCGCCACAAAAACGTGCAATTTCTTCTAAGGTATATTCTCGATGGCTCATTGGGAGGCCAAATCTTTCGATTCTTCAGCACGTTCAACCGCCTGTTCTTTTATTAGTCGGCGTTTTTCGAGTGCAAGTCTTCTTCTTTCCTCCACCTCTTCCACAAAAGTGGCGAGTTTGAGATCAAGTGCGGTTGCCGTACCGGCCTTTTTGCGCGCCATGGCTTGGACAAAAGCATCTCTGCTCAGAGGAACATAACTTTCCTTTTCACCCAATTCCACTAAGCCGTCGCCCTCCGTAATTCTATAGCTGTGATGCGCGTGATTTCCCGTCTGCACACAAATCGCGTGTACTTTGGTTACATATTCGGCCAAAGCAAGGAGATTGGGCATAGGACCAAAGGGTCGCCCCAAGTAATCCAAATCCAGTCCGGCGACGATGACTCGAATTCCTGAATTGGCGAGCTGACTGCACACTGCGGGCAAGCCGTCGTCAAAAAACTGGGCTTCATCAATTCCTACCACGTCAATTTCAGAAGTGAGTAGTAAAAGCTGAGATGAATGTTCGATGGGGGTAGAGACAATGGTGTTTTTATCATGGCTAACCACCTCATCATCGCTGTAGCGCGTATCGATAAGCGGCTTGAAAATCTCCACACGCTGACGGGCA
>JADFAK010000046.1 GCA_015665315.1 Flavobacteriales bacterium | reverse complement strand
AGTGCCTTTTCTAAAATCTATTTCTAAATCCTATTTCTATTATCTTGCACTTATAAAAGGAGAAATAGATTTTAGAAATACAGATTAGATAATAGTGGGTCTCTCGAATACGAATGATAGTCCCATAACGAACGCTTTCCTTTCAAAGAAAAAATCCACAAATAGTTTGCACTGGCACTTTTCTATTCCTTGTATTCCCGACTAGTAAGCATGGGCACAAAAGAAAACTTCCCATGTGTTTTCCTACCGTACTCGTTTTCGCCCATCTTGATGATCTCTGTCATTTCCTGCACGTTTCCTTCGCCCAATGGAATAACCATCTTTCCACCAATCTTCAATTGCTTGAGCAACTCTTCAGGCACGTGAGGCGCGCCGCAGGTGATCAAGACCTTGTCGAAAGGAGCATATCCGGGCAGACCTTTAAACCCGTCGCCGTACACCAAGGTAGGTCGCAGATTGAGTTGATTCAAGAGACTCTTGGCTCGGTCGTGCAATAGTTTTTGTCGTTCGATAGAATAGACTTTGGCCCCCATTTTACAAAGCACGCTCGTCTGATAGCCACTGCCCGTGCCAATTTCCAGCACTTTTTGACCTGGACTTAATTCTAGGAGCTGACTTTGAAACCCAACAGTAAAGGGTTGCGAGATCGTTTGTCCGGCACCTATTTGGAAGGCCTTGTTCTCATAGGCAAACTCCACAAAAGCACCATCCATAAAGAAATGACGTGGAATACTGTTCA
Organism: Flavobacteriales bacterium; assembly: GCA_015665315.1. Classification (GTDB taxonomy): domain Bacteria; phylum Bacteroidota; class Bacteroidia; order Flavobacteriales_D; family Sanyastnellaceae; genus JADFAK01. Next base: position 29,127 of record JADFAK010000046.1, on the reverse strand, counting down.
TGGCTTCGTGTACCGCTGCACTCGTTACTCCACCTTCTCGAAGTTCATTGAGAAGCTGTCGGCGCAAACCTTGATGTCTATATGTATCTGGAGGTAACATAAGTCGCAAAAGTAGTGTAGAGGGGAAGGTGTTCGGACATTTAATTGAGCATAGTTTTTCACGGTCGAAAGTGTACAAAGGATTGAACCTGCCCCGACATTTGCCGAAGGCTTGATCATGGAGAAAAATAGGACGAATTTCCTGCGGAAGAAATACTTAATAATCAAATAGTTGCGAGTCGATGTGACTTTGCGAAGGCTCTTACGTCTTATTGATGGTAGTGATATTTTGTCCCTGCTGCAAAACCAAAAAACAATCTTTAACCACTTTATTATGACCTTAAATCAAACAAAAGTCCTCGTATTTATTCAACGCTCGCTAATCGCCATTTGTGTTGGTGGATTTTTAATCATGCTCGCTTCATGTGGCGGTGAGTCCAATGCTGATCATGGAACAGTAATTGAAAATGCACAAGATGCTGGATTAGCGGTAGAAGAAGTTGTAGAGAATGCCGGGGATGCGATAGACGAAGCTGCTGCAGAAGTGCGCGAAGACATGGAAAGCATGAGTACATTGCCTGCAGATATGATTTTTGTCGAAGGATCGGTAGAATATAGCATCAAAGATTTTATTGAGAACGGAACAGGCGAGCAAGTATTCATCTTGGATAAAATTCCATTGGAAGGAGAAGAAGTATCGGTAGAGGGAAACGAGCAACTTGACAAGTTGGCCGCTCTTCTAAAAGCAAATCCAGAGGTTATGTGCGAAGTGCAAGCCCACACGCCAAAAGCGAAGAATGCAGTAGGTGCAGCCGGCAAGAAAACGTGGTCAAAAGCCCGTGCCATGTGGGTGAAGGCCAAGCTGAACTTGCGTGGTGCCGATGGCGATCAATTGACTGCCAAAGGATATGGAGATGAGCAGTTGTTGGCCGATTTAGATCCTGAAGCCGACGAACAAAAGCGAATTGCATTGCTGTTGAAGAAGTAATAGTTAAACACCCAATAGCCTAAAGCCGGAGAGGAAAAGTGAGTGCAGCGTTGTACTTATTTCCTTTTCGGCTTTTGTTTTATTCCTCCAACAAGATGTTAATAAAACATCGAGATGCCGGCAAATAAAGCGCACGCTTCAATAATTTTGCACCAAAGCAATTGCTATGTTGAAAATTGGAGTGCTGGGTGCGGGACATTTGGGGAAGATTCACATGAGGTGCATCAAGGAGATCGCCGATCAATACGAATTGGTTGGTTTTTATGACCCTGATCCAGAAATGGTCAAGCAGGCACTGGATTTATTTGACATCAAGGCTTTTGATGACATTGACGAACTTATCGCCGCGGTGGATGTGGTAGATGTAGTTACACCAACGCTTTCTCATTTCGAATGCGCTTCGCGGGCTTTACGTGCGCACAAACATGTATTTGTCGAGAAGCCAATGACCAATACTGTTGAAGAGGCCAAAGCCTTGATCAAACTGGCGCATGAGGCCGCAACGAAAATTCAAGTGGGCCACGTAGAACGATTCAACCCAGCCTTCCTGGCCGCCGAGCCTTATTTCGATGATCCCCGTTTCATTGAAACGCATCGACTGGCCGAGTTCAATCCCCGAGGAACCGATGTGTCGGTCGTGCTCGACCTCATGATCCACGATATTGACATCGTTCTTTCAGTGGTCAAAGGCAATGTGAAAAACATTAGCGCTAGTGGAGTAGCGGTCGTCAGCGAAACGCCCGACATCGCCAACGCACGCTTGGAATTTGACAACGGCTGTGTAGCCAATCTTACTGCAAGTCGCATGTCGCTTAAAAATATGCGCAAGTCGCGATTCTTCCAACGAGATGCCTATATCTCGGTCGATTTCTTGGATAAAACTTCAGAGATCGTTCGTATGAAAACTGTAGTTGGCGAGCCCGATCCTTTTTCAGTCAATATCGACTTGGGTGAAGGAAGAGGATTCAAGGAGATTTTCTTCGAGAAACCTGAGATTATTGCCAACAACGCTATTCGCGACGAATTGGCCAGTTTCGAAGAAGCAATTCGCTTAGATAAAATTCCAAAAGTATCAGTCGATCACGGCTACAGCGCCCTGCTTGTGGCCTATGAAATTTTGGAGAAAATGGAACTCACAGCTCAGGCGTTTTAGTTGTAATCAACTGGACATCAGTCGGTAGGGATTCTTTCGTTTTTTATTTCTTCTCCCTCATACTAATAAGAGAATTCACGCGTTGTTCAGTTGGATGACCAAGGTCATCCGATGAACCTTGAATACCGATATGTTTGCAGGACTACGGCTCGCAAGAAATGACTAATTTCGCGCTCCGATTTCGGTGAAAACAATTTGATGAAAACACTCTCTACTTTGCTGATTGCAGTAGCAATCTTTGGCATGTCTGCATGCAAATGGGTCAATCCAGAAGGACAAAATCCCGGGTTTATCTACATAGATGAGCTTTCATTCACCGCCCTACCAGGGCAAGTCACATCAAGTCATAAGATTACGGAAGTATGGGTGTTTGCCGAGGGCAAGATGCTTGGAGCCTACGATTTACCTGCTTCAGTACCCGTATTGTACGAAGGAAATACATCGTTTGAATTTCGCGCAGGGATCAAGAACAATGGAATTGCCTCGACACGAATCATGTACCCCTTTTATGAGCCTTATTCGGAAATAATCAATGTCCAAAGCCTCAAGACCGACACGGTACGCCCAGAATTTGTGTACCGGGACAATGTGCAATTTAGTCTCACCGAAGACTTCGAATCCCAAGCCGGTACGCAATTCGAATCTGGTTCAAGTAGCCAGTACACGTGGGAAGTGATTGAGGGAGAAGTTGGAGGTGATGTTTTCGAAGGAGAATTCGCAGCCAAGCTCACGATGGACGGCGATGGATCCATTTGGTTTGCCGAAACTTCGGCTCCGCTTACGGCGACTTTGGGCGGACAAATGTGGCTGGAGTTGAATTATAAGTGCAACAATACATTTGCCGTAGGCTTGAATGCCACATTGGGTTCGGAGTCAACGAAAATGCTGGCCTTGATTATCAATCCGACCAACGATAATGGGGTGTCGGAATGGAATAAGATTTATGTGGATTTAACAACGGTGAGTGCTCAGGCACAAACAGCCGATGAGGTACATATCTACTTGGAAAGTGTTCGGCAATCGAACAATCCAGTAGGGGAGCTTTGGTTTGATAACATTAAACTCGTCCACTTCTGATATGAACGTCCGCCTACAGGTACTCAAATATCTTATTGCTGACTGGATCAGTGCCTCGGCCGCGTGGACCTTCCTTTTTATCTTTCGTAAAACCATTCCCGAGCCCGATAAGTTTGGCTATGCGATCGACATTCATTTTGATGCCAATTATTACTATGGTCTGTTTTTCATCCCCTTCTTTTGGGTGATGTTGTATATCGTTGCCGGCCAGTACACACGCATATACAGAAAACACCGATTGAGGGAGCTTAGCCAAACACTCGTTCTCTCGATAATAGGCGTTATGGCGATCTTCTTTGTGTTCCTTTTGGACGATCAGATTGCTTCGTACAAGAATTACTATCAGTCCTTACTAGCGCTCTTTTTCTCACATTTTGGATTCACCATTCTACTCCGACTTATCCTCACAACCCGAACGGTACACAGGGTACACAGGGGCGATATTGGATTCAACACCTTGATGGTTGGTGGAAACGAAATGGCCATTAATATCTTCGAGGAAATCCAGTCCTTGCCTAAGTCGCAAGGTTTCAAATTTTTGGGCTTTGTACGCGTGAATGGAGTCGACAATTTGCTGTCGGAATCGATGCCTTTGCTCGGTACCTACAAGGATTTGCCGCAGTTGATTGTCCAGAAAAACATCGAAGAGGTAATCATTGCCATTGAGTCTTCCGACCACGGTTATTTGGAGAATATCTTGAATCAATTGGAGGGTACTGGCGTGAACATCAAGGTGATTCCCGATATGTATGATATTCTCACAGGATCGGTGAAGATGACCAGTATTTTTGGAGCGCCGCTTATTCAAATCAACCGTGAAATCATGCCCGCGTGGCAGTTTTCGGTAAAGCGTATTGTCGATGTATCTGTATCAATTTTCGCGCTATTGATTCTGTCGCCGGTGTATTTGCTCATTGCCGTGTTGGTCCGACTTTCATCCCCAGGCAAGATTTTCTTCATCCAAGAGCGAATCGGAAAGTACGGTCAGCCTTTTAATATTTACAAGTTCCGCACGATGGTCAAAGATGCGGAGAGCGAAGGACCTCAATTGTCAAGTTCCAACGACTCGAGAATTACCCCTTTGGGCCGATTTCTAAGAAAAACTCGACTCGACGAACTGCCACAATTTCTCAACGTCCTCAAAGGCGACATGGCCTTGGTTGGTCCGCGCCCCGAGCGACAACACTTCATCGATCGCATCACTGAACGAGCGCCTCACTACCGACATTTGCACAAGGTGCGTCCAGGCATAACTAGCTGGGGACAAGTAAAATACGGTTACGCCGAAAACGTCGACCAAATGATCCAACGACTCAAATACGACATTCTGTATATTGAAAATATGTCGATAGCCGTTGATCTCAAGATCTTGATTTACACGGTGCTTATTGTCTTGAAGGGCAGTGGGAAGTAAAACGTTGTTTTACAAGAGGAAGAGCAAGAGAAAAGAGTAAGAGATAAGTGAGTCTAGGGGTCTCAACACTCGCACTCGCACTCGTTCTGGCCTTCAGGTCAAATTACAATTGGCCGTTCAAATAATTTGACACCAGTTCCCTCAAAGGCCCAATCCACTTATCTCTTACTCTTTTCTCTTCCTCTTGCTCTATTTTAAAGGCGACAAGCGCAAATGCAATCCTCTCATCCTAGGTAAAACTCCCGCGATCTCCGATCTTTACGCCAACGGCCGGTTAAACAAAAGGCCGTCTTGATAGAATAGCCTATAAAAAATGGGAAATGGATTTTGGATTTTGCGATTTGGATTTTGGACGGTCTTTGTCCAAATACCATTTATAAAAATCCATTTATAAACTCCATTTCAACGATCTATAATCCAGTAGTGCCTACAAAGTTCAACATAACAAAAGCCCTCGCCACCTTAGCGATCCTCCTCACGATCATCTGGACCTGCATCGGCTATGAACTCACCTTGTACAGTTTAGGAGTTTACCTTACGCCTATCATCTGGTTCATATCGGCGGCCATAGCCGGACTCATGTGGCTAGTATTCAAACGATATCGCCAACACTGCATCCGGGTTTTCTGGATAGTGAATATTATACTATTCGCGGCATTGATTATCAGTGAGTTGGTGAATAACTACAAGCCTACGATCACGGTTTACATTCCACAGAATTATGAGGGTGTGGTTCACATATTCTTTGGAGAAGGAGATAATAAAGAAGCACACGTCGACGAAAATGGAATAGGCTATTTCGCCTGGCAGGGCGAGGCCGATTGGTGTGTTATGCATGGCGAAGTGGACATTACCGATGCTCTCAACGAGTCGGGCAGTGGGCAATTGACGTTTTGGTCGGCCGATAGCTTAAGTTATCAAAGCATAACCACAAGCTGCTTCGAAGCTGAGCATGGGCGGGTTTATCCCACAACGCCTTGGAATCAACGTCATTCCACTTGTATGGATGAGCAGGAGTACCTTGAATTGGTCGGCAGCGGAGTTATTGATGAGACAAAGGTTAAAATGGAAACTTGGCAAGTGGATTAGTCCTGATGCTTCGCCGATTTCAATTGCGACGGACATAGAAATATCATCGATCTTTTGGACTTCCTGCCTGAGTTTGGTTGTCTTTCGGATTGCGAAAAAGGACTTGGACAACGACGGGATTATATCTGTTTTTGACTTGAGTATTTTCTTGGCGCTTTTTGGGAATGATTGTGAGGATTGATTTTTATAAATAAGCGGCTTGAATAATTTTCGTAGATTCAGAAAAGCAACTTGTGCCAATGTCTTGAATATGAAACAGATAATCTATTCCGTAGCTCTTGTGATTGTTCTTTTTGGAATATATCCATGTACTGCTCGCGCTCAATTTGGGCCTCAGCAAATCCTTACCTCAAATGCTGAGGGGGCCTATGATGTGAAAACGGCAGACATAGATGGAGACGGTGATTTGGATGTTTATGCTGCTTCCAGCGAGGATGATACAGTCTCTTGGTTCGAGAATGAAGGGAATGGAAATTTTGGGGAACAAATTGTTATTTCGTCAAATGCAGAAGGAGTTGCGGCTGTTCATAGTGGAGATATGGATGGGGATGGAGATATTGATGTGTTGTCTGCATCATCTCAGGACAATAGGCTAGTGTGGTATGAAAATATAGACAATGGGAGCTCTTTCGTGGAACATGTAATTACCACATCAGCCTTCGGAGCGTCCGGTATACAAGCAGCAGACCTAGACGGGGACGGTGATATGGATGTAGCATACGAATCTTCAGGGAATGGCCAACTTGGCTGGTACAAAAACTATGGTTTTGGGATTTTTGTTTTTCAAAGCCCCTTTGCTGTAATCGCTGGAGATGGTGCCATGATCACAAGCGATTTTGATGGAGATGAATATATGGATATATTGATTCCTTATGGGGGAAGTATCAAGTGGATTGAAAGTATAGATGGAGTGGAATTCTCAATTACAACAATAATAACCGATGCACCAGGTACCGTTTGGGATGTGGGAACTGCGGACTTTGATGGAGATGGAGACAATGATGTGTTGGCCTCTATTCTGCTATATGATAAAATTGTTTGGTATGAAAATCTTGGTAACAGCACTTATTCAGATTATAATTCTATTTCGCAATATTCAGTGGGTCAGTGCTTGTCAGTTGCTGCGGCAGACATAGATAATGATGGAGATATTGATATCGCGGCAGCCTCAAGTTTAAGCTGGGAAAGTGATAAAATCAAATGGTTTGAAAATTTGGGAGACGGTACTTTTTTATCCGAACAGATAATCTCAACAGACGTCGATCTTCCATGGTCCGTGCATGCGGCCGACCTTGATGGGGACGGCGATTTGGAGCTTCTGTCTGCATCGCGATTTGATAATAAAATTGCTTGGTACGAGAATAAGATAGGAGATGGGTGCATGGATTCCACGGCATGTAACTTCGATCCACAGGCATACAATGATGATAGTAGCTGTTGTTTTGGAATTTGTGGGTGTACCGACCCCACTTCAACGGCATTCAACGCTTTGGCCGAATGTGAGGACGAAAGTTGCACATATCGCTTGAATGGAGCAGTGTTTTACGATGCCAACATAAACGGTCTTTGGGATGAAACGGAGATTGGCTTGCCAATGCAAGAAGTCATGATTCAACCGATGGGGTGGACTACTTTTACCAATGATGAAGGCCATTTTTCCTTCATTGGACCTGGATTGGGTGAATACTCTGCCGAATTGATCCCCGATAATATCTTTCCCTATCCTACCACATTAAACCCCTTAGATTTTGAAGTGATTTGGAATACTCCATCTTCTGAGATTGAATTTGGCGTAAACATTGCAAATCCTGTATACGGTATAAATGTGGAGTTATATCCTTGGAACTTTGGATATCCATGCGACAGCTGGGAAATACATAATATAATTGTGCAAAATAATTGCAACGTTATCCTAAACGGAATTGTAGAACTTGAAATGGACGCGCTTTTTCAAGATTACATGGAAATAACACCCATAGACTCTGTAGTAGGGAATATCATTTATATGAGCTATGAAAACTTGTTGCCGGGGCAGTCTCTAAATTATCAAATTAGCATGCTGACTCCAACGGTCGACTTTATTGGCGAAGGGTTAACTTCGACAGTTAATGCACTTGGTTATTTTGAAGATATGCAGGTCGCTGTGGGATATGATGTGCACCAACTCGACATAGCATGTGCATACGACCCCAATGACAAACAAGTCTTCCCTAACGGCCACCTCGAAGAACACCTCATCCTCAACGAAACCGAACTAGAATACTTAATCCGATTCCAAAATACAGGAAATGCCCCAGCCACAAATGTTTTAGTTACGGATACAATTGATGAGAACCTGAATCTTGAAACATTTGCGCTCGTCGCTAATTCCCATTCAGTGCAAACGACCATAAAGCCCGATGAACGAGTGATTCAATTCTTCTTCGAAAACATCATGCTTCCTGATAGCACAGCCAACGAACCCGAAAGCCACGGATTGATTTCATACAAGATCACGCCATATCCAGACTTGGAGCCAGGCACAGTGCTCAACAATACAGGAAACATCTACTTCGATAACAACCCACCTATCATCACGAATACTACTTGGAATACAATCCACGAATGTGGGGGAGAGGCAGGTTATACTGTGCTTTCCGAGACTGAATGTGACGGAATCTACGTAGAGATATCGACCAACTATCCCTGGCTAGAAACGATTTCCTGGAGTTCAGATGATGTTGAGTTGAGTTCGTCAGAGACACTAAACTTGTCATTTACCGAACTTGGAAGTCATGAGTATACATTGCTCGCCTCGAATCCACTGTGCGAAGAATCGGTGACGATCATCCACGAGGTCGACGAACTCCCGCAACTACCACCATGCTTCGCCGATTTCAATTGCGACGGACATAGAAATATCATCGATCTTCTAGACTTCCTCCCTGAGTTTGGTTGTCTTTCGGATTGCGAAAAGGACTTGGATAGCGACGGGATTATATCTGTTTTTGACTTGAGTATTTTCTTGGGATTGGTTGGGGAGGATTGTGAGGAGTAGGATTACGATCATCACATTTCAAGTCAGCCCCATCACCATTTTTTTCTAGCACAAGGCAAATGCCACGCAGCCGCAACCAAATGATATATCCTACCTTTCGGCTAAAGTTTCAGTTTTCCTTCTTCTGGTTCCTTGAAAGCATTTGATTTTTCTAGCATGTTTTGCATCTGATCCATGTTCTCCCCGGTAATTTTTGAACTGAATTCGTGAATCTTAGACAGCATTCGCACAAATGCCTGTGGTTCACTTTGACGGGTCAACTTTCTCAACGTAAGAATATAGTCTTCTCGATAGGCAGTCGGAATAATGATTTTGGCCTGATTGGCGCTGACTAGTTCGGCGTTCATCATGACCCGGGCAATTCGACCATTTCCATCAAGAAATGGATGGATTTCGCTTATTGCAAACATGATATAGGCTGCTTTGGAAAAGGGATGCTTTAACGCGTTGTAGAAATCGAAACATTTTGTCAGCGTCCCATAAACCAAATTCATATCGACAAAAGAAGTGTTGCCCGCCATGTTGTTTTGGTCTTTGAACTCCCCTGGTTTCTTATTTGTTCGCGCCGAAAGAAGAACTTTATGTCTATACTTCAATATTCCAATCAACTCCTCAGGAGTCTTTGGTGTAATGTTCATTTCTTTGACATTTGATACGATCTGATAAGTACCTAGAACATCATGTGAATCCTCGTTTCTTGAGGGCATTGGTTGCTGAGTCTCAATTATTTCTTTCGCTTCATCGATTTCGAAAATTGTTCCCTCTATGTAGTTTGAGAAATAGCTTTCGAAAAATGCAAAATTCTTAAACGCATTCTGTGCCGTGTTTTTTTCGTTGAAATATTTGAACTCATATTGTACGAGCTCTTGATAGAGGCATTCAAATAATTGGTATCTAGAAGGGTCATAGGGGATTCCAAACGCTCTTGCCGTTGCAATAGGAGACTTTAATATTTTCGATGAATGGGTTGATAGCAGGGCGCTAATGATCTTATCTAACTTGTCGAATTCCTTTGACATGTCCAATTCGACCGATATTTTCCGCGCTAAGTCCCTTACTTTGTTTAACTCAGCTTCACCATTGACACGAACAATTTGCTCAAGCCGTTCTTCAATTTCTGGATAAGTTAAGGTCTTGGAGTCTGGACCGGGTTTTCTTGACGATTGGAGGTTTTCGAGAAATGCTCTTTCTCGCTGCGAAGCATATAGTTGGCCAGCAATGATGTTGTCTCCAGAAATCGCTTTGGATCCTTTGATAAATCGAATGGTAATTCCGGGCAGACTAGCCTTTCGTGAGTATGAATAGGTGAGAAATATTTGTCCGCTAGATGTTGGTTTGAATTCCAAGGCCGATCTGTGACTGAGAATTGCATTGGGGTAAAGATGTCCTAGGATAGAAAATAAGTTCCTTCGTACAATTTTTTTAGGATCATCTTCCAAATTTCCCGTGTATAACCTCGGAGCTATTTTCTTTATTTGCCCTTCTCTTTCAAGTTTGGATATATGTTGAGATGTCCTTGAGTCCGAAGATCCAAAAATAATGTCTTGTAGATGTAGGGGTAAATTCTTTTCCATTAAGCGCGAAGAAAAGTGATGATTCTTAAAATAATTACTACTAAGATACGATTATTGTAAAATAATTACTACTAATTATCGGAGAAGTAGAAAATAATTTCCGCTAAAACCATCGCACGATCCTTGTTATTAAAATAATTTCCACTAACTCAAGTGAATACTAAAATTAATTCCATTAGGCGTTGCTGTTCATTTTTTAAGAAAGGCTGGTCTAAGAAGCATTAAAGTGTCATCAAAGATTATGCACAAGGCAAATGCCATGCAGCTGCAGCCAGATGATCTATCCGAACACCTGAAATTTGAAGAGCAACGGATGGAGCTATTGCAGAATAGAACTCGATTTCTTTGTGGGATATGAGGCCCCTGAGGCTTTCATGATGCTCAGAAATTCGTACCGCTAAGGACTTTATTCCGTACCTACGGCAAGGGGATTCGGGTGGTGCAGGGAAGGCTACCGATATGTAGTCCCTATTTTCCTTATCAATCACTAAATATAAAAAAGCCAAAACCGCCAGGATCGCGAATAATAATATTGTCCACCAAGCCCTCCTTGTTGAAGACTGTGATCTCCTCCGTTATCGGAATATTGAGCTTCCTGATTTGTTCGATAATCCCCAGATTCTTCGCCCCGTTGAAGAAGGTCATGGAGGGGTTGAAGAATAAGTGCGGACAAGTCAGCGGTTTCATCAGACTCACGGAGAAGCCTTCCTGATTTTGGATAATAAGAAAGCCCGATTCAACTGTTCCCATGATAGCGGAGAATCCTAGAATTTGCCAGATCTCCAAGGACTTAGCCATATTCGCCGACTCCAAGCTCAAACCCATAAAGTTCCCAGTAACCGCAAAAGAGCTGTCGCCTACATGTGCCGAATAATCGACCTCTTGGTCCATCAAGTAGATCCAACACCCGTTGAGGTCGTTCAGTATATGTCCGCCTTCAATAGGGTAGAGCTCAGTCAGCCCTTTCAACTGAGCCACTTCATTCCTCCAAGACTTCCGGTACATTTTGACTCCCGCACGCGCATATCTACTTGGGTTGATTTCGATGACCGACTGTCCATTGCACACAAGCGCTGGATTTTCGTCCGAAATGACTTTGTATCCAAGTGTTGAATAAAAATCGATGCTTTCTTGTAGGGAATTGGTGGGTGTATGAATCACGACCTCTGTTTCGTAGGTCGTAGTATCTCCATTTGCGCTTGCGCTTAAATGAAAAAGGAGCCAGATGAAAGGGAACCAATATTTTACAGGGAGTATTCTCATTTTTTTAAATCTATAAGCTAACCAGAAAGAGTTGCAAAAGAACTAAAATCTTCCTTCTTGTTGTCAGTGGTGTTCAAAAGGTATGGGGATGTGCGATTTCTTTTGTCAACAGACAGGTTTATTCAGCGCGTGGATCAGTAGCTTATCCAACGGTCACGCAACGATTATAAAGGAAGAAGTTAAGAATGTAACAAATGGTAAAATAACTCCGTAAAGTGTCGGGAATGACTATAACATTTTATGATTTCAAAGAAGAATTATTTCGATGGACTCAATAAATTAGCCGCACTAACAACAATTTAACATCTAAATATAATGAAAAGAATACTACAATTATTGCTATTGGCGGCAATGACTTGGCCTACTTTTATGAACGCCCAGTCCGTTGCCCGAGAATGGAATGAAGAACTATTAGAAGCCATTCGAAAAGACGTACCAAGACCAACTGTTCACTCAAGGAATCTCTTTCATTCGTCGGTTTTAATGTATGATGCATGGGCTTTGTTCGACGACAATGCTTCGATGATGTTTCTAGGTGAAGAGTTTAATGGCTATGATGTTCCCTTTGATGGCATCGACGATCCGATCGACATTGAAGAAGCAAGAGCCGAATTATTGAGTTTTGCAGTTTTTCGATTGTTAGAACATCGATTTGCTAACAGTCCAAATGCGGATATTACTATTCCAGCATTAGAAGCTCAGATGGCAGAGTTTTCTTATGACGAATCCTTTACCAGTACCGATTATTCAGGCGGCTCGTATGCAGCATTGGGAAACTATATGGCTGAACAAATGATTGCTTACGGTCTACAAGATGGAGCCAATGAAGCAAATGACTACGTGAATATGAATTACATGCCTACCAACGATCCAATTATTCTACCCTTGGATATTGTGAATACCGATATTGATCCGAACCGATGGCAACCCCTAGCTTTTGACTATTCAGAAGTTGATGGTGAAATTATTCCTGAAGCCGCTCCTCCTTTTTTGAGCCCGTATTGGGGACAAGTAGGTGCCTTTGCGCTGAATGATGATGATTTGGAAGTATTTGAAATCAATGGCGCCGATTTTTCTGTTTATCACAATCCAGGAGCTCCATATTACATTGAAAATTCAGATGGCGATGCTTTAGAAGATCCTTACAAATGGATGCACTCGTTGGTCGCTTCATGGTCTAGTCACCTCGATCCAGGGGACGGAGTGATGATTGACATTTCTCCAGCTAGCATCGGAAACATTCAATCGTATCCAACTGATTTTGAAGGTTACCAAGCATTCTACGATTATGAAAATGGCGGCGATGCCAGCATTGGTCACGATGTGAATCCGGCCACAGGAATGGCCTATGAGGGACAAATGGTTCCTAGAGCAGATTACGCGCGTGTTTTGGCCGAATTTTGGGCCGACGGTCCGAGTTCAGAAACACCTCCCGGACACTGGTTTACCATCCTAAATCATGTAAGCGACAATCCACTTCTAGAAAAGAAATTTCAAGGAAGTGGCGACCTGTTGAGTGATTTGGAATGGGACGTAAAAACTTATGTTACCCTCGGTAGCGCTATGCACGATGTTGCAGTTTCTGTTTGGGGAGTGAAATGTTATTATGATTATGTGAGACCAATTTCAGCCATTCGATACATGGGAAATTTGGGTCAGAGTAGTGACAATACACTGGACAACTACGATCCACATGGATTGCCTTTGATTCCTGGTCAGTTCGAAATCATCGAAAGTGGAGACCCGTTGGCAGGAGAAGAGGATGAGCACGTAGGCGAAATGAAGATTATGTCTTGGAAAGGTCATGACGCGATCGAAAATGTTGAAACCGACGTTGCCGGAGTAGGTTGGATCCGTGCCAATACATGGATTCCTTACCAAAAGTTCAATTTTGTTACTCCACCATTTGCCGGTTATGTTTCAGGGCATTCGACTTTTTCTAGTGCTGCTGCTGAAGTAATGGCCAGTGTTACAGGAGATGAATTTTTCCCTGGCGGAATGGGTACCTTCTCATTCGCTCAAAACGAATACCTGGCTTTCGAAGATGGTCCCTCTATAGATATGGAACTTCAATGGGCAACGTATAAGGATGCTTCCGATCAAGCCAGTTTGTCACGAATTTGGGGTGGTATTCACCCACCAATAGATGATATTCCTGGCCGCTTAATGGGAACAGAGATCGCTGAGGATGTCATTGACTTGGCCGTTGAGTATTTCAATGGAAGCCCTGTTGGAGTTGAAGAAAGTGATTTGGCATTTGAGCTTGAGGCGTATCCAAACCCAACCGATGGGGAGGTAAATATTAGCATCAACAAATCGGGATTGTACACAATTAACTTGTACAGTATCGAAGGAAAACGAATGACACAAGAAACCAAGTATGTGTCAAACGGCAAGATCCTTTTGAATTATTCAAACTTTGAGTCGGGCATCTACTTTGTAGAAGTTCAGGATCAAGTGAACAATCAAAAGAAAAGCTTCAAATTCATTTTGAACTAGACTATTCACCCACAATGATTACAAGGCGCACTGGTTTAAGTGCGCCTTTTTTTTGTCCATGGATTTCGTCCCTACGATCGGGCTCTTAAAATCAATTAGTTTTATGCACAAGGCAAATGTCTATTCGAAGTACACATGGAAGCAGGGAGTACATTCCAATTTCGTTTCTTTTAGGCCGACAAAGGAGAATTTGAACTTGTCGGCTAATGGCCTTCAACACCTTTGTCATTGTAGCAAATATTCTTGGGTTTACACCGATTTTTCATAAGTTTCCCGAATCCACCCTTTAAGCTCCTCGTCGATCTCGCTTACCTCCGATAGTTTCACCCGATGCGTGCACATTGTCCCAAATGGCCCGGAGTTTTCCAGCCGACCTTTTACTGGCTTGTCTTTTAACTTGAAACCCAAGGTGAATTTAGTTTTCGTGGCTGACTTGCACTTTCGAGTATTTAGGAATACTAGAGTAAAAAAATTGAACATTAGGGTGTATTAGCTCCCGTGTGTACATCAGGTGTAACAAAGACCGAAACGCTATGAAAACACGATTACTCCTTTCCATCTTAACCGTAATGGTATCTCTGCAGTTGTTCGCCCAGGAAGACGATCAGACTGAATGCCCTTATTTCAGCATAATTGGTTCGGATACCACCGGTGTGTCCTTTGGGCTATTTTCAACTGAAGTGGACGCCGAGATTAGTGGCGTGATTGCCAATGTTGATGTGACTCAGACATACATCAATGATGGCGATTCTGTCATTAGTGCGAGTTATGTTTTCCCTATGTCCACCAGAGCCGCAATCTACGGTATGGAAATGCATATTGACGACCGGCATATCATAGCTGAGATTAGAAGAAATGAAGAGGCACAGGAGCTTTTTGATCAAGCTGAAGAAGATGGCCTCACTGCCTCCCTGCTCGAGCAGGAGCGACCTAATGTCTTTCAAATGAGTTTGGCAAACATTCTACCGGGTGATACGCTGCAGGTCATAATGAGCTACACCGAAATGTTGGTTCCTGAAGGCGGGGAATATAAGTTCGTTTTTCCCACAGTCGTAGGACCAAGATTCACCACTGAAAGTGAACCTTGGGTATTGCAATCATTGCAAGATGCGGCATCAGTGGAAGCGACTGTGTTGGCCCTAAATCTCACCATAAATGGAGGCATGCCGGTAGAAGCCTCAAGTCCTAGCCATCCGGCCGATTTCACTTCCACAGGTAATACAACAGAGACCAGTATTTTGACTCAACCGGGGAGTGACATCGAAATAGATTTCAATCTGGCTGGAAATGAGATAGAGACCGGAATGCTACGCTTTGAGAGCGAAGAAGAGAACTTCTTTGTTTCCATTATACAACCTCCAAACCCGGACATTTCTTATGAAGGTCCAAAGCGCGATTATGTTTTTATTATGGATGTTTCCGGATCAATGAACGGTTATCCAATTGAGGTCAGTAAGCAACTGATCAGCGACCTTTTGGGTGATCTGAATTTCGACGACAAATTCAACATCATGTTTTTTGCTGGAGGTTCGGCTACGTTCGCGCCCAATAGTGTCGATGTGACCGCTGAAAACATTGAACTCGCATTGGACATGATCGATCAAATGAGTGCCGGAGGAAGCACGCAATTACTCCCGGCTCTCACAGAGGCTTTGGACATGACGGGTACTGAGGGTTATTCGAGAACTTTCGTGATTCTCACCGATGGTTTCGTGACTGTGGAGAGCCAGGCATTCCAATTGATTCGAGAGAACCTGAAAGAAGCCAACTTCTTTTCATTTGGAATTGGTGGCAATCCCAATCATCACATTATAGAAGGTATCGCATATGTGGGTGAAGGAGAGTCTTTCATCGCTAGCGACGAGGCTGACGCTTATGAAGTGGCTGATCAATTCAGATCCTACATTGAATCTCCTGTCCTCACAAATATTGAGGCGAGTTTCGAGGGTGTGGATGTATATGATGTTGAGCCACTAACTATTCCGGATGTATTTGCAGAACGCCCAATCGTGATCTATGGCAAGTATGAGAACGAGATGGAGGGCGAAATTACCCTTACTGGCGATTATGGAAATACGGAGATTTCGAGCACCCTGTCCTTTGCTGACTTTGAAGGGGATCTCAGTGAAAATGAAGCTTTGAAGTATTTATGGGCGCGAAAGCGTATCAAGCTTATGTCGGACTACGGTGTAGCGAGTAATGAAAATGACACCATTAGCATTGAGGAGGAGATCACCCTTCTGGGGCTTCAGTACAGCTTAATAACGGATTACACATCGCTGATCGCAATTGACAGTACCGCTTTGGCCCAAGACATTCCTGATGGTTCAATTGATGACGATGGAGAAATTCTTGGATTGGACGAGCTTGTCTTTGATCAGAAGGTTGAGAATGAAAACATCATTCAACTC
This sequence comes from Flavobacteriales bacterium, assembly GCA_015665315.1. GTDB lineage: Bacteria > Bacteroidota > Bacteroidia > Flavobacteriales_D > Sanyastnellaceae > JADFAK01. Next base: position 12,583 of record JADFAK010000046.1, on the reverse strand, counting down.
CTGGGCAATGTTCTTATGCCCGGTCAGGATCTCCGGGCGGTTGTAGATGGATTGGGACTAGCCGAATTTGACTTCCTAACCATCCAGATTACCAGCTTGAATGGATCAGTTATTGCCGAACACCGAATTGATCAGAGCCAATTTGGAGAAGAATTGAAGCTGGCTATTAACGCGCCTTCAGCGGGTGTTTACGTCATCTCTGTCCACTCAACTACACTCATATTAGACTCCGACAGGTTTGTGGTGAAATGATGTGATTGCCTCATTATTGGCGGAATTTGCAATGCGTACTGGTCAAACCATGTATGGCGTCATAGCATTCCGAAAGGTGTTGAGGACTATGCACCTCATGTTTGCCCACTATGGTAAATAGAACTCTTTCGAGAAAGAGTTGTCCCAATGGTTTAAGTCATTAACACGAGAGAGTAACGACTCTAAGTGAAGCAAGAGGCAAGATGGTTTGGGGTGACCCATGCATTGAAGTAAGCCAGACCGCTCAATCTGTATTGAAGAGCGTTAAACGTCTTTAATTCGTTAGGGATGGCAGCATTTGATTATGGAAGAATCCCAGTCTGCCCAATCCTACGCATGGAGTCGAACTCGCATGGGGGCCCTTGCTTGTAGCCCAATGCTTAGAACAACTATATCAAAAGCCCGTTTGGAGAAGAGGAAGTATGTCTCTTTGCTTGAACACTACAAAATGCCCTTTCCGCTGCATAACTAGTCCAGTTTTTAAGCGGAAAGAGCAGTCAGGAACAACTGGAAGGACACTGTGTCATGCAAATATCTCAGGGCACTCTCACCAAGCGGCAAACTTCACGTAATGTTATGCGGATGTTGGGTTAACCTGGATTTGTCCACCTATGGCCTTTAGTACTTTCATAATCGTAGCAAATTGAGGTTTAGCACCATCCGATAGTGCTTTGTAAAGGCTCGGTCTGCTCAATCCAGTTTCTTCCGCAATTTTTGTCATTCCAATCGCTTTGGCAACATGTCCAATGGCAATGAGGACATCATCATTGTTCCCTTCTTCCAAAACAGTGTTCAGGTATTCGGCAATCATTTCTTTGCTGTCCAAATAATCTGCTATGTCAAATTTTGAAGTCCCCATATTTTCTATTTCTTTAGTTTTTTCCAAATTTCTTTTGCCTTAGCAATATCATTTTGTTGAGTTGATTTGTCTCCTCCAATGAGTAGTAAAATTACTTTCCCATCTTTTTCTTTGAAATAAACTCGATAACCTTTTCCGAAATTCACTTTCAATTCCTTTATCCCCTCACCAACTGGCTTGCAATCTCCAAAATGGTCGTCGTTTTCAATTTTCTGAATTCTAAACAAGATTTTTGCCCTAGCCTTAACGTCCTTGAGCTTTCTCAACCATTTATCGAATTCATGTGTTTTTTCAATAAAGAACATAAGAAGGTGTATCTACTTGGATACAAAAGTACAGTAAATATTTGAATGTTGGAAAATGGATGGGGTTTATACCGATTTTTCATAAGCCTCCCGAATCCACCCTTTAAGCTCCTCGTCGATCTCGCTTACCTCCGATAGTTTCACCCGATGCGTGCACATTGTCCCAAATGGTCCGGAGTTTTCCAGCCGACCTTTTACTGGCTTGTCTTTTAACTTGAAACCCAGGTCGATTCTTGTCTTAGTGGCCGGCTTGATCAATACAAATTGCCTTTTGCGTATTATGCTCACACTCTCCTTCTTCGGAGTAATGGTCACATCATCACCTAGCGAGTGCACCACCTTGATCAGGGCCTCATAGATGGGGAAAAGCACCTCTTTGCCTTGGTATTGCGATGCCACCAAATCCTCGGCAGCGTGATTCTCTTCCTTGGAAAGTGTTACAATCGTATTGGCAAATCCATGTGTCACACCATGCTCAGTCTTCAGATATTTGACGCCCTCCGAATGCTTGGGAAAGGATTTTGTTTTCAAAAGCTTCTTCCATTCATCAAGTGATTTACCTGTCTTCGCAGGCATATTATCGATCATTGTTTTTAGTGCTGGGTCCATGCGTAAGAGGTGCTTAAAAGAGATTTTATAAACCGTATGTAGGCAATTTTATTGCTTGATCAATTTCCTAATACTTCGTTGATCGGCGTCATCTATAACTTCGAGTATGTATAACCCAGTTGGAATCCGTGAAATATCCATAAGCGTCTCTTTAGATTCTATAAGCAGTCGTCCATTCAAATCACGAATGAAAATTGAATTTAGATTGGCCGAAGAGGATGTAATACGAATGTAATCAGTAGCAGGATTCGGGGTGACGAAGAAGAGAGCTTCCGACTCTACTGTTTCTGATACTCCGATATCAAGGGCGCAGTTGCCTCCGTTTCCTTGAAAATCCCATAGCGGAATGTTATTTTGTCCATAGCAATTGAGGTAATAGTTGAATCCAATTCCTTCACCTAAAAAAAGGACCAATTCTCCGATGTTTTGGTTGATCCATAGTTGGTGTCCAATGCCTTCTGTTACCATTGGACCATTAATAGTGTCCAAGTACAGAACACGTCGATATTCAGTATTGATAAGAATTGAATCAACCTTTTGGACTGTATCAGTCGAAAAGTCACTGTAGATATCCCCTTGGACTGTATCACCAACTGCAGTCTCATAATCAACGAGCAAGTCGTCGGTGTTGTTCAGGGAATTGATGAATCGAATTGCCCGGCCCTCTTGTCTCAGAAAGTGATTGGTCGGTTCATCAAATAGCTCATCCATAAGAGTTTGCGACCCATCGTAGTGTCTATAACCTCTTCTGTATAGATGGTGATAGGTGTTGTCAAGAAGCAGGGTGTCATTATTTATATAGTAAACGTAGTGCTCCGTATATGGGGTAAACGGAGGAAACCATTGCATGGAATTGTCCTCTGCGCAATACCAGGTTGGATTATTGGCAAAGTAATCTGGAGTTTGACCCAATGAATTGAGCAGAAACAGACAAAATGGGATGATAAGTATTCTTTTCATTTGACAATCTTAGTAGCAACTTAGGCATTGATGGGGGAGCGCGGATTCTACTTTAGTTAATGTTGAAAGTAGGAAATTGAATTTTAATAGCCCAAACAAAGAGACAAATTCTCAAACAAGAGTGTTCCAAAGTCTGATTGGAAAGAATAGGGCAGGAGGTACTTATGATTTGGTCTAATTCCATCATCAGCGAATGCATTTAGCCAATAAACGGCACGTAAATCAATCCATATTCTAATGGAATCATCACTTTCACGTCAATGATATTGCCGGCCATATTTCGAACTGCCCCAAGAATTCCATCGTTTGGACTTATATTGTGGTCTAGTAAGTAAGCCGAATTATTGCTTACCCAGATAAAATCACGCATTAAAGCGCAAACATGAATCGTAACTTTATACTTATCGCCGTCCTAGTATTGAGCATCTGCTCAAGCATGATAACTGCCCAATCTACAGTCAAGGTCTTTGTATTGGCTGGTCAGTCCAATATGCAAGGGCAAGGCAGCATCTACACAGGTTCAAATGGAGCTATAGGAGAAATTGTGGCGACATTTTTACCAGATTGTGATGGTCTTGAAACCTGCGATTTTACTTTTTATATGGTTGATGGCTACGGAGATGGTTGGAACGGTTGGACCTATGACTTTGTCCAAGACGGCGTGGTTGTAGCGAGCGAAACATTGCCGAATGGTCTAGAAGGAACGGCTGTAGTGACGCTGGCAGACGGTGTATCATGCGACGTGGTCGTAAGCAATGCAGGCCCCTATGGAGCTGAGATATCATGGACTTTGGCCAACTCGTCTGAAGTAGAAGTAGCGTACATGAACGGACAAAACGAAGATTATCCCTCTCCAAACACCCTGGTCGATGCCATCGAAAACGATGATCAATGGTCTGTGCTTGGGAATGCAGATGACTGGAGCGTAATGGAAAATGCCTTTCTGTACTACGAAAATGGATCCGGGGATCTTATTCGAGATAATGTCACGGTCGGACAAGGGGCTAATGCCGATAAGATCGGACCTGAATTGATGTTTGCCCACCAAATGGACCAATACTACGATGATCCCGTGCTGATCATCAAGGCGGCCTGGGGTGGATTGAGTTTGGCCGAGGATTTTCGTCCGCCTTCAGCAGGTGGAACCACAGGACCTTACTACAATGAAATGATCGAGATGGTGGAATATGTAACGGCCAACATAACCACCGAGTTTCCCGACATAGCTATAAGTGCGTATGAAATTATGGGATTCGCCTGGTTTCAAGGATGGAATGATGCAGCATCGGAAGATTTCTTGAATGAATACGAAAGCAACTTGAACCATTTGGTCAATGACGTGCGCAACGATTTGGATGCACCCAACCTTCCTTTTGTGATCGCAAGTTCAGGTCAAGGCGGGTACGAAGAGCATTGGGGCTGGATGCAGGACATCCAAGATATTGTTGCGGTAGCTCAGGAAAATGTAGGCTGCGACGACATTGTGTACGGTGGAAGCGTGGGATTTGTCGACACGAAACCGTTCTACATGGCGGCTGCCGAATCACCCGACGACCTAGGATTCCACTACCACAACAATGCGCTTTCTTTCCTAAATATAGGGAAATCGATGGGAGAGGAGATGATACTCGCGATCGATGACATGGCCTATTGCGATGGTTTCACATCTGTGGCAAACATAGAAGGCGAACAAGCCAATTGGGCTAGCATTTTCCCAAACCCAACGACTGATACTTTTTCAATTAGTCTCGCCAACAATCACACCAAAGGCACCGTGGTGATTCGCTCTCTTCTAGGAAAGACAATTCTAACTCAGGAATTCGAAAACCAACAGCTATTGAGCTTTTCGATCGATGAACCAGTTGGCATGTATTTGGTAACAGTTCAGTCAGGCGATGAGGTTCAGACTTTTAGATTGTTGAAGGAATGATCAAGACATGGTCCACTAAGAGAGCGAGCTCCACGGTCAATAGATAGAGCCTTTTATAATTCCAATAAGTCAGTAGCAGTAGGGTGGGGAGCAGGAGATTGAGTCCGTATAGCCATTTCCCCTTGGGTTGGCAATGTTTTTCAACGATTTACAAGCTTTAGCACAAGGCAAATGTTTATTCGGAGTCCAGATTACCAGGGTTCGAAATTTGATATATTTCTCCCTTCGATATACCACGTAAGCGTACCCTTGAGGCTCGTATACTTGTGCGACAACTGCCGTATTAGGTCATCAGAGTTGAGAAGTGTCAATTCGGAATTAGTTTTTTTAATCGGGTTAAATATGCCTGTGCGTAGTTACGTTTCAATTTATCTGAAAGGTAAGAGCGGGCAATTAAGTCTAGGACCTCCTCTTTTTTGGAAGTGAGCATGGAAAAGGTTCCATCAATAAGTTTTGTCTTCATTCCTACTTGTTCACCAAGCCTGTAGAATTGTTTGAAAACATTTCCTTGCGCTAGAGCAGGGGGTAGTAGGCCTTCATCTAGAGCAAAATCCTTATCGGCAATGTGGAGGCGACTATTCAGTAGGTCATATGCTGGACTCAGTTTGAAATCTCCCAACTCGGTTTGAACGAGTGAGAAGTTTTTATAATGAGCATCTCCATTAGAGAATAGGTAGTTGAACATTATCAGTTTAAAAAGCTTGGGAGCTTCAACATTGTACGCAGGTACGAATTTCTTCAGCAATTGAAATAGTTCATAATAGTTACCCATGTATTTGTAATTCTCTCCATGGGTTTGTGGCGTTCTTTGCGCTAGCGTAGCAAAATCTTCTTGCGCCCTCTTAGTGCCGTCATCTTTAACGTCAAATCGCTTGGTGATATAAGCTTCTTGTCCATTGCTAAAAAAAATGAGTGCGTTCTCAGCAGTTTCTATTTGGAAGATTTGTCTTGCTATTTGCATGGTTAAATGCTCATTGGCCGGCATCTGTTCAGGGTTTTTGCCCGCGCCGGGTTTTGGCTTCAGAATGTATTGACCTTGTTCACCTTCTTTTATCAGACGTAGTTTGTTTTTATCGAGCAGAATCGAAAATTTTTCTTGTACACCGGATATGGACATCCGTGAACGATTTTCATCAAATAGTTCATCTGTTACTTCGTTAGTTGCCGGCGATTCATAAGGGAGCAGATGGCTAACTTTTTTTCCATTAAAAACACGCGTCAAAGCCGTTGGCGAGTACGTTTGACTCCCTTTTTTTAATGTGCCAGGGCAATATTGAATATCGGATAAACTCATGCCTTGTCTGTTTTGAGAATTCTCACCGCTCCTATGGTATCATAAGCCGCAGTATTGAGCAATAAGCCAAAATGATCTTGCTTATCTATACGCTTGGCATGACATACGACTTCTTTATTGCTGCCTTCTGGGAGCATGTTGTAAAAGAATGGGAACAAATATTCTGCTTCGTATTCTTGTTGATTTTTGGGAAGAGTTAGACTAATCGGGGGCTTGTTCTCAGAATTATACCAAGTATCAAGGTAGCGAAATAGGAAGCTCCCATTGTCTAGTTGGGTAAGTACACCCGCCTCTTCGTTTTTGTAGATGACCTTAGCTTGCCTCATTTGTCAAAGGCTTTACTTGTAAAGTCAATTCCAATCCCAATGCATCAGCCAATTTACTCATGGTTTGCAAAGTCGGATTACCCTTTCCACTTTCAAATTGCTTCAAAGTTCTAAGGCCAACACCTGATAGTTCGGCCAGCATTTCTTGGTTGACCTTCAGCATTTCTCTGCGGGCCTTTATGGTCTTTATTAATCCAGATAAGTGCATCATAATGCTCTATTTTTATCAAAAATAGCAAATATTTCGATTAATCACACAAATAGAGCAGTTAATAGCACTATTCGAGTTGATTTATCTAGTCGATCGACTATTGGATCACCAAAGTGCAATTAACTGCACTATGGTTCTTGAAATTCAGGTTCTGGGGAGGGTGAAACGCTGTAAATTTTTAAAATCCATACTGTTAACTGTTCATGTAATTAGACAAGCTTTGTAGGAATAAGTTGCAGAAATTGTTGTTTGGTTTTGAGAGTCGTTTTTTAATTGAAATTACTACCTAAATAGTGTAAACGGAGCTTTCACTCCTTAATAAATTTTGACACTATTCGATAGTTTTCACCCTGTACATGAAGAAAATACAATCCTCTCCCCCAGGTGCTGACATCAATAGTCACAACTTCTGATTGAATTAATCCTTTATAAACTAAAGAACCGGAAGAAGAAAATATCGAAAGGACTTTCGTCTGTGAATCCTTAAACTCTAAAGTTATGGAGTGGTTCGTCGGGTTGGGATAGAGGAGGAGATCACTTGTCAACGGATGATTAAACTGTAAGCCATTCGACAACGTAGCAAGAAAAATATCTTTATCACCTACAGATGTTAATACCATATCATCAAAATCTACAGTGCCTGTGAACTCGCCAGTTACGATAAGCGTGGAGTCGTTCAAAGTTTGTATACTGGTTGGGCTGCAACTTCCCCAAATACTGTGCTTCAACCAGTTTAAGTTACCGTCTTTATCCATCTGAGCATAGCAAGCTTTGTAATATCCTGACTGGATTGCCGTGATAGTGTCACCGTCAAAAATCGCTTGTTCGGAAAACATGCCGTTTAGAAAGATATTGTCAAAGTCATCTATAATGAATCGACGCCATGCACATTGCCCTTCACATTCATCTTTCCTTACCCATTGAAGATTTCCATTTGAGTCAAATTTAAATAGTAGAAATTCATCTGGGCCAGATATTGCAATAGGCTCCATGTCTATTAAAAAATCTCCATTGAAGTCTCCTGTGAAATAGGAATTTCCAAAACGATCAACGGTCAAACATCCGCTAAAGTCATTAGAAGTACTTCCAAATGCCTTGAGCCATTGCTCAGTCCCATCTTGATTGTATTTACAAATAAAAACATCATCTTGGCCATTGGATTCCGTCTCAAAACTCCCAAAAGTGGCGGAGTCTCCATAGCGTCCCGCGAGGTAAACATTATTTGATTCGTCCAAATCCACGCCTCCTCCGGTGTCAAAGTCGGGACCACCTCCTTGCTTAACCCAAATGACATTCCCTGTTGTGTCCATTTTGAGTAGAAATACATCCCTTTTACCTGCGCTGATCAATTCAATGTTATCGATTCGTGCCGTGTCACTGAATGAACCAGTCATATAAATATTCCCGTCCTTGTGTTTAAGATTGCGGCATGCGTCAGCGCCTGATCCTGCCAATGTCTTGGCCCAAGTAAAGTTGCCGTCATTGTCAAACTTAGCGATAAAGACATCGGAATCACCCTCACAAGATAAGATTGTATCTCCAATACTTAGTTCTATTTGGAACATTCCTGCTACATACACATTTTGGTCATTGTCAATGCAAAGGCCATTGCTATAGTCGCAGTTTACGTTCCCGAATCCTTTGGCCCACAGTATTTCTCCATCATTATTCATCTTTACTAGAAATGGATCATAACATCCATTTGAAAACAATGGAGTTGAATCAAAGAACGCCAACGAAGAGAAGAAACCAGATATGAAAATATTCCCTTGATTGTCCACGGCTAAATTCTGGCCAACATCGCCTCCTTGTCCTCCAGCACTGAATGCAGATTGAAAGGTCTGGGCAGGTAAATCGCTATAAAGGGAAAGGAAGATATAGACAAGGTAAAACACCCGCCTTATTGATTCTCTTGATGTTGTCATCAAATTCATAGAGTGTTGAAAATAGAGTATCCATTGCATACAATCCAGTGTTTGTCGAGTGAGTCTGGTAGGGCATAGGCCTTGAAAAGTTTGCCAGCTATAGCTCCATGAATGAAGGTAGCTAAATCTACTCTTCTTTCCTTAGACATTTTACTTGATTTATTACAATTCAAGATAACTCTCTTAAACAAGTGTTTTATAAACTACATCATCGTCTGATAAATTGGATCTTGAAAAAGCACAAGCGATTCAAAAGTAGTAGAAAATTGGCGAGCAGCTGTTAGCGATGTATTATCTGTGATATTAAGAATCTATTCGCAATTTAGATTTCATCTAACCTAATCTGGCTGCATGATAAGCGCCGTTTGAGTCCAGAAATTTACTTACGATTCTGTGAGAAGTTAGGGGTGGAACTCCCGTGGCTTACTCGACAGGTAGTTCGTTGTATTCGTCCTACTTTTTTCCATCAGGTGAAATAATTTTCAACTGGGTAGTGGCACTAACCACTTCACTTTTTTCTTTCTTTAACTTGGCTTTGAGATATTTCCAGTAGTAACGAATTTTGGTGTAATCATCTTGGCCCGTAAGCTGAATGGCCTGTCAGTGGAAGAATTCAAGACGAAACGTGGCATCTTTTGAACCGAAAAGTGGCACGGTTCAAACCGAAATCACTGGCACGGTTCAAACCGAAATATACAACTCTCGCCGTCAGGAGTTTGGTCAATAAAGTATGTCAATCAATTCAATTGCCTTTCGCTTGAATTCCTTGCTAATAGGACTTTCTTGAATTTTCAATAGTGTTAAGATGTTGATTTGACTTTAACATGTTGCCTAGAGGAGTGTAGTAGATCCAGTTACTGTGCTTTGGTTTTTTCTACATGTCTATTGCTAATCTCAAATTCCCTCCTAATCCTTCTCGGATTATTCGCATAAGCGTTGACAACCGAATGTCACTTGCATCGTTCTCAATTCGTGAGATATAGTTCTTAGTCGTTCCACATTTTTCAGCAAGCTGTTGCTGTGTCAGTCCCTTTTGCTTTCGCAAAGCTTGGAGGATGATTCCTATACGAAAGGCCTCATATCCCTCTTCGAATTTGTCTCGCTTTTTGGTTCCCTTCTTTCCGTAGTTCGCCTCTAAGTGTTGTTCGAATGTTGTTATGTCACTTTTCTTTGTCATCGTAGTATTCCTTTCTTAATTGCTCTGCTCTTTCTAATTCTTTTTTCGGTGTTTTCTGCGTCTTCTTTGTGATTCCGTGAAGCAACACAACTAAATTGCCTTTATCGAAGAAACAGAATATGCGGAAAATATTGCCTTCGTAATCAGTTCTGATCTCATACAAATTGGTTCCCCTGAGTTTCTTGAAGAATTTTTTGGACACCGGGTCGGTTTCAAGGACCATTTTGATGCTGTAATCTATCTTTAGCCGAACCTTCATTTTCTGCTTCTTGTAGAACTCAGAAAAGTAACTTCCGTATATCAGTACTTGTCGCTTTTGTTTCGGACTCACGACACGAAGTTACCTAATTAGGCAACTATTTCCAAACATTATTGATTTTTTGGAGTCTGGTTTCCGCGTAGCAGAATGACGTCCAAGGCTAGATCTATTAGCTTTCAAATCACACTCCGCTGCCCTTGAAAGGCCTGTCAGTGGAAGAATTCAAAACGAAACGTGGCATCTTTTGAACCGAAAAGTGGCACGGTTTAAACCGAAATCACTGGCACGATTCAAACCGAAATATGCAATAAGGGCGTTGAATTGAAATTTGCTTCATAACAGAAGTTCTCTTTGTTCGCTATTGCACTTTCAATACTTGAACGTAAATCTTCTGATGATAAATTATGAGCCATTCTCTCCCTCAGCTCCCCGTCTGTGAGCCTGTTATAAATGGCAAGAAATACTAGGTCGTAGTCGTACGGTGATGTGTTCTCGGGGGAAAGGGCATTTGAGAATGACGATTTGCCAGCTCCATTGCAGCCAGCGACGATTAGTAATGTTGGATTAGACATTAAACTGAGGTCCAGAAACTGGTTTTTCAGTCAATTGCCCGCTATTTCGCTTTTCCTCATAAAAACGAATTTCTTCACGAACTTTTGGCATTTCCTGAGCAAGTCGTTTTTTAAGCTCTGCCAAATAGATCAGAATGTCTTGTTTGGTTCCCATGTTACAAATGTACGAAATTTTGGTGCTCAATTGATCATGACGTTTGTTACCAGAATCGTTGATTGTGGTCTGTGCAGCTTACATTGCCCCCGTATAGGTGTCGTTGCCAGAGACCCTTTGAGTGTCCCGCGTATGGAAAATATAAGCTAGCCCTAAAAGAGGAATGAGATGAATTAAATACTCACCGAAACGCCCCCGGCTTCAATCCCTCCCCAGCACTCACCGCTATCGCCATAATCCTCTTTTGCCGCGTTTCAGGTCTTTTGGCCGAGATCACCCAGTGCAGTAAAATCTTCTTGTCAGACTTGCTCAGACTGTCAAAGTAGTCCGCAGCGCCATTGCAATTGGATAATTCCACCTTTAAATCTTCCGGAATAATAAGCGACTCAATGGCATCCAAAAACGTCCACGAACCGTTCTGCTTGGCCAGTTCGATAGCGTCATAACCTGCTTGGGTCATCTGCTTACTTTCGATGAGTTTGGCAACCTTGTCCTTATTGATTTTCGACCAAGAACCCGTAGCCTTTCGCTTGCTGAAATACTGCATATACCTCTCCTCATCAATCGTCCGCTTCGTGCTGTCGATCCACCCAAAGCACAGCGCTTCATCAACCGCTTCGCTCCAGGTGGGAGAGGGGACTTTTGTTGCCGACTTGAAATAAACAAGCCACACAGACTGTTCAGATTGGTGGTTTTGTTCTAGCCATTTCCGCCATTCGGCAGGGCTTTTTGGGGTGAAGGTTTTGGGGGTGGGTGGGGGCATTTGTGGGGTTAAGGTAATGTTTGTTTCAGGTTTTAAGCTCAATGGACAAATCCAAGTAATAGTAGTTTGAATAACCAAAATCAATGGCTCGGTTCAAACCGTTATACGCAGTTGCGTCTTCTAATTTTTAATTCTACTTAGCAAATCCGTCATCAACTCATGCATTTCATCACGTATTTCCCATGTCTCATATGTTATGAGGTTGAGCAATACGTAATTCGATTTCTGAGCAATGTTCAGTTCTTGAAAGATCAATGTGTCACTAGTCCCTAAATCAACTGCGGCCAACATCTGATGCCTGGTCAGTGGTTTGGTATCTGAGTCGTAGTAGTCGTTCAGGATTACAACCTCATAATTGTCAAGATTGTATTCTTCATGCAGAAAGAAATCGCTTGGTTCTTCGAAGTGTGAAAAATTTGAATTCTGGACTCCTTTGAAGGTAAGCTGTCTGTTCAAAAAGGTTTCTTGTTGAATTAAGCCAAATATGAGAGTTCCAGATATTCTTTTTCGCGCTTCTTTGTTGAAAATGGCACTGTCCAGATTATCCTGATCTAAAAAGTAATAGTCATGAATCAAGGGATAGTCAAACTCGTTCAATGTATCTCCTTTTCCATTGTCTATTACAAAGTTCACGACTTCTGGAGATGAGTTCTTGGAAGTGCAAGAAAGTGATAGGATTAAGGCTATGAATAGATATTTCAAATTCTCGTTAATTACCAGTTCTCCCATTCTATGCAGATTTGTTCGATTTCTTCTTCGGTCTATAGTCTCTGCCGTTGACCATGAATCGGCTTTAAGCTACCCATATTTCGGACTATTCAAAATTAACGAATAATAGTCATTGTCGACGTCCTGTTGAAATGCGGGAAGCTAAACCATAGAAGCCTGAAACCAGTTTTCTACTACCTACACCATCGGATGATCAATTGGATCCTGAACAAGTTCAAGCGGTTTAAAAGAAGCAAGGTGAAAGCCGTTGCTTGGTTA